>NZ_CALVGT010000018.1 GCF_944327175.1 uncultured Lactobacillus sp.
CCTTGGGTGTGATGACATGGATAACGTAGTTCCTCTATCCAGTCAGCCGAAGCCGATTGGATAGCTTAGTCTAGACAATGAAAGCCGGATTTCTCCAGCTTCCCTGCTAAAGATAAGAGACCTAAAGCTTGCGCTTCAAGCCCCTTACTTCAGTAAGGGGTTACCATTGACAACATCCTGATTAACTGTGGATAGCCCTTATATTATGAAGAATTGAGGACATCTATTCCAAGTTAAAAATATAACATACTCCCACGTGAATTAAAAGCGCTAACATCTAAATTTTTAATCAATCATTTTGGGCCCTGCCATCCCTTTTGTTAAGGCAAATAAGTTATTATATTAATTAAGGAACATATCGTATTTTATAGGGAGCAAGCCATGCAAATTACTAGAGCATTTGCCTACGCTGTCTCGTAGTATTTCTGCGTAATTATGCCTCTTTTTAGATGGGACCCGGACCCTGCTGATGAACCGCATCCTGCCTAGCAATGAAATCCATAATAAAACCAGCCCAAGCTGTCGCTTGAGCTGGTTTTTTAGTGCTATTATCTTTTTTCGCTTTTTACTTAAGCAGGTCCTTGGCCATTTCAAAGCAGCCCAAGGTAGCTGAACCGTTGTTGGCAACGATCGGCCGCACGATCAGTTCGTCCAGGTGCGGCAGGGCAACGTAGTCGTTGTTCATTTCCGCGAAGTACTTTCTGACCGTTGGCATGTCGCCTTCGTTCAAGACTGACCCGCCGACAACCATGACATCTGGCCGGATGGTCAAGTAGATGTTGTAGAGCATCTCAGCCACGTAGTAGGAAATCAAGTCAAAGACTGGGTGGCTGCGGTCCAGGTCTTCCCCAGGAATCCCGGTTCTGCCCTTGATCGTCGGACCAGCCGTCAAGCCTTCCCCACAGGCGTCGTGGTGGAAAGGACAACCGCCTTCATACTTGTCGTCCGCCCGCTTAGGAATGCGCATGTGGCCCATTTCTGAGTGGTTGGTGTAGCCGATGAAGTGGCCTTGCTGGATGGCACCAGCCCCAACGCCAGTCCCGATGGTGATGTAAAGGTAGGTCTTTTCATTATCCCGGCCGCGGGCAATGTATTCCCCGTAGCAGGAAGCGTTGACGTCAGTCGTCAAAACGGCTGGCACGCCCAGTTCCTTTTCAAAGTAGCCCTTCAGTTCAGTATTTGACCAGCCAGCCTTTGGGGTCTTGGAAATGTAGCCAAAAGTTGCTGACTTCGGGTCGATGTCGATCGGGCCAAAAGAACCGATCCCGATAGCCTTGACCGGGTTCTCCTTGAAGAAGTCCCGGCAGGCTTCCAGAGTTTCCGCCGGAGTCGTGGTTGGCACCCGCTTGGTTGCAGTGGTTTCCCCAGTTTCCACGTTTTGCACACCTAAAATAAACTTGGTGCCACCGGCTTCAATACTGCCTACAAAAGTATCTGTCATATTCTCACCTATGCTTCTGTTAACTCTCGATTTTGTCTTTTAAGCTTCATCGCCTGGTTTGGAAGCGATAATCGTAGCTTGACCATCTAAAGTATAACAGGAAATCGTCGTTGGCAAAATCAGATGATCACCTTTTTTCAACGGGTAAGTCTGCCCGTCAACCGTCAAATCGCAAGATCCGTCCAAGACTGACAGCAAGCAGTACTTGCCATCCTTGATCTCAAAGTCGCCCTTGCCGTGAACATCCAGCTTGAAGACGCCGAAGTATTCCGCCATCACGAACTGGGTCACGTGAACGTCACCAACATCCCATTCTTCATGGTTTAGCTTTGGCATCTCAAACGGCACTTGCACCGTGTCGATTGACTGCTGCAAGTGGAGCTCGCGCAGCTTGCCGGTCTTCTTGTCCACCCGGTCGAAGTCGTACATCCGGTAGGTGGTGTCGCTGGACTGCTGGGTTTCCAAAACCATGATGCCGCTGCCGACAGCGTGCACCATGCCATGTGGCACGTAGAAGAAGTCCCCTTCATGCACCGGGACGGTCCGCAAGAGCTTCTTCCATTCCCCGTTTTTCACCATTTCAGTGAATTCTTCCCGGGTCTGGGCATTGTGGCCGTAGTAGAGCTTGGCGCCTGGCTTGGCCTTGATCACGTACCAGGATTCAGTCTTACCCAGTTCCCCTTCATGGATTCTGGCGTATTCATTGTCAGGGTGCACTTGAACGGACAGGTCCTGGTTTGCATCCAAAATCTTGGTCAGAAGCGGGAAGACATCTCCTTTAGCGTTGCCGAAAAGTTCCCGGTGCTGGTCCCAAAGCTCGTTCAGCTTCATCCCCTTGTAAGGGCCGTTCTTGATCGTTGCCGGGCCATGCGGGTGGGCGGAAATTGCCCAGGCTTCACCGGTGTGGTCGCTGGGAATCTGGTAGCCAAATTCGTCTTTTAAGCCAGTACCGCCCCAGATTTTTTCATGAAAAACTGGTTCCAAAAATAATGGTTCTGCCATCTCTTTTGATTCTCCTTGAAAAACTTTTTCTTTACCGCTTTCATTGTAAACTTTTCGGCAAAGCTTGTCGATGCGCTTTCTTAATCAGCATCTAGTTCGTTAGTATCGCTCAGCTTCCGGTACCAGTAGGCGGACTTCTTCAAAGTCTTCTTCTGGGTGTGAATGTCGTCGCGGATCAGCCCGTAGCGGTTCCGGTAGGCATTCATCCAGGACCATTTTGAGTGTCCCATCAGATTAATTAGCATTATGTAAAATATCCCGAATTTTAACTTTTTCATCAGGACCTTATATCTGTATTTCAGGCCATTAATCCTTTGTGCTCTCGCTATGGAACCTGCCCAACCTTTGTGCTCTCGCTATGGAAGCTGCCACACCTAATCTGGGATGCGAATTAAGATATTGTAGCTTTTCAGTTGCTAATTGTTTAATAGTTTCATTTTCTGTACTTTTCAGTATTAATTCTAAATCCACTGTATAAAGGTTGGTTTTTTTAAGTAGCTTTTCAGCTGCTAATTGTTTAATAGTTTTATTTTCTGTATTTTTCAGTATTAATCTTAAATCCTCTTCAGAAATGTCGGGTGTTTTAATTGATTTAATTAACCCGTATTGCTTTAAAGCCATTAATCGTAGTTGATCATCTAGTATACTTGACATCTGTTCCTCCTGTTTAACGTCACTGGGACTTTGCCACAAAAAAAACCGTGCTCGATATACGAACACGGTTAAGTGACGTATATCCATTTACAGTGGAGCACCTTACCGGTCGGCAGGTTGCTGCTAGGTCAAAGTGTGTAATCACTCACTAGCTCTTGATATAACACGTGATTTAATTGTTAGTTTAATTTTATAATATTTATTTGCTAATATCAAGGCATTTCTTTTTTGAGTGTCCCATCAGATTAATTAGCATTATGTAAAATATCCCGAATTTTAGCTTTCTCATCAGGGGTAGCATTCTTATATCTGTATTTTAGGTCATTAAGACTTTGTCCTCTCGCTATGGAAGCTGCCCAACCTCTCGCATCATGTAATCTGCGATACGAATTCAAACTCTCTTGGATGGACTGACTATTAAGATGTTGCAACTTTTCAGTTGCTAATTGTTTAATAGTTTCATTTCCTGTATTTTTCTGTATTAATTTTAAATCCGCTTCAGAAATGTCGGGGTTTTTAATAACTTAAACTTCCCACTTGCAAAAGTGGGCTTGTACCTTGAAAATTCAATAGTTTAGCCAATAAAAAAGCACAAGCCCTTTGTTCGCTTGATATAATTTAGTCAACCACAACATCATCAATATCAAACG
>NZ_CALVGT010000019.1 GCF_944327175.1 uncultured Lactobacillus sp.
ATCCATGGCAATTATTATGAGCATACTCGAAACTGCCAAGCAAAATGGCTTGGATCAATTCAAATATATCAACTATCTTCTGGACAAATTGCCCAATGAGCTGTCATTATTAGACACTCAACGTCTGTAAGCCTATTTACCATGGGCTGAGAATGTCCAGCTCCACTGTAAATAAAGTCCCATAAACTGATTAATCCCATCTTAGCATTGCTAGGATGGGATTTTAATATACTCTGCTATTGGGTACTTACGCTAAGGTTAGGCGACTTTTTAATTGCAAAAAATATTTGCCACAGGCTGTTACTTAATAAAATAAGCAGCTGCCTGTTTTTTGCCAAAAGAAAGCGGCAGCAAATTGCAATAATAACTTTTATATAATTGGAAAATGCTGTATCCTATTTATTATATTAGTTTTATATAATAATACTTAACTAATAGTTTTAGTCAATCTGCAAATGCTTATTTTAAGATTATGGTTATAGGAATGCTGCGCAAGTTTAAGGGTGAAAAATGATTCTAGGTTAATCACTATATTTTTGATAAGTTTAAACTAATTAGAAATATTCAAAAATAAATCATGCATCCTTTCATATTGGCTTTATATCAACATTTTAGAGAGATTGGGCAAATGGGCCGGTCTAAGCCTTGATAAATCAACGGTTATAGGCATTTTGCGCAATGACACAAAAGAGCTTCTTTTCCTACCAATAAGCAAAAACTTATAATAATTGCCGAGAAACTATAACTTTCCCCTTAAAACCCTGCTATAATTCTAGTTGAAAGATAAGAGACAACTAATAGCAGAAATTAAAGGCGAATAGGTGATCTATTATGAGAAAGCAAATCACAGTTTTAGCAGCTCTGGCAGCCCTCCTCGGGCTGGCAACCACGACCACGAATCCGGTTTACGCTAAGACCACTACCAAGAAGGTTACCCGGACCATCAAGGTTTACAAGCCAGGCAAGTACACCCGGGTTAAGCAAACCGCTACTTTAAAGAAGAAGGGCCGCAAGTGGACTACTTCCAGATGGAAGTCCTACAAGGCTCCTAAGGCTGCCGGCTACAAGGCCCGTACCAAGACTGTCAAGGCAGCCAAGGTAACCTCAAAGACCAAGAACAAGACGGTTAAAATCACCTACAAGGCTAACAACACCAAGAAGGCAGCTGTTAAGGCCAGCACTGACAACAGCCTGAGCAGCCAAAGCCAACTCCGTCAAGCAGCCCTGAACGTAGTCAACAGCTTCCGGGCTAAGGCCGGGGTCAAGGCAGTCAAGATGAGCTCCAAGTACAACGCCGTTCTTGACAAGCGGGCTACTGAAAAGGCAAAGCAGTACGTTACTACCAGGACTTACGACCACTCCGGCTACAGCTCCCTGCCACGCTACCTCAACACCTACCCAATCGTTAACGGCAAGATCATCTATCACGGCGGCGAAACCCTGCACGCTTGCTACTACAACGCGCAAAGAGGCAACGCTACGGCTGAAATGAAGTTCAGCTTGGCCAGCACTTTCACTGAAAACATGCAGGCTGAAAAGGATGACTATCAAGCCATCGTCGTTAAGAAGACCAGAAAGAACATCACCAACATCAGCGGTACTTATGAACACTACACGATGATGGTCGACTCTGGCAACCACACCGCCTACATCGGCGTAGGCCACTACGGCAGCGGCAGCAATGCTATGGTCTGCGTAGTAATCGAATTCCACGCTTAAATCACACTATCCCATATAATTCTCTGCATCTAAAAGGAGCCAGTTCCAAACCGGAACTGACTCCTTTTCTTTTGTTCAGGGGAGTAGTAATTTGCTATACTTTAACTTGCTTAAACTGGAAAGGACTAGATTATGATCGAGAAAAACGAATTGCCGATTTTGGAATATGATCCGGTTTCCCAGGAAGTTCTGAAGCCGGGCCATGATAATGAAGGCGTAAGGCTGCCGGAAAAATGCCTCTTTGCCTTCTTAGGGGACGAAGTCGATAAGTATGCCGAGCAGGTTAACGCGACAGTGGCTGACCACTTTATTACGATTGACCGCCTGCGGCCGATCTACATTATTAAGAACCAAGGCGAGCAGCTGTGCTTATGCCGGGCACCATTAGGTGGTCCTGCCGCCGCCCAGTTTATGGATGCCTTGATCGCCCTTGGCTGCCGGAAGTTTCTGGCTGTTGGCTCCTGCGGGACCTTGGTGGACATCAAGGAGAACGACTTCTTGATCCCGACCCGGGCTTTACGAGACGAAGGCACTTCCTACAAGTACCTGCCAGCCAGCCGCTATGTGGACCTTGATCCAGTAGCTGTTGAAAAAATCGGCCAAGGCTTAAAAGAGCAGGGGTTGCCGTTTGAGCACTGCACGGCCTGGACGACTGACGGCTTTTTCCGGGAAACCCAGGACATGGTCGAATACCGGCGTGAGGAAGGCTGCCAGGTGGTAGAGATGGAGTGCGCCTCAATGGCCGCTGTTGCCGCTAAACGGGGTGCTGAATTCGGCCAGCTCCTCTATACGGCTGATTCCCTGGCTAACGTGGAGGCACATGATGATCGCGATTGGGGGCAGGCTTCCCAAGCAAAAGCCCTGCACATCTGCTTGCGGATTATCCACAACTTTTAAACAGGACAGAAAAATAGTACGCAAAAAAGAGGAAACTCCCGTGAGCTTCCTCTTTTTGCTGTGCATAAGTTTATGTCTCTTATTTCTGCTTTTCGAAGTACTGCTCTTTATTAACCTTGAAGTACTTCTGGTAATCCTTGTAGTAGTTGTGGTACATGTGCTTCATCAAGAGCCAGCGCTTGACGTTCATGTCCGGCTTATAGAAGACCGTGGTGCCTACCTTGCCGGCCCGGAGAAGCGCCAAGGCTTCCTTTTTGGCCAGGGAGTCGACCGCGTATTGTTCAAAAATCTTGGCCGGCACGCCTAACCAGAGCTTATGCTTGGCCGGGTTCTGGTTGCCGTAAACAACCGGCTGGTCCTTAAGTGAGTCTTCCACATAGTCTTCCACGTACCACTTGGCCAGGTTATAGCCGTTCAAAGTGACATAGAAGCTGGACCGGCCTTGGCGGAGGTTGATCTCAAAGAACTTGTACTGGCCGTCGCGGACGTCGTACTTGATGTCAAAGTTGGCCATGCCCGTGTAGTTGATTTTTTCCAAAAAGGCCTGGACAGTCTGGTAGAGTTTCTCGTCATAGTCCGGCGCGATCACCATGTAGTTGCCGATGGCAATCGGGTCCGGGTCTTCCAAGAGGGGGTGGCCCAGGCACATCATTTTGACCTTGTGATTCTTATCCACATAAGCGTTCAAGACCCGCATGTTGGAGTCATCGCCCGGGATGAAGTCTTGCAAAATCAAGTCCGCTTTATAGCCGTTCGTGTAGATCTTGCTTACAATATCCTTGAATTCAGCCAGGTCTTTAATGACAAAAGCCTTCTTCCGCCCTTCAAACTGCACGTCCAGCCAGGAAACCGGGTCCTCCGGCTTTAAAGCGACTGGGAAGGGGAAAGGCACGTCGGCGTAAGAACCGTCTTTGTAAGCGGCCATAGTGATGATCTTGGTCTTCGGGTAAGGCAGGCCGTATTCTTCACAGACCTCGTAGAAGCCCTCCTTAGAGATCAGCTTTTCCAAAAGGTCATAGTCGATATAAGGAACGATGAAGGCCTCTTCCAGTTCCTGCTTGTGCTTGGCCAAAAGTTCTGAGTAACCATCCCCGCAGGAGATCAAGATCACCGGTTCCGGGTGCTTCTTGTATTCCTTGATCTTCTCGCGCATGACCTTGATAAATTCCGGGTCTTCAGTAAAGCCCGGGTGCACCTCGATGTCAACGATCTTTGAATACCGGGTCGGGGCTAAAGTGGACGCGCCCCAGGCCTGGACCTTGATCCCGTAAGCCTCGTGGAAGGACCGGGCCATCCCGTATACGTTGATGTCGCTGCCTAAAAGAATCGGAGTAAATTGTTGCATGATTATTGCCAGATTTCTATTGGATTGTAATTTTTTGGATGAAAAAAGTCCCTACCTATGTTAGCACGTTTAGGCAGGAACTGAACTGTTTGCTTATGAATTTTCGCTGATCCGGTAGCGGATGGCCTTGGCCTTGCCCCGTTTGAGAACCAAGCCGCTGTTTTCCATCTGCCGCAAGAGCCGGGTCGCCGTAGCCGGGCTGACCCCTAAGAGCTCTTCAATATCGCTTCTGATAAATTCCCCATGCTCTTTGCCAAAAGCCAAAACGGCTTCTTCATTGCCAGTTGCCTGGGCCTTTGGCTTGGGAGCTGGGCTAGGAGCAGGCCCAGCTACCTTTTTGACTGGCTTAGGAGCCGCTTTAACAGCTGCCTGGTAATGGGGCAGGACCACCTTAAAGGAGCTGGGTGCGGCCAAAATCTGGGGCACTAGCCGGCTGCCCTTGTAGGCGCTCTTGATTCTGGCTAACCCCGTTCCGTAGGATTCCACCAGCTTCAGCTGGTAAAAGAGGTCAGCCAGGCGCTTGTTCCGGCAAACTGACAGGCCCAGCTGGATGTCTTCCAGGGTAATCCCGGGCATGAGGCCGCCAAAAGAAATGAATTCCACCCGGTCTGTGTATAAGTTGATCAAGCTGCTGGCTGGATTGCTGTAGTCCCTGTGGATAATTGCGTTCATTAGGGCTTCCCTTAAGGCCTGCTTGGGATAGGCCGGCCGGTCTTCCCGGTAAAGGCCCTTGATCTGGCTCTCTACCGGGTTGTGCTTTTCCAAAAAAGCGTAGACCTGCTGGAATTGGGCGGCCAGAGACCCGGTAAACTCCTGCCGGTCCAGGAATTCGTCCTGGTTCGTCCCCTTAAAAACAGCGCACTTGATCGTGTAAGGGCACTGGTCAGAGACCAGGAGGTCGAAATTGCTGAACTGGAGGATACCGAACTGGTTGGACGGCGGGGTAAAGGAGAGACCCTGCTGGTCAAAAAGGGCCTGCAGGGAGTTAAAGGTCAAGTCCTGGCGGGGAGAAAGTTGGTTTTCAAAGCTGCTGGAATCGTTTGGCGTAAGCATGGCGCGCCTCCTTTTTACTGCTTTCAATCTAATCATATTTTAGCGAATCTCGTCAATCTCGTCAATGACGTGATTGGATTTGATTTGATTAGATTGACTTGATTTGATTCGATTCCCAGACCAAAAGAAAAGCGCCCGAAGGCGCTCTTGTTAAAGGTTGGTCTGCTTTTTCTCCTGCTGTTTGGCATAGAAATGGTGGGCGACGTAGCAGAAGATCACGAATGGAATCGTCGCGTACAAGGCCACCCCCCACAAGAAGGCCAAGATGATTCCTTTTGAACAGGTGGAAGATTACATCGGCCACGCTCCAAGCGTGGTCTGCCCCTTTGCGGTCAAACCAGGCGTCAAAGTCTACCTAGACGAGTCCCTTAAGCGCCATGCCGAGGTTCTACCCGGCAGCTGGCTCAGGCAATAGCGCTGTCCGCTTGACCATCCCGGCTCTGGAAAAATACTCCGCCTACACGGACTGGGTGGACGTGACCAAGACAGCTTAAAAGAACAGAGAAAAGAGAAACAAAAAACGCGAACCGGCTGGTTCGCGTTCTCTGTGATGTGAAAAATTACACTGATAACAATAACAATTTACCACAGATAAAGTTCAGCGTTTGGTGTGACGCTCAACCTAATCGTAATTTTTTCATCTTAATGATAATACTTTCATTTTATCTCGTAAAGTACTAAGGGTACTTTTTTAAAAATACTTAGAAAAATAGGTGACTTTTGAGGGAAAAACGATGGTGGATTTAAGCAAGCTGCGGGACCAGATCGACCAGGCCAAGCGGCTGGAAAAGTACTTTTAACCGGCAAAAATGGTAAAATAGGCTCTTAGGTATTGTTGGTAGATTAGGAGCCGAGGAAACGATGGATTTAGGGTTAAGAGTCAAGAAGATCAATGATTTGATGGCCAAAAGGGGCAACTATGAGCTTAAGAAGCTGGGCTTGACCTTTTCACAGTTTCACTGCCTGTTTTATCTGGAGAAATGCACGGGCCAGCAGGCGCCTTTAAAGCAGCTGGAAAATCACTTTGAAGTGGCCCAAGCTACCATGGCCGGGATTGTCGGCCGCCTGGAAGGTAAGGGCTATGTCAGAAGCCACTTGGCGGAAAGCGACAAGCGGGTGAAGATTGTCTGCCTGACGGATGAAGGCCGGCAGATTTGCGCCAGTGCTAAAAAGGGGATGCACAAGCTGCAGGGAAAGGTGGAGCAGCTCTACAGCCGGCAAGAACTAAGCCAGCTGGAAAAGTACCTGGACCGTTTGTATGAGCTTTTGGCTGAGGAAAATCGGGAAGCATGTGAGGAAAAAGATGACCAATAAGAAAATATTGCTGCTGTCGACTGGGGGGACGATCGCGTCCGTGGCTTCAGAAGAAGGCCTAATCCCGGGCCAGTCGGGGGCGGAACTGCTCCATACTTTGGGCGGCCTGCCTTATGAAGTCGAGGTCAAGGACATTTTATCTTTGGACTCTTCCAATATCCAGCCGGAAGAGTGGGCTTTTATCGCCGAACAGATTTACAAGTTGCGCCGGGGCTTTGACGGTATCGTTGTTTCCCACGGGACTGACACCATGGCTTACACGGCATCGATGCTCACCTTTATGCTGCAGGGGATCGACCTGCCGGTCGTTTTAACTGGGAGCCAGGTGCCCATGCAGGCCATCTTAAGCGACGCGCCGGACAACCTCCGGGTTGCCTTTGCCGCGGCCGCAACCTGCAAGCCGGGGATTTATATCGCCTTTAACCGGCAGATCATGCGGGGCTGCCGCTGCGTTAAGATCCGGACGACTGGCTTTGACGCCTTTAAGAGCATCAACGTTGACCCGGTGGCCATGGTGACTTCAGACGGCATCGACATCAAGCACAAGGACTTTGAATACGTGCCAAGCGAGCATGCCATCTGCACTTTGAATACCAAGGTAGAAACCCAGGTGGCCATGATCAAGCTTTTCCCAGGCTTTGACCCGGCAGTTTTGTCCGCCATGGTTGACAGCGGGGTCAAGGGGATCGTCATCGAAGCCTATGGCCTCGGCGGCATGAACTACATGCGGCGGAACATGGTTAAGGCGATTGGCGAGATCATCAAGCGGGGAGTACCCGTGGTGGCCTGCAGCCAGTGTTTGTACGAACGGACTGACCTGACCAAGTATGAAGTTGGCCGGGCGGCCATGCTGGAAGGGGCGATCAGCGGCCGGGACATGACCAGTGAAAGTGCCGTGACCAAGCTGATGTGGGCCCTGGGACAGGGGATGGACCTGGAAGACGTCCGGGCCTTCTTTAACAAGGATATTGCCGGTGAGGTAACCATCACCGATTAAGCTGCGGTAAGGCAGCTTTTTTATTTTTTTCTCTTTGTTTTCATTTTTACTTTTGTTTTCTTTTTACTCTTAAAAACGCTATCATGGTGGTAGAAAAAAGATGAGCAAGGAGGAAAAATGATGATCAAACTGATTGCCAGCGACTTAGATGAGACCTTGCTAGGGCCGGGCAGCCGGGTAGTAGAGGAAAATCTGCGGGCTGTTAAAAAATGCCAGGAACTGGGCATCAAGTTCGTGCCTGCGACTGGCCGGGGTTTTTACTCTTTAAGGCAGACTCTGGAAGAACTGGGCCAGGCAGACCAGGCCGGCCAGTACACGATTTGTTACAACGGCGGGGCGGTTTTTGAAAACAAGGGGCCGCGTCTGATTTCCTTTACCGGGATGGACGGGGATCTGGTTGAGAAAATCTTCAAGCGGGGGCAGGAATTAGGCCTGGGGATGCATATCTACACTGAAGATCAGGTTTACGGTTACCAGCTCACGCAAGAAGAGATCGATTTTTGCCAGGGTCGGGCCGATTTCGCGACTTTGCCGGGCGGGGACTTAACGGCCTTGCGGGCCAGCGGGGCCCGTTTTGCCAAGATTCTCTACGTCGATACTGATTTTCCCCGCTTGAAAAAATTGCGGAAGGACCTAGCGGATTTTGAAAAAGTCAGTGAGGTGAGCTTTTCGTCCAACCGCTACCTGGAATTCAACCCGCCCAAGGTGAACAAGGAAGCAGGCTTGAAGAAACTGTGCCAGGAGCTGGGCTATCAGCTGGATGAGACCATGGCGATCGGGGACAGCTTCAACGACCTGGCCATGATCAAGGCAGCCGGCACCGGCGTCGGGGTAGCCAATGTCAGCCCGGAAATGCGGGCAGACTGCGACAAGATTACGGAGAAGACTTTTGACCAGGGGGCGGTAGCTGAAGCAATCGACCGCTGGGTTTTGCCAGAATATAAGTAAGACAATGACTGTTAATTGTTCCCTAAGAATGCTATAATTGGTTCGCTAATTTATATAAGCGCTAAATTTTATTTGGGAGTAAAAAATGCCAAAGCGAATTAATCTGCCAGACGGCCAGCAGGCTGTCGAATCTACCAAGGGCTTCTTCGGGGAGTTCAAGGCCTTTATCTCTAAGGGCAACGTGATGGATATGGCCGTCGGTATCATCATCGGCGGTGCCTTCACCACTATCGTCAAGTCCCTGGTCAGCGACATCATCAGTCCTCTTTTAGGGCTGGTCGGTGGGATGAATTTTGACCAGTTCTCACTGAAATTTGCTGGGGTGACCCTGGCTTATGGGAAGTTCTTGACCGCGGTCATCAACTTCTTGATGATGGCCTTTGTCCTGTTCTTGATCATCAAGGCCTTCAACCGGGCCGGGTCCTTGATCAAGAAGGAAGAAGAGGTTGAAGAAGAAGCAACGACCAAGGTCTGCCCTTACTGCAAGAGCGAGATCGATATCGAAGCCAGCCGCTGTCCGATGTGTACGTCAGAATTGGAAGAAAAACTGGCTGAACAATAAAATAGTAGGCAAAAGAAAACGAAGCTGCTCAAGTAGAGCAACTTCGTTTTTTGTTTATGCAATTAAAGCGGTGACTTACTTAAGCTTGTGGTCCTTGATCATCTTGGCTTGCAGGTCAGCCAGGGCAGGAGTCAGGTAGACCGGGTAGCGGTCCGGATTAAGCAGTCTTTGGGTTTCTTCTGGCAGTTCAGCCAGCTTTTCGAACATGTGCTTTTGGATCTTGAAGGTGTCGGTTTCGATGGACTTGGCCTTTGGGCCGACAACGACCTGGGTCAAGAGGACGGCGTCGAAGTTCTTCAAGTTGGCTTCAGTTTCAGTCATCATCGGGTCCATGTTAATGCCGATGAATTCTTCTGGCAAGCTTTCATCCGCCAGGGCGATGACGTCCGCGAAGGCGTTCTTGGTCCCCTTGTGGTAGAGGCGGTAAGCCTTCTTTTCACCAGGCAGGGTGACCTTTTCCTTGGAGTTGGACAGCTTGATCTTTGGCTGCCATTTCCCGTCGCCGATCTTCAAAGCGGCCAGCTTGAAGACCCCGCTCAGAACTGGTGAGCTGGAGCTGGTGATCAATTGTTCACCAACGCCGAAGCTGTCAAGCGGCGCGCCTTCTTGGAGAAGAGAGTGGATGACGTTTTCATTCAAGGCGTTAGAAGCAGTGATGGTTGCTTCTGGGAAGCCAGCGTCGTCCATCATCTTGCGGGCCTTGCGGGACAACTTAGCGATGTCACCGGAGTCGATCCGGATGCCGAACTTCTTGTGGCCCTTGGCGCGGAGCTCCTTGAAGACCTTGATGGCGTTAGGCACGCCGCTAGTTAAGACGTCGTAAGTATCGACCAAAAGCAAGGCGTTGTCCGGGTAGACTTCCGCCCACTTTTCAAAGGCTTCAAGTTCAGTTGGGTAGCTTTGAACCCAGGCGTGGGCCATGGTGCCGGCAACCGGGATGTTGTACTTGGCTGCTGACAAGACGTTGCTGGTTGACCCGCAGCCGCCGATAACGGCAGCTCTGGCGCCCAGAACGGAAGCGTCCGGACCTTGGGCCCGGCGGGCACCGAATTCCATGACTGGCCGGCCAGCCGCGGCCAGGTTGATCCGGCGGGACTTGGTGGCGATCAAGGACTGGTGGTTGATCAAGTTAAGGACGAAGGTTTCCAGTAATTGACATTGAATCAAAGGCCCCTTGACCGTCAGGATTGGCACCCGCGGGAAGACCGGGGTGCCTTCTGGAATCGCGTAAACGACGCAGTCGAAGGTCATGGTTTCCAGGTAGGAAATGAATTCATCGCTGAAGAGCTTGAGGGACTTCAAGTAGTCGATGTCTTCCTTGGTGTAGTGAAAGCCCCGCAATTGTTCAACAACTTGCTCCAGGCCGGCGGAGACAACGAAGCTGCCGTTGTCCGGAACAGTCCGGTAAAAGACGTCGAAGACGGCTTCGGTATCTCTTGGCAGGGTTTCAAAGTAGCCGTTTGCCATTGAGAATTCGTACAGGTCAGTAATTAACGCGTGTGATAAAGACATAGTGTAAAAATCTGCTTTCTCAAAAATATAACTGGTAAAAGTAAAAATAAAAACTTAAACGTAAATGTCAGTCGACGACTTCAGCGCCCAGGCAGGACTTGAAGTGGTTCAGTGCCCATTCCTGTCCCGCGTCGTTTAAAGCGGCAACTGCCTTTTCGTGCACCGTAATGTCGTAGCTATGGTTGTAGGCATCCATGGCGGTATGCAGGACGCAGATGTCCGTGCAGACCCCGGCCAGGTGAACCCGGCTGACCTTGCGCTCGCGCAAGAAGAGGTCCAGGCCGGTAGCGCAGAAGGCAGAGTAGCGTGACTTGTCCAAGACAAGGACGTGCTCGTCGTCTTGATGTTTATTATACCAAGTTTGCAGGGGTCCGTAGAACTCCCGGCCCCAAGTATTTGGCAGATTGTGGGGTGGGAAGAGCTTGGTTTCCGGGTGGTAGGGGTTGCCCTTAAAGTGCTTGTCGGTTGGCAGGATGACCCACTTGCCAGCAGCTAAAAACTGGTCGGCCAAGCTGACGATCTGGCCAGCCAAGGCTTGAGCAGGTGCCCCGCAGGTCAGAGCGCCTTTGTCATCTACGAAGTCATTGGTATAGTCAATGATCAAGAGTGCTTCATTTTCCATCTTTTTCTTCCTTTTGTTAAAAGTACAACTTACCTAAAACAAGGCAAAAATAAAAAGTAAAATAAACTTTTACTCGCTTGACGTCAACTTTACTCCAGAAAAGATTATTTTACAAGTTTTTTCAGACAAAGAAGGTAAATTAAGCGATTTTTTACCAACAAAAACGGAAATTTCTTTATAAAAGATCTGGCAAGATCTATAATTAGGGGTGGAAAGCAGGATAATTATTGATAAAGAAAGAGTGTAAAAAATGAAGAAGAACAGGAAAAATTTGGCCCTACTTCTGCTGGCAGCAAGTTTGCTTGCCGGTTGTGCGGGTCAAAGCAAGCAGCAGTCCAGTCAATCCAGCCAGACCAAGAGCGAAAAAAAGGCGGAAAGTAAGGCTAGCTCTAAGTCGGCGGCTAAATCAGTGTCTAGTTCCGCAAAATCGTCCTCAAGCCGGGCCAGCTCTAAGTCCGCGGCTTCCAGCAGTCAAAGGGCAGATGCAAACCGGATGGGGACTTTAACTAGTCAATTAAGGGTCAAGCTGCCGGGGATGCTTTTGCCGGCGGCTGACGGCTTAGGCCAGGGCAGCAGCAATTTGAATATCCGCTACACCAGCTCAAGCAGCCAGAATGTTGTCTACTACAGCGTCGGAAATAACCCGCTGGCATTAAACGACAGCCGGATTGTCAGTGAAAAGCCATATGCCGTTTTAACGGAAAACAAAAATGTGGCTGATCCAAGCAGCTTGATCAATTACCAAGAGCCTAAGACCGGCCTGCCGGTTGTTAAGATTGCTGGAAATGTGACCGGGACAGAAGAAGGAGCTGCTGGGTCGACTTATCTGCAGTTCAATCAGGGCCAGTGGTCCTTTGTCGTCCGCGCCAGCAATGTCCAGGGGCAAAAGCCGCTGCCAACGGCGCGAAAATTGCTCGCGCTCTACCAGCAATACGGCCTGCCATATACAACGGCGAAGGCCAGCGTGCGGGTTGATGTTGGCGAAAGCCTAGGTTCTTTGAACACGGTAATCAGCTGGGCCAAAGGTTCCAGCGTTTACCAGCTCAAGGCCCACAGTACGGAGACAGCCTTTAAGATGCTTAAGAGCCTTAGTTGAGGGTAAAGATAAAGTAACCAATTGCGGCCCAGAGGATAAAGCCGGTAAGGACTGCTAAATAGAAGTAGCCCTTGCGGATCTTATGGTGAAAGGCCAGCATGCCCAGGCCGGACCCGGCAGGAGCCAGGAGGCCGCAAGCTAAAAGAGTCCGTTCGGGGATGCGCCAGGCATGCCTTTTGGCTTTAGCCTTGTCGATGCCGTAGAGGGCGAAGGCGATTAAGTTGATCAGCAGCAGGCTGCTTTGCCAAAGTTGATTCATTGATATACCTAGGGCTGATTAAACAAGGATACCCCATGATTTCAATCTGGGGAGGAATTGTACTTTCAGCCCTTTTTCCTTTCTACTGTATTCACTAAAACAAAGATGATATAATATTAATTGAAAGAATGGAGGTGAAACCATTGGAACAATCAATTACTATCAAAGCAAAATTACTCAATATTGATGATGAAACTGCGCAAGCCTTTGCTCAATCTATGGAGAAGTACAAAGACGCTTGCAACTTTATCTCACAGTATGTCTTTGACAACAATTTTGAATTGTCGCAATTAAAACTGAACAAAGCTCTCTATCATGAAATTAGAGACCAGTTCGGCCTTAAAAGCCAGATGGCACAGTCGGCAATCAGAAATGTTATTGCCCGCTATAAGACTGTCAGAACACAGCTTAATCAAAAG
>NZ_CALVGT010000020.1 GCF_944327175.1 uncultured Lactobacillus sp.
TTCGGCAGCTCGAGCGGTACGATTGGATGTTCAGTCATAATATCATGTTCCTCCGTATTCAATTGTTAAGAACAGTATATGACTATTGACTGGGGGTTGATAGATACCGCGCTATTGGGTGCTTACATTTGATGACAAATAGGCGCAAAAAAATAGTGGACCTTCCATCTGAGGAAGTTCCACTATTTTTCTTTGTCTTACTTGCTAAAGCCGTTAGGATGCTTTTGGTGCCAGTTCCAAGCGCTGGCAATGATGTCGTCGACATTTTCGTACTTCGGACTCCAGCCCAGGACCTTCCGGGCCTTGCTTGAGTCAGCAACGAGTGAGTCCGGGTCACCGCCGCGGCGTGGCCCGATAGTATAAGGAATGTCAACGCCGGTAACCTTGATGGCTGCCTTCAGGATTTCCAGATTGGAGAAGCCGTTGGCCGTACCCAGGTTGAAGACGTCGCTTTGGTTGGTTTCCATCAAGTGCTTCAAAGCCAGGACGTGGGCGTCGATCAAGTCAACCACGTGCACGTAGTCGCGGACGTTAGTACCATCCTTGGTGTCGTAGTCGTCGCCAAAAATAGTAAAGTCACCGCCGCCAGCCAGGGCCGCCTTCATGATGTTAGGAATCAAGTGGGTTTCTGGGTGGTGGTCTTCACCAATTGACCCGTCCAGGGAAGCCCCCGCCACGTTGAAGTAGCGCAGGGCGATGGACTTGATCCCGTTAGCCTTGTCAGCCCAGTGCATGATCTTTTCCATCATCATCTTGGTTTCCCCGTAAGGGTTGATTGGGTTGAGCGGAGTTTCTTCAGTGATTGGCAGCTTTTCAGGGATGCCGTAAGTAGCAGCGCTGGATGAGAAGACCAGGTACTTAACCCCGGTTTCTTCCATGGCTTCCAGCAGGCTGATCATGCCAGAAACATTGTTCTTGTAGTACTTCAGCGGCTTCTTGACTGATTCGCCGACCAAAGAGTAAGCCGCGAAGTGCATAACTGCTTCGATCTTTTCTTCTTTTAAGACCTTGGCTACGGCTGCTGTATCCAGGAGGTCAACTTGGTAAAACTTGGCCTTTGGGTCAATGGCTTCCTTGTGGCCAGTGAACAAAGAGTCCAAAACCACTACATCGTTGCCATCGGCAACTAAACGTCTAACAGCGTGGGAGCCAATATAGCCGGCCCCACCGACAACTAAAATTCTCAATGTTTACTCCTTTTTTATACTAAAGTGCAAAACCTAACTGATACCTAGTATAACAGAAAATGTTTTCCCCGGCTGAAGCAATTACAGGGCAATCGCCTTGTTGGCCTTGGCCAAAAGACTGGCCGGGATCGCCTGGTGCAGGTGCCAGACAAAGGAAACCGGCCGCTCGCCAGTACTTGAAACATAATCCGCGTTGCCTAAGAAAGTGTAAGCTGCTGTATAATTTCCATGCTTTTTAAACTCTCTGACAAAAAGAGAAATCAGATTGTCGGTTTCGCCCTGGTGAATATAGCGCTGGATCTTGGGACTGGCTGGCCGGTCCTGGCTCTGGCTCTGCCAGTGGAAAAGCTGGGCATTGATGGCATAGTCTTCGTACATGGTTGACGGGGAGAAGTCCTTCTCACTCTTGTTCAGATTAATAAGGAAGATATCCGTCTTTTTATCAGCGAAGTACTTGACCCCCTCCCGGAATTCCGGGGACTGGTCCTGGTTGAAGTAGTCAAAAGCGGCCATGATCTGGTTGACATTGTAGTGGCAGTGGACTTCCAAGGGACAGGTGAAGGGGTATTCGTTAGCTTCCGGCAAGACGGTCAACTGGCTCAGCCGGTAGCGGAGGACTTCCATTAATTCTTCTTTGACGAAGTCTTCCTTTAAGAAGTCCTCGATCCCTGCATGCAGGTCCTTAAAGCCTAGTTGGGCCGGCTTTTTCTTGTAGAAGCTGTAGTAGAGCATCCCTAGCATCAAGCGTTCATTCTCATTTCTTGCCTCTTTTGGCGCATCCAGGTAAGCCAGCCAGTAGTCCAGGAGCCTTTTGGAATCGATGTGGAAAAAGCTGCTGAACTTCTGGTAGACCTGGTTTTCTACATCCCGGTCGTCAGTAATCAGTCCGGCCCATTTTTTCAAACGAAAAAGTGAACGCGACCCGCTGGCGTGGTAGAAGTCGTAAAGACTCATGTCATAGGCCTTGAGGAAGTTGGCCAAGGTCAGCTCCAGGCCCGTGTCTTCGCTAAAAGTCTTCACCCGCTGGATTAGGCCCTTCTTGTTAGCCGTGTTTTGGCCAAGGTTGGCCAGGATGTACTTTTTGGCAACGGGCTCAAGCTCCAGATAGCAGGCTGCTGGCAGATGCGGGAAGCCCTCCTTGACTTCATATGGCAGGGTATGGCCTGGTCCGGTCAAGGCCTTGAACTTGGCCTCGTAGTTATAGTGGCGGTTGGCCTGGCCGATGAAGTTCAGGACTGTCAAGCAATCCTTGCCCGGGCTGAGGCGGAGGCCCCGGCCCAGTTGCTGGAGGAAGATGGTCGGGCTCTGGGTTGGCCGCAGGAAGAGGATGGTGTTGACGGCTGGGATGTCGACACCTTCGTTATAGAGGTCAACGACAAAAATAAACTTGAGCTTGCCGGAGGTCAAATCTTCTTTCGCCTGCTGGCGGTCGGCCTGGGCAGTCTGGCCAGATAAAGCAGCGGAAGGGATGCCGGCCTGGTTGAAGGCGGCGGCCATGAATTCGGCGTGCTTGACGCTGACGCAGAAAGCTAAGCCCTTGATGTCTTCCAAATTGTTGCTGTACTTGTCCAGGCTGCGCAAAATCAACTTGGCCCGGGCATCGTTAGCCGTATAGACATTTTCCAGCTCACTGACCTCGTACTGGCCCCGGCTCCATTTCATGCCGGAGTAGTCAACATTGTCGGTGATCCCGAAATACTGGAAGGGGCAGAGGAGCTGGCGGTCGATGGCTTCACCAAGCAGCATTTCGGCGGCAATATTGCCGTCAAAGTACTGCAAGATATCCTGTCCGTCCATCCGGTCGGGGGTAGCGGTCAGTCCCAGAAGGATCTTGGGCTTAAAGTGACTGAGCAGCTTTTGGTAGGACTTGGCCGCGGCGTGGTGGAATTCATCGATGATGATGAAGTCGTAGTAGTCGCCGGGTAAAAGGTCAGCCATTTTTTCTGAATTAAAGGACTGGATGGAGACGAAAAGCTGGCTGATATCGTTAGTCTTGTACTGGCCGACCAGCAGCTGGCCGAAGTTGAAGTCGTTGAGGACCTCACGGAACTTTTGCAGACTCTGTTCCAGGATTTCCTGCCGGTGGGCGACGAAGAGCAGACGGGCATGGGGATGCTCTGCCAAGTAGCGCTTGAAGTCAAAGGCGGCGATGACGGTTTTCCCCACCCCGGTGGCGGCAACGAGGAGATTTTTATAATGGCCGTAAACTTCCCGCTCAGCCTGGAGGCGGTCTAAGATTTCCTGCTGGTAGTTGTAGGGCCGGATAGTGGCCTCCAGGTGGAAAGTATTTTCCTTATGCCGGTTCAGTTCCGTTTGCAGTTTCTTTCTGCAGTCTTCCTGATCCGGGTCAAAAGTTTCAAAAGAGGGGTCGTTCCAGTAGCTTTCAAAGGAAATGGCGAATTTATTGACGATGTCAAAAGACTCCTGCTCAGTGACCTTGACATTCCATTCCAGGCCCGTGGTCAAGGCAGCGCTGGAGAGGTTGGAGGAACCGATGTAGGCAGTGGTGAAGCCAGTATCTCTTTTGAATAGGTAGGATTTGGCATGCAGACGCGCATGGTCACTTTCGTAATTGATCTTGACTGTAGTGTTGGGCAGCTGGCTCAAGGTCAAGATAGCCTTGTAGTCAGTTGCTTGGGTATAAGTTGTAGCGATCACCCGCAGCTGGTGGCCGTTTTTTTGACAAAAAGACTCCAAATCTCCCAAAAGAGGGCGGATGGCCGACCACTTAATAAAGGAAACGAGCAGGTCGACCTGGTCAGAAGAGGCGATTTCCTTCTTGATTTCGCTGAGCATGCTGGGCTCATTTTTGCTGCCAGTAAAAAGGGCATTCTCAACCAAAGAAGTCTGGGGCCGGATGGGAGTGATCTTCTGGGACTGGGTCAGCTTATGGTAGATGGAGGTCAGGACTTCGCCTTTTTCCAGGATCTGCAGGTCCTCGTAGTCAGCTTCGTTGGTATGCTGGGCGACCTGGTCGACAATGGAGTTGGCCAGGCGAATCTGGGCTACGAGTGCGGCTCGGTCTTCACCGGACTTGAAGCTGTCGCGGAGGTAGTGCAGGCCCGACCGGATGACCTGGGAGAGGTAGATGGTCAAGAGCTGGCGGGAATCATCGGCGTTTAGCTGTTCCAGTTTGTAATCCCTGGTCTTTAGGTCAATTTTTTCCAGCTGGTCCAGGATTTCTTGGTTAAGGATTTGTTCATAAATACCGTCTTTCAGCATGCTTTTCCTGCTTTCTGAAGTGTTTTGCCTTAATTGTATCAGGTTCGGGGAAATTTGCTAAATTATGGCTTTTTGTTACCACTTTTGCCAAGCATGGGGTCAATATTTTTCTGGCCTACTTACTGGCGGCAGCCTTGTGTTTTGCGGTTTCTGTCTTATTGACTTTTTACATCATGTCATCCAACAATTTATAAGAAGGCAAAAAAGGAGCTGACTTCCAGTTAAGAAGCAGCTCCTTTCTTATTTAGTCGAATTGATCCAGTGAAAACCAGCCCCGATGAGCCAGATGGCATCTCCTAAAATAAAGAGGACCCAGCTGGTTGACCAGCGGCCGGTCGCGATGCTGGCCAGCAGGTAGACAGCGATGACGATGGTCCAGTAGATGCTGTTGATCCTGCCCAGGCGCTTAGGGTCAGCATCTTTCTTGTTCGGCCGGTCTATCTCTTCGCCTGGTTCGATGGTCTGTCCTTCTTGCTTGTCGTCTTTCAGCAGGTAGTCAGCTGGCACGTCGTATAATACCGCTAGTTTGGCGATATATGATATGTCGGGCACGCTGTCGCCGTTTTCCCAGCTGGCCACCTTGGCTTGCGTGGTCATTAATTTTTCCGCTAATTCTTTTTGGCTTAAGCCATGCTTCTTGCGCAGGTCGCGCAGCTTGCTTGGAAGCATCATGTTTTTCCCCCTCATCAATCTCTCTTCGATAATATTATAGCCTTTAGCCTGCTTAAAAGCTCGCGGGGGAAAGAAAAAGTTCCCGCGTCAGCAGGAACTTGAAAATTCACTAATCTAATTCGTCAGCCAGGTCGGTCAGCTTGGCAAATTCCCGCTGAACCAGGAAGGAGACGCAGAGGGCCAGGCCGGCCAGGATGATGAAGGCGGCCAAGGTCACGTAGTAGCTCTTCAAAACTTCGTGGGTGAAGGAGAGCAGGAGCGGGCCAACCATGCCGGCTGCTGCCCAGGCAGTCAAGATGGAGCCGTGGATGGCGCCGAGTTCTTTAGTGCCGAAGACGTCGCCCAGGTAAGCCGGGATAACTGAGAAGCCGGCCCCGTAGCAGGACATCAAAAGGCTGAGGGCTACAGCAAAGATGAATGGTGAGTGGGTGAAGATCAAGATCACGAACATAGCCATGTCAACGACAAAGATCAAGCTGTAGGTCAAAGGCCGGCCGATGTAGTCGGACAAGGTTGCCCAGATCAAGCGGCCAAAACCGTTGAAGAGGCCGATGATGCCGACCATGACGGCGGCAGTAGCCGCGCTCATCCCAGTCAGTTCCTGGGCCATTGGTGAAGCGGCGGAGACCAGGGCGATCCCGCAGGTGATACTGATAAAGAACATGAACCAGAGCAGGTAGAAGGTCTTGGTCTTCAGTGCCTGGTTGGCCGTCATCTGCAGGCCGCCAGTCAAGGAAAGAGCTTCCTTGTCTTCACTCTTGAAGTTAGCCAAATCTTCTGCACTTGGCCGCTTAATGAACTGGGCAGAAACAATCATGACCAGGAAGTAGCCGGCCCCCAAGATGTAGAAGGTATTGGACAAGCCAACGCTGGACATCAGGAATTGGGCGATTGGGCTGGTCAAAAGAGCGGCAAAGCCGAAGCCCATGATGGCCAGGCCAGTAGCCAAACCCCGTCTGTCCGGGAACCACTTGATGATGGTTGAGATCGGGGTGACGTAGCCGGCACCCAGGCCCAGGCCAGCGATGACGCCGTATGAAGCGTACAAGAGCCAGAGCTGCTGGTTTTGCACAGCCAGGCCAGTCAAGGCGATCCCGCTCCCGTAAAGGATGGCGGAAACAGTCCCGGTCAAGGTCGGGCCGAATTTTTCAACCAGGCGGCCCATGAAAGCCGCGGACATCCCCAGAAAGAAGATGGCCAAACTAAATGCAAATGCAACTGATGATTCGCTCCAGCCGGTCTGTGCTGCGATTGGCTTAGTGTAGACGCTCCAAGCGTATACTGAGCCGATCATCAGATGCAGCATGACCCCCGCCAAAGCAACAATGTAACGATTAGTTTTCATTGTTCAGATATTCTCCTTATAAATCTTTGGACTTTGTAATAATACACGAACAATATTCTTAAATAGGGTCAATATCATTCGATGTGTTAAGGATACCATATCAGTAATGTAAGGACAAGCTGAAATTTTCAAGGTCTTGGGTTGGAACCGCTAACCTTGCTACTAAATCTAGGGTACGTTATTTTAAAAAGAGTTAGCGGTAACATGACCGGAAAATGTGAAAGCGCTTAGGAAAACGGCTAAGATAGAAGGGTGAGAAAAAGAGGGCGAAGTCCCAAGGAGGAAAAAATGGCTAGCGATACCAAGATTGACTTGCGCAAGCAAATGATTTACAGCATTTTTGTCAGAAACTACTCGCCAGAGGGCGACTTTGAAGGGGTCCGGAAGGATTTGGACCGGATCAAGGACTTGGGGACGGACATCATCTGGCTCTTGCCCATCCAGCCATCTGGCGTGAAAAATCGGAAGGGGAGCCTGGGTTCACCCTACGCGATTTCCGACTACCGGGCGATCAACCCGGAATACGGGACCATGGAAGATTTCAAGCGCCTGTGTGACGACATTCACGCCAAGGGGATGAAGATCATCATCGACTGCGTCTACAACCACACTTCACCAGACTCAGTCCTGGCTAAGGAACATCCGGAATGGTTCTACCACAAGAAAGACGGCAGCTTTGGCAACAAGGTCGGCGACTGGAGTGACGTCATCGACCTGGATTACAGTCACCAAGAGCTTTGGGACTACCAAATCGAGACCCTCTGCATGTGGGCCAAGTACGTCGACGGCTTCCGCTGCGACGTTGCCCCGATGGTGCCAGTAGCCTTTTGGCAAAAAGCTCGAGAAGCCGTTGCCAAGGTGCGGCCTGGCGCTATCTGGCTGGCTGAATCTGGCGACCCGGGCTTTATCCGCTTCTTGCGGGCAAAAGGTGCGGTTGGCGGGTCTGACTCTGAGCTCTACCAGGCTTTTGACATGACCTATGACTATGACATCTACGCTGATCTCAGGAGTGCCTTGACCGGGCAAAAGGACTACCGCGACTACATCGCTGGCCTCAACCGGCAAGAAGGGATCTACCCAGAAAACTACGTCAAGGCCCACTTCTTGGAAAACCATGACGTGATCCGGGCCCACGGCATGATCGACGATGAATCCGCCTTGCGCGCCATGACGGCCTTTGTCTACTTCATGAAGGGGGCAACGCTCATCTACAACGGGGAAGAAAAGGGCGACGCTCACCACGTAACTCTCTTTGACAAGGATCCAGTTGACTGGAGTGGGGATATTGACTTAACTCCGCTCATGCAAAAGATGCACGAGATCAAGCAGCTGCCGATCATGGCCGAAGGCAACTTTGAAGCCAAGATCGTGCGTGATGGCGTCTTTGAAGCAGTCTATACGGAAACGACGGCTGTGGATGCCGATCGTGAGCCAAAGAAACTGGTGGGGATTTTTAACACGACGGGCAACGCTGTTGCTATCCAGGCTAAATTGCCAGAAGGCATCTACCACAACCTCTTTGACGGCAGGGATGTGCAGGTCTACTCCGACATCCTGCGGGCCGGCGAAATCACGATTATTGAAGCCTAAAGAAAGGACTCTAGCTAAAGTAGCTAGAGTCTTTTTGACTATAAAAATTATGGATTGTCCTTCTTGCTCTACGGCCAGTCTTACCTGGTAGTCGGCTATGCGACCAACCTGGCCAATTCCAAAAGCACCTGGTGCAATTCGCCAGTGAAAAATAATCTCTCTTATTATTTCAATTTTCGGCTCAAGACTGCGGTCTTGGGCTTTTTTGGTGGGAGAAATTCAAGCTACAAAAGTTGTGTTTGACATTGTCCCTTCATTTGCTATAATAAAAGAGTTGAGAAATTGCCAATTTAGCTCAGTTGGTAGAGCATCTCCCTCGTAAAGAGAAGGTCGTTGGTTCGATTCCAATAATTGGCATACTTTTAAGCCGTTTTAAAAGGTTACAAGCCTTGATACGACGGCTTTTTTGCTGTTTTAGATAAATTTCTTGAAATAGGCAATTTTTTACATATTTTTGGCTATCATCATCAAGATCTAACCAACTTTCAAAACTGGTTAGGTGAAAGAAGTAATGTACACGCCGACTAGACTTCAACTTTAAAAAATTGAAGTCTTTTTTGTTTTCGCCAATTGCAATAATAAATTGAACACTTTTAGTTAAGCTGCTTGATAGATTAGATCTAATTCTCTTTCAAAGATTTCATCTGGTGTATGATAGGCCAGTATCTTTCTTGGCAAAGAATTGCACCAGGTTTCAATATTAATGATGTCTTGTAAAGAATAGTTAGCTATTGCTTCTCCCTTAGGAATGAATCTGCGAATAAGGCCATTGTGTCTTTCAACTGTTCCCTTATCACAAGAAGTGTAAGGATGGGCATAGTAAACCAGTGTATTGGATACTTTTTCTAGGTTGGAAAGATCTGCAAACTCTGAGCCATTATCAGTGGTAATGGTTTTAAAAATATCATTCCAATGTTCGCTGTATTGCCTTTGGAGTTCTTTAAAGGCCTGCATGACACTGACAGAAGTCTTGTCAGGAATACGAAGAATTAAAAACTCACGACTCATACGCTCAGATAAGGTTAGCAGTACCTCATCATCTTTGCTCTTATGTCCGAGAACTAAATCGCATTCCCAATGACCGAATTCATTACGTTTATTGATCTCTTTAGGACGTTCTTCAATGCTTCTACCAAGTTTTTTCTTATTTTTGCGAATACGATGAAGCTTAGTATTGCGTTTAAGCTTCTCTGGCAAGTCGTAATTATAAATTCCTAATAAGCCTTGATCAACGTAATTATAAAGAGTTTTGGTGCAGACAACATCGCTGCTAGCGAATTCGCCAACAGCAGTAGCACGATTACTGCACACATCAAGCGACCAGCCATCTTTAAAAAAATGCTTGTGGACATAGCGCATGAATTGAGTTTTCCTGAGAAAGTCTGATTTGCGCCCACAATTTTTACGATGAGCTTTATATGCATCATGCCCTTGAGTAGCCTTATATTTTTTGACTTTACCATGATATAGTTTTACAGTGCCACGCTTAACCTCATAGCTGATAGTAGAAGGAGAACAGTTAAGTTCACGGGCAATTGCACGCAAAGAATAGCCATCTTTCAAACGCAATTGAATAATAACTCGCTCTTCAAATGATAAATGCTTGCCTTTAACGTGCTGGTTCATGGTAGAATGTAAAGAGTCCATTTTGACCTCCAATAGAAAGTTTTTGTGGTTATTAACATTCTATCAAACAGGTCCGAATGGACTTTTTATTTTTTATCAAGTGTTCAATTTAATTTTACAATCAGCG
>NZ_CALVGT010000021.1 GCF_944327175.1 uncultured Lactobacillus sp.
GGCCAAAGGCGGATTAAGTCCAGGCCGGTCGGCAAAAGCCAGGCAAAGACCAGGGCCAGCAAAAGGTAGTATTCGAGCAGCCGCCGTCTTCTGGCCAGCGGCCGCAAAAGCGGTGTCACCAGGTAAAGGCCGGCAATCATCGGCAGATACCACAGGTGGTCATAACTGCCAATCAAGAACTTGGCCACGGTCACCAGGTCGCTCCCCTTGGCGAAATAGTACCAGCCGCAGTAAATCAGCTGCCAGATTAAGTAGCTGACTACGATCCGGCGCAGGTATTTTTTAAAAAGCTTTTCCCAGCTCAAGTCAAAATCCGGATTCAGAAAAATGGCCCCGGAAATCATGATAAAAACCGGCGCGCAAAAGCGGCTCAAGCCGTCCCAGAAGTTGAGGATCTGCCAGTTTAAGCTCGCGTAATCCTGCCGGTAGAAGTTGAGAGACGTGGTCACATGGATAGTGATTACCCCCAAGATTGCCACAAGGCGGAGGTAATCGAGATAGGCGACGCGCTGTTTATGAGCCATCATTGCCCCCCTTATTATTTCAAAAAACAAAAAAAGGGACTAATCCTCCTTAGTCCCTTTTATTGCAATAAATCAAATTATTTCTTCATGGTGTAGAAACCCTTGATCTTCAAGGCATAGGCTGAACCAGCCGTCATGTCGTATTGGATCATTTCGTAGTCCTTGAGCAGGGCTTGTTGTGAGCTGGTCAAGGTCTGCGGGTCAACTTCCTTGCCCTTCTGATCAACCAGGGTAAAGCCGGTGTCATCGCTATAGCTGATCGTCAAGGCTGGCAGCTTCTTGTGCACTTCAGTTAAAAGCGCCTGGTAAGCCGTAAGCTTGCTGCCCGTTTGTTCCAGCATCATGGCGATGAAGTCACTGGTGTTGACGTAGTTGGTATTGGAAGTCAGTTTAGCCTTAGCCCCGTGCTGACGGGCGTACTTGTTAGAGTAGATGAAGTAGCGGGTCGAGTGCATTTGGATCGGGTACTTAGACGTGTATGACTGGGAAACGATTGACGGGTAGTGGTCACCGTAGAAGACCATGGTGATCGGCTTCTTGATCTTGTCAATCTGCTTGATGAATTTCTTGACCGCCTGGTCAGTGTAGTGGGTCCCCATGATGTAGGTCGCCACTTGCGTTCTGATGGTGCCGTCGTCAAAAAGATCACCGGAAATCTTGCCTGCATAGTAGTTCTTCGGGTACCAGTTATTGTACGGCATGTGGTTCTGAATAGAAATCAGGTTGATGAACTGGCCGCCCTTGCGGGAGTTGATCTGCCGCAAGCCGTTGTCGTAAGTCGTGAAGTCGGAGTTGTAGGAACTGGTCCCCAGCTTCTTTTGGTCCACGATCTTGTACTTGGAACCAAGGTAAACAAACTTGTTGAACTTGAAGCGCTTGTAGTCTTCAATTCTTGAGTAGTAAGTCCCGATGAATGGGTGAACTGCTGAAGAGTAGTTGAAGTTGGCCCCAATGGTTGGGTAGTACTGGTACTGCGGCACGACTTGGACGTAAGGAGTCAAAGTTGTGTTGAAGGAGCCCATGTTAAAGCCAGTTAGGGATTCCCATTCCATGTTGGCCGTACCACCACCGTAGCCGGCACTAAGCATGCTGCCGTAAGTGGTCGTCTTCTTCAGTGAGTGGATGTAAGAAATCGGATCCTTGGTCCCCTTGGCGAACTTGATCGTCGGGAAGGTATATGGATCGATGAAACTTTCACTCAAGTTAAAGATAACGGTCTGCTTGGACAAATCGTTAGTCCGGGTCTTGTTGATCTGGTCAGCAAGCTTTTGGTACTTCTCATAGAGCTTCTGAATCTGGCTCTTGGAGTAGTTGCTTGGCTTGTCCATGATCTGCAAGTCGATGTAGTTGAGGAAGTTCAAAATTGGCCCGTTAACCTGGATATCTCTTTCCGGGTTCCGGAAGGACTGCTTGTTGTCAAAGGCCCGGTTCAAGCGGTAAATAGCTGAGCCTTGGTGGTTAAACCACTTCGGCGTCATGAAGAGGGCCAGGCTGGCCAGGGCCCACATCCCCCGCCGCTTCCAGTTGCCGCGCTTCTTGACCTTGAACTTGACTTCGCAGAAGACCATCAAGGCAATAACAGCAGCCAAAGCCAGCAGGATCATGATCAAGGTCTTCTGCCCCCCGATCATGCTCAGCAAACTGTCAGCATTAGTTACTTCAGACAGTTCACTCGGGTAGATTGGCTCGCCCCGGAGGTCAAGCTTGATCTTGTTAGCAACCGCCCAGGCGATCACGACCGCGGAAGTCGTGATGAGGGAAACCCAGTATATGGTCGTGACGAAGTAAAGGATCGTGAAGAAGGCGTCGATAAAGATTGTCGTCAAAATCAAGGCCCCCAGCTTGGTCCCAACCAGCCAGACTGCGGCGTTGACGTTGGAAGCAGTCGTGATCTGAATCCGCATGTTGTCGGATTCAACCAGGAAAGAGGCAAAGGACAGGATAAAGAAGAAGGTCCAGGTCAAAAGGTTGGTCCGGTGGTACTTCATCCAGCCCCAAAGGCGGTTAAAGACCCCTTCAGCCGCTGCCCCGAAGCTCTTGCTTTCGTATAAGAAGCGGTTGACCCGCTTGACTGGCTTGAAACGCCACAAGTAGCGTTCAATTAGCCAGTGCCAGGCAATGGCAATGGCCAGCATGATCAAAATCGTGATCATCCGGTTCAACTGCCGGCTGCCCGTGCCGTACTTGAAGGATGACATGAAGGAGTTGGCGTCTGGTACCTGCATGAAGACGATCAGCGGAACCAGGAAGTCCAGGTTCTTTGCTTCCAAAGCCTTGATGGCCGGCCGGGCAAAAGCAAAGGCCGCCAAGGCGATGATGAAGATAAACGGTGAGGTCACGTTGAGCAGGAACTGGTAGTTCCATGATGACGGGTTGGCCCGCCAGGACATGATCTGTGACCAGTAAACGGCGTTAAAGCCAGCTACCCCGACGATCACCAGGCCAAGGGAAAGGATACCGGCCACAATAAAGATGACCGTTTGCTTAACAGAGAAGTCAACCTTCCCTAAGAACATCCCCCAGGCAAATGGCAGAGCCAGGTATAGACCATAGATGGAGTAGTTCATCTCGAAAGTCCCGGCCGACAGGGTAAAGCCCAGCAAGGTCAAGGCGATCAAAATGATTAGGCTCTGCTTCTTGCTGAACTTCTCCTGCCAGTCATAGATGACCGGCTGCACCAGCAGGCCGAAGACCAGGCCCGTCATCAAAACGGAAGTCGAGGTCAGGATCGGGAAGAGGATGCCCCAGAAGCGCCAGGTATTTAAGTGCCATGGCTTGGAGATAAAGAAGACAAGGTAGTAGGCCAGGAGGGTTACTTCCATGATGGCCCAGGCCTTGAAACCTTCGTTAAAGCGCAGCTTGCGCTTGCTGTAAACGGCCCCGAAGACCATTGGAATAAACCAGTAGGTCGCGCTTTCCACGATTAGCGGCAGGTGGCGCAGGTAGGTAATTGAGCTTTTCAGCATTCTGGTTTTGAAATTAAACATCTGCAGCAAAAGCACCAGAGCCGCCAGTACTAGAAAGCCGTACTTCAGCAGGTTATGAATTTTTCTGGATTGTGTTTGTTCACTCATCGATATCGGAATTATTCTCTTTCTTTTGCAAATTCATTATCCATTATATCCAGCTTTTTTTAAAAAATGATCAAGAAATCATTTCAAAATTCCCAATTTCTTCTTGATCGTATACAAAATATCGACCCGCTTGCCACGGCCCGTGAAAAAGTCCCAGATATCGTAGCGGAACTTAAAGGCCATGACCGCCGTCATGATCAAGAAAACCAGGCCAGGCTCAAGTGACCTGGTCAGCTGGTAAATACTGAAAGACAGCATGAAAACCAAAGGCGGAATAGTCAGGTTCTGCATGATTGCGGTCAAGACCAGGGCTATTAAAAGAGTGATAAGACCCGCCCGCCAGTCGTAGAGAACCGTAACCATGGCCGTCACGGCCACCGCCTTGCCCCCCTTAAAGTGGTTGAAGACCGGGAAGCAGTGGCCTAAAACCACGCCTAAGCCCGTATAAGCCGTCAGCAAGTGCTGGTGGTAAATGACATAAACCAGGCAGATGGCCAGCAGGGTCTTAAGCAGGTCGCCGATGCAGGTCAGAATTCCCGCCTTCTTGCCGAAAACCGCCCCCATGTTGGCCGTGCCTGGGTTGCCTGACCCGTACTTGGTCGGATCCTTGTGCAGGTAGTACTCGCCCACGAACATGGCGCTGATGAAGTTGCCAAACAAATAGCCGATAATTACTGCCAAAAATTTGCTAAGCACCTTTAATAGCCCCCTGAAAACGGATTGGTATTGTAATTGTAATTATAACTGTAGCTATAAGTCGTATCGTAATTTGTGCTGCCAGAGTAATCTGTACTGCTGGAGTTAGTGCTGTAAGCAGTTGTACTGCTGGAAGCCTGGCTGCTGGATTTAGAACTGGAGCTGGACTTTGAACTTGTCTTGCCGCTCTTGACGCTGTCAGCCGTCGTGCCCGGATCATAGATCGTGTAGTTCTGGGTCTTACCGCTGCCAAACTTAAAGCCCGCGGCCTCGTTTAAGGTATTCAGCTCGATTTCCCGGTTGGAGACTGTCGCCGTCTTCAGCCCCAGCAATTTTCTGATCTTGTGGGAAATCCGCTGCAGTTCACTGGTTGGCGCGATTTGGTAGGCCGCGTCGTCAACATAGGCGCTGTAGCCGTGCAGGTAGTCGCTGTCGCTGGAAGAAGTGCAGTCTGAATAATTGGCCAGGATAGACTTCAAAGCCTGGAAGTTCAAGTTGGTCTTCACGTTGGATGACAGATTATTGGCGATCTTGCTGAAGTTCGTCAGTGAATCTGCCGTGGCCAGCTTCTGGACCAGCTTGGTGATGACTTCTCTTTGCCGCTTCTGCCGGCCATAGTCACCCTGCGGGTCATCATAGCGCATCCGGCTGTAAGCCAGAGCCGCCTGCCCGTTTAAGTGCTGGCGGACACCTTTCTTGAAAGGAAAGCCGCTGTAAGTAAAGGTTAAAGGCGGCGTCACGTAAATCCCGCCGACATAACCGACCAGCTTCATCAGCCCGCCCATGTTGACCAGGGCGTAATACTTGACTGGAATGTTCAAAAGGTTAGCGACCGTCTGCATGGCCATCTTAGCCCCGCCAATCGAGTAAGCCGCGTTGATCTTCCGCACGTCGTTGGAGTCATCGCCAACCATGTCAGCCATAGTATCCCGCGGAATCGAGATCATCGTGTAGTTCTTCTTCTTCGGGTTGACCACGACAACGATGATCGTATCAGTGTTGCCGTGCTTTTCCGTTCTGTCCAAGGCCCCGGTGTCGGTTCCTAAGAGCATGACGGCAAAAGGCTTCTTGCCGTTGAATTCGCCATAGGTTGTCTTGACCGCGTTTTCTGAGTCATAAGCCTTGTTGGCCGCCTGCTCAGCCGTCTTGTACAGATGGGCAGCATACAGGCCCACTCCGGCCGCAATGGCGCAGACAACGGCCAAAATGCCGATGATCCAGTTGCGGACCAGCTTCTGCTTGCGTTTTCTGGCATGCTGCCGGGTTTCAGGAATGCCCAGCTTGTCTTCTTTTTTCATATATCGATACCTACTTAAAAAATGACATTAGTCTGTATTATAGCAAAAAAGCTCCGCCAACTTTTACCTGCCGCCTTTTCTTATTGAAATTGTAAAAAAGTCAGCCGAAAACGGGCTCAAGATATTTTCCGGTAAGTATCCCTGTTCACAACTTTCCTATCTAAGCTATCATCTTAGCAAGTCATCTGTCAATCCTTAATCAGTCCAATAAAAAAAAGCGAAGCCGGAGCTTCGCTTTAATTAAGGAAAGAGGACTTAGTCCAGCTTTTCCTTGCTTACAACGTTCAACTTGTCGTCGAAAGTGTAAACGACTGGTTCACCAGTCTTCATTTCAACATCCATGATGTCTTCGTCAGAGATGTTTTCGATGTACTTAGTCAAGGCACGCAGTGAGTTGCCGTGGGCAGCGATGATCACGTTCTTGCCAGCCAAAAGGTCTGGAGCAATGTGGTCTTCCCAGAATGGCATAACTCTGTCCAGAGTAACCTTCAGGTTTTCTGCCTTAGGAACGATGTGTGGGTCCAAGTTTGCGTAACGACGGTCGTTAGCTTGGCTGAATTCTGAGTCGTCAGCCAAAACTGGTGGCAAAACGTCGTATGAACGACGCCAAATGTGAACTTGTTCGTCGCCGTACTTTTCAGCAGTTTCAGCCTTGTTCAAGCCTTGCAGAGCGCCGTAGTGACGTTCGTTCAGTCTCCAGGTCTTAGTTTCTGGAACCCAGAGTTGGCCGCTTTCTTCCAAAGCGAAGTGCAAAGTCTTGATCGCACGGGTCAAAACTGAAGTGTAAGCTTGGTCAAATTCCAAGCCGGCTTCCTTGATCAAGCGACCAGCCTTCTTGGCTTCTTCAACACCCTTGTCTGACAAGTTAACGTCAACCCAACCAGTAAATTGGTTTGAAAGGTTCCATTCACTTTGACCGTGACGGATTAAAACTAATTTAGACATTAAAAAATCTCCTTTAGCAAATTAAACGTTTCACTAATTATTATACGGCCTCTCGCGGCCTTTTCAAAGTCCTAAAGGCAAAAAAAGCACTTTTTCTGAGTGCAATCGCTAACAATTAGTCAGTGATTTGTTAGAATTAAAGAATAAGGATGTGATTCATACTATGCCGTCAAAGAAAAAGAAAATTCACCTGCTCGCCCTCCTGGCCCTGATCAGCCTCTTTTTAACCGCCTGCGCTAAGCCCAGTCCCCAGAGCCTGGTCAAAAAGGCCCGGCAGAGCAAGATCAATAATTTCCAGCTGAAGATTGACGAATGCTATTACGAGAATGCCAAGCCGGTCCGCTTCTACGGCCAGATCAACTACCAGCGGTCTCCTTTCGTCATGCAGACTGACTTAACCCAGAGCGGGGACCAGAACGTCAAGATGTGGTTGAGCCAGCGCTATGCCTATGTCAAATACTATAAAGACCAGCAGGAAGCCTGGTACAAGGCCAAGCTTAGCCAGTTCACGACCATCTCCCACTTCCATCAAGTAGTCAAGGACATGGACACCTTGACCCTCAGCCAAAAGAGCGCCAAGCTCTTTACTGTCAGCCAGGCCAAAAATGGCTGGCATCTCAGCTACACAGGCAAAAGCCAGCACCTCTGGCAAGAGATCACGGAAACCAACGGTCTGGCCAGCCTGTCAAGCAACAACCAGATGGCCAAGGCCCAGCTCCAGCAGATCAAAATGACCATCGACTTAAACAAGCAAAAGCAGCTGACCGACCTGGCTATTTACGTCAAGTACAAGGTTAAAGGGCAGACCAGCTCAACCAAGCTGTCCATGCTCAAGGTCAACCAGCAAAAGAAACTGGCCATCCCCAAGACGGTCATTAAGGATTCCGTTGACGTCAGCAAGCTGAACAAATAGAAAATAGAAAACCGACAATCCAAAATGTAGGGTACAAATAAAGGAGGCAAAAAATGCAACTTGGAATCATCGGCAGCGGTAAGATCGTTAGAGACTTCCTCACCGCCCTTCCCCTGCCTGGCTTAAAATTAGCCGCTATCGCCACGACCAAGCGGTCACTAGCCACCGGCCAGAAACTGGCTGACCAGTACGGCATCGGCCGGGTCTACGACGACTACCTGGAAATGCTTAAAGACGACCAAGTTGACACGGTTTACGTGGCCACCCCTTCCTCCATGCACTACCAAATGTGCCTGGACTCTTTAGAAGCCGGCAAGAACGTGATCTGTGAAAAGCCCTTCGTCTTCACTACTGAAGAAGCCATAGAGCTCAAGCAGCTGGCCGACCAGAAGGGCTGCCTCATTACGGAAGCCATCACCAACCGCTACCTGCCAGCCTTTAAATCTTTAGCCAGTGACTTGCAGCTTTTAGGCCCGGTTCACGTGGTCAGCCTCAACTACACCCAGTACTCTTCCCGCTACGACCGCTTCCTAGCCGGCGACATTGCCTCGGCCTTCAACCCCCGTCTGGGCGGCGGATCCCTCTTGGACTTGAACGTCTATAACATCCACTTAGCCGTCAGCCTTTTTGGGGCGCCTTTGGACGTCCACTACTTCCCTAACCTGCAAAAGGGCGTCGACACTTCCGGTGTTTTAGTCCTGGCTTATGACGACAAACAGGCCAGCTTAACCGCGGCCAAGGACTCCCAGGCCTTTGCCCACAACCCCTCTCTCATCGCTGGGGAAAAAGGGGCGATCAGCTTTATCGGCAGCCCGGGTGACATCAGAAGCTACCGGCTGGAAACGGCAGACGGGCAGACCGACAAGAACTTTGACCCAGACCTGCACCGGATGATCCCGGAATTTACTGAATTCATCCGGTGCTTTGACCAAAAGGATAAAACCGCCGCTGACCGGGCATTCGCCCACAGCCTGCAGGTCATCGCCGTCCTGGAAGCGGCCAGGGACTGCATGCCTTAAGGGAAAAAGCAGAAAAAGCAAAACAGAAAAAAATAAAGAACTAACAAACTAAAGAAACAAACAAGAAAAATCGCTCTGCCAGCCGGCAGAGCGATTTTTGCTGGATAATCTTTTTTCTATTCCCTGCTCAAAAGCTGGTGAATCCGGTCGGCTTCCCGCCAAGGACCGCTGTAGATCAGTTCGTCGCCTGGCTCGATCACGGTTGACCCGTGCGGGGAAATCCACTTGTCCCTCCGCCGGATCCGGGAAACGGTGATCTGGTCGACGAAGTCCCAGTCCATCAGCTGGCGGCCGGTGTAGGCCGAGTTTCTGACCACCACGTCGTACAGGGCATTGTTGGTGTCCGTGATGATCCGGTAGACGGCTGGCGATTCGATCAAGGCCCGGAGCATGGCCCCGTGCAGGTTGTTGAAGGCAAAAAGCTCGATGCCTTCCTCTCTGAGCTGGTCAACCGTGCCGGCCACGACCTTGCCCTGGCTGACGATGACCCGCTTAACCCCGGCCTGCTTGGCTGCCCGGCCGACCTCTAAGTTAGCCTGGTCGTCAGTGAAGGTGGCCACGAAGATGTCGGTGTCAAAGGCCCCGGCTGCTTCCAAGGTATCCAGCTTCCGGTCAGGCAGGAGTTTCAGATTTTTGACCTTGCTCTTGTAGGTATCATATTTTTCCTTCCGGCAGGTCAAAACCTGGACTGAGTACCAGGAGTCGTGCAGGTCCTGGTAGACGGTCATAGTCACGGCATTGAGGCCGAAGATCACGACTTTTTCCTTGATCTTGTCTTCCGGCGTCAAGGCAAAAGTTGAGTTGAAGACGATCGGGCAGGCGATGCAGACGATGACTGCCGCCAAAATGAAGGCGCTGGACTGGGTCGCCGTGATGGCGTTCAGCTTCCGGGCTACCTGCAGGGTCGGCAGAACGATCGTGATCGTCGTTGCCGTTAAAAAGCCCCCGGCAAAAGCATTCCGCTTGTTAAAGGCCCGCATGTAGGTCAAAGTAACCGGTAGCTTGGCTAAGAAGAAGCAGATGACCAGAACCGGCAGCAGCAGCAAGGCTTGCGGGTTGGCGAAGAGCAGCTTCAAGTTGAGGTTGACCCCGGTCCGGATGAAGAAGATCGGAATAAAGAAGCCGTAGCCGATGGAAGTCAGCTTGTCCTTGGTTGCCTGGGTTGGCTCCAGCAGCTTCATGACCACCCCGGCCAAAAAGGCCCCCAGGATATTTTCCGCCCCAACCTGCTCTGCCACCGTCACCAGGGCAAAAATCAAGAAGAAGGCCAGGCGAACGTCCAGCTGAGTTGTGGCCTTGGTCACCTTGGCAAACCACAGGTAAGGCCGCTTAAAGCGGCGCAGAAGAATAATCGCGGCCACAAACAAGAGGATGATCAGCCAGAGCTTGCGGGCATCCCCGCCGTTAACGGTGGAATAGATGGTCAACAGCAGCAAGGGAAGAACTTCCCCCATGACCGCCGTCAGCAAGATCGTCTGCCCGATCGGCCGGCCCAGGATTTCTTTTTCCTTTAAAGTCGCGATAACCACGCCTAAGGCCACGGTCATAAAGATGATCGAAGCCAGAGCCACGTCGTTAAAGAGGCCCAGGGCCTTCATCTCCAAAGCCAGCAAAACCGAGGCCACCGCTACCCCGCCAAAGGCGAAGGCAGCCACGACCATGGGCTTGACCTGCTTGCCGCTCTCTGACTTCCGGGCCCGGGTGTGCTTTTTCGGGCTGAGCAAGTCAAAATCGATTTCCATCCCCGACAAAAACATCAAGACGATGACCCCCAGGTTGGACAAAAAAGTCAGCTGGGAAGTCTGGGTGATCAGGTTCAGACAGCTCTTGCCCATCAGAATCCCGACGATGATTTCGGCCACGGCGGTCGGCACCGTGGTCACCCGCAGGCGGGCCATGACGATCGGAATTACCAGGGCCAAGAAGACCGTTAAAAACAGTGATAGTCCTTCCATGCTAAAAAGTATCTCCTCACTAATTACAGTTTTTTTTAATTATACAATAATCGCTAAATTAAGAAAGAAAAACGGACCCAGGCTAAGCCTGAATCCGTTCCTTATCTTCAATTAAAAGTTGCCGGCCTTAATGTACAGGGCTGTTTGGCCGGAGAAGCCGACCATGTAGTAGTACTTGCCGCTAAGCTTGACCCGGCTGCCGTAAGTTACTACGGCCGTGCCCTTAAGGCGCTTAGCTTCATTCCAGTTCCGGCTCCCC
>NZ_CALVGT010000022.1 GCF_944327175.1 uncultured Lactobacillus sp.
CCCCGAAATTAGTGTCCTAATTTCGGGAGTCATATCATCACGATGGGTGTCCTTTTCTTATCTAAGTTTTTGGATACTTGATCTCTACTTTATTTAGTTTTGCCGCTATAGTTGGCAATCCCGCCTATGTTTTTGACCTTGCTGTAGCCAGCTTGCTTAAGCCAGGCAACTGCTTGGCCGCTCCGGTTACCGCTGCGGCAATAGACAAAGAGCGGAGTATCGAGGTCTGTGATCTCGCCTTGGGCGGAATCGATCTTGCTCAAGGGGATGTTGATGCTGTCAGGGATATGCCCTGCTGCGTATTCATCCTCTTCTCTGACGTCGATCAGTTTAGCCTGCGGCGTTTTCTGGTATTCTTCAACTCCGGCGTTAATGTCATTTACTTGAAATAGGCTCATGGGCTCCTCCTTAAATTCGCATTAATATATCGAATTATAGCACATCATTCTGCCATGCGTTTCATCAGCAAACTATCAACAAAGTCGCTGCCAGCATCACTGACCGTGCTTCTTAACCATTTAAATTTCAGCTTGGAGCTATCGAACTTGGCCAGCTCCCGGTCAATCTCCTGCCAGAGTTCCTGGTTGGCTACTGGCTTTCCGTTAGCCGTCTTCCAGTCCCGCTTTTTCCAGCTCTTCATCCAGGCCGGGCCTTCTTTTGTGTCGCTGACTGACTTGATAACGTACTGGGAAGTCAAGACAAACAGCAAAGGTTGCTGGGTCAGGCCCAACTGTTCCAGCTTCTTCAAGCTTTCCAGAAAAGCAGTCATTTCCATTTCGTTATTGGTTGCGCCCAAACGGCCGGCACTATCAGCAAGCTGCTGGCCATCATGCTCGATCATGTAGGCCCAAGCAGCCTTATCGTTGTCTTGGACATGGCTGCCCTTGCGCGCGCCGGTGCTGCGGCAGGCACCCCCGGTATAAATAACGGCAGAATAATCTTTCTTATCGTATTCTGCTTCTTGCTTAACTGCATTTTGCGGATCAGCTGGATCCAGCTTCAAGTAGTTCAAGGCATCCGACTCACTGCTGAAGGACTTGTATTCAGCTCCCGGGAAGCCGTTTACCTGCTTTTCAGCTTCCGGCCAACTGTAATAGATTCCTGGCTGACGGCCTTTTCTGACAGCATAAGTTTTTTTAGCTTTTTCTGCTTGCTTCACTTCAGCATCCGTAACTTGTTCCGCTGCTTCCAGCTCTTGATCATTCTTGATCTCTGCCTTGTAACGCCTCAGGCCAGGCAAGCGGCTGGAGAAAAGATTGATGATGCTGACCAGGTCATCCACCAGTTCTTGGCTGGGGCTGGTCGTGGGGTTATTGATGACCACGATTTCACTTCCGTGGCGCTTGCAGAAATTGGCAAACCAGTCAAAAGCCAAGCGTACAAAGCGGTCTTTGTGGGTCACGTAGATCTTGTTAACCTCGCGGTCTTCAACTTTCTGCAAGAGCTGGTTCCATTCCGGACGGTTAAAATTCAGGCCACTGCCAATGTCTGACATATTCTCACTCACAGTAATACCGTTGGCATTACAGTAGTCCAGCAAAAAATTCTCCTGCTTGGCCAAATCATCGCTTCCCCAAGCAGCCGACGCGCGGGCATAGATCACGTTTATTCTGCCGTCGTTGCTGGCAGCACCAAGATACTGGTTTAGCTGCTCTTGGGTATAGTAACGCCGGTTTGTGGCACTTCTTTCAGCCTTAAGTTTGCCCTCACGGTCCCACCTTTGTAGAGTGGCAACAGAGACGTCAAGGATTTCAGCAGCTTCGCCTACTTTGTATTTCTTCACGATAAAAGGCCCCTTCACATTGTTTGCTACTAGTATAACATGACTTGCATACTTGTCGTTAGCACTTACACATAATAATGGATATGAATGACTGCTACTGGTTGCAATTAACTTCTAGGCCGCGACTTTTTTCAAGAAGTAAAGAAAAAGAAAAGCATCCCTCTTGGCAGAATGATCTGCGCGAGAGGGATGCTGTTGATGAAAAACGAGAATTGTTACATCTCGTCCATCTGTTCATTAACAAGGGCGTCAGCTAGGTTGTTTCCATCGCTGTCAGCATGGCCAGGGACGTGCTTCAAAGTCAAATCTGAGAACTTAGAAATTTCCTTATCAATTTCCTTCCACAAGTCCTGATTGGCAACTGGTTTCCCATTGGAATTTCTCCAGCCCCGTTCTTTCCATCCTTTGATCCAAGCAGTCCCATCAGAGTCACTGAGGGCCTTGCGAACATAGTCTGAATCTAAGGAAAGCAACAGCTTCTTCTGGCTAAGTTCCATGTCTTCAAGAGCCTTCAAGCTTTCAAGAACAGCCGTCATTTCCATCTGGTTGTTAGTAGCTCCGACTTTGCCGCCAGTAGCGGTCATAGCATGTCCATCATGCAAGATCACGTATGCCCATGCTGCCTTGTCAGTCGGCAAAACGTGTCCACCTGCATTGTTGCCGTTGTTGCGGCAGCCACCGTCGGTAAAGATCCAGGCATCGTATTCGGATTCAAGTTGTTCTGCTTCCAGCTCCTCGATATAGCTCATTTTTTCTTCTTTTGTCAAAGTTTTTTTAGTCATAGTGTGATTCTCCTTAATAACATTTCAAATGGACGTGTTTATGTCATTGAAGCATTTTCTCTTCATCTGACAAGTTTATTATAGTACATTACACACATTTTGAAAACAATTACTTACGTTTTTAGAATATATTTTTAGAGATAAAAAAGCCACCCCGTTAGAGCGCAAAAAACGTGCCAAACAAGTTCTGCTTGCTTAGCACGTTTTTTAGATATATTTGCTTCTGCCAAGGAAATTGCCTTCTGCAGCTAAAAATCATCATTACGCTGCCAGCATTATGACAATAACTGGACTGACGAAAAGCAGATAACCAATGGCAAAAAGGATCAAGTGCTTGCGTTCTTTGTGAACCGCCACAAATTCACGGATCAAGGCACTTGGGTAGTAGTAAGGCGCTACGCGTGAGCCGATTCCAACGGCTTTTAGCTGCGCCCTTTTGGCATACCGCATGGCCCGGTAAATATGGTAGTTGCTGGTCACCAATGCTGTATACTTGCGGCCGGGTCTTTTTTCAATCAAGTTTTTGGAAAAAGTCACGTTCTCCATGGTTGTCTTGGATTTATCTTCCAGCAAGATCTTGTCTTTAGGGATGCCTTTAGAAACAAGGTACTTGCGCATGGCTTCCGCCTCGCTGCAAACCTCATCGCTGCCTTGTCCGCCCGAAGGAACCAGGTAAGGCGAGGTCGGATCCTTACGATAAATTTCAATCGCCTTGTCGCAGCGGTCCGCCAGCAGTTTAGTCACGGTACCATCTTTTTTAATCCCAGCCCCATGAATGATCACGTAATCGAAATCCCGGCGGTGCGGAATAATCTGCAAAAAGAGGCAGTAAAGCAAGAAAGACACGAAGGTAACCGACAGGTAGCCTGCTGAAAGCCCATAGAAGGCAAAAAACGGAGAATACGGCACCAGAGCACTCATGTTAACGCCCAGCTCCGGTCCAACCAAGAGGCCAAAGAACCAGAGGAAAAATGAGAGTTCACCGGCAATTAAGATTAAGCCTAGTAAGAAGGACAAAAGATTGCCTAATGACCGCCCTTCCCGCTTGATCATGTACAAACCATTTACAAATAAGAAGAAAGGCAAGATCAAGAAAGCCAGGCCAACTAATGCCATCGTAATCAAGGCCAAAACGCCGCTGACTTCAGAGCTGAACAGCGAATAGATGAAACCCAGAACCGACATGCCCGTCAAAAGCAGCAAGACTACATTTCTATATCTGCTCCGGTCCCGGTACATCGAATACGAAAAAAGTCCGCCCCAAAAGACGGTTGGCAGAATATCTGATATAAGATCTTTCATTAAACTCCACTCCGATTAGCAATAGATTGTTATGCTTTTTATCATAGCATCGATCCCGCCAAAGTAATAGCAACTATTTCAGCCAGCTTTCTCGCTTTAGGACGTTTTCGACTTCAGGCAATTTATAGCCAAGCAGGGTGTCACCCTCTGGATCAGTTTTGACATAGGAAAAGCCAAGTTTTTCCTGGACCCTCTTTGACTTGTCATTACCTTCATAGTAACAGCACCAGACAGCTTTGCAGTTTAGGTTGGCAAAAGCATGGTCAATTAGGCAAGTTGCAGCTTCTGGGGCATAGCCGCGCCCCCAGTATTCTTTGCCGATCCAATAGCCGAGTTCTGGTTCATCATCTTTTTCTGAGCAGGCATCCTCACCAAATCTCAAGCCCGCGCAACCGATCAAAAGATTGCCGTCTTTCCGCAAAACCGCGTAAGTTTCCGGGACTTGCAAATTCTCTTGAATCACCTGCAGGCTCTCTGCAACAGATTTATGGGCGGGCCAGCCAGCGGCAGGACCAACAGCTGGATCCTTAGCTAATTCATAAAGGCGGGCAGCATCACTTTCTTCCCAGGTCCGCAGGCGCAATCTATCAGTAACTAGTTCCATTTTTTCCTCCTGGATTTTTAAATCATCAGTTAAAAACAATCTTAACATAGTGACCGGATTTCCTAGTCACTATTTTTCCTGTTCCCCTGGCCAAGCCGAACTGACGTGCTATAATCGAGTTACAGCTATTAGAACAAATGTTTTATTTGCTTTTGGAGGGAAGAAAAATATGTCTGAAATTCTGTTCATGATTGTCCGCTTTAGCCTGGTCCTGGTCCTTTGCCACCTGCTTGCCCTGCCGCAAGCCTGGAGAAATGACTTGGTGGGCGACAGCATCCCTGCCTTGATCACTGAACTTTGCCTGCTCTTGATCCAGCTGGAACTTGCTCTGCTTTTGATCGCGGCTGAGCTGATCACTCTCATCAATTTGCTTTATGGCTACTTCGAATTTAACACCCAGACACAATTTATCTTGTCTATCTTTGAATTGCTGATCTTATTCGATGCCCGCTTGTATACATATCTTTTTGATGATGAAGCAGAATCTTTTACGATCAAAGAATATTGGGGATATTTTGACAGGTCAGACCAAATCAAGCTCGCCATCTATGTTTCTTCTCTGTTTGTCCCCTTCATCTTCGCCAAATTAACCGGCCTGCCGCCCTACCCGACTTTCGCGGAACTTGACCAGTTATTCCCTTTCTAGGAGTATGCGGCCAGAACTTTTTACCAGCTGATAAATGCTATAATTCATATAGTAATTTTACTCACTCTGGAGGGAACATGAATATAATTTTCTTACTTTTAGTTGGGATCAGTTTGGCTATATTGCTACTTGACCTGGTCATTTTGCTGAAAGCCAGAAAGAAATTAACCACCGGAAATAAGGAAACTGCCGCACCTTACGACAATTTCTCCAAGCTAACCCTTTCTGCCTTTGTAATCCAAATCCTGCTCAACATGGTCTACTTGTGGAACTACTGGAGTTCAGCTTTTTCCGTTACTGCCTTAACCGCCTTCTTCCTTTTTGCCGGCAATCTATTGCTGGAATTCGTCATCTTCTGCGATGACTTCTTAACAGATGCCAGATACAAGAGTCTGTGTGTTTACTTCAAGAATCTGAAGAAAAGGCAAAAGTTTTGGCTCATCGCAGTTGTCGTGATCACTGCCTTTGCCGGCCTGATTAATTTCTTCCCGGCTCCTTAATTGCCCTCCCTGCTTTAGAAGGCAGGGATTTTTTGTCGAAAAAGTAATCTGGGAGTAATCCATGTCCAAAAACAAATCTACCATTGATCTGACCTCCGGCAGCATCAGCCTTGGTCTGGTCAAATTTGCCCTGCCCCTGATGGCCGGCAACGTTCTCCAGCAATGTTACAACTTAACAGACACTTTGGTCGTTGGCCGCTTTATTGGTAAAAATGCCTTAGCCGCTGTCGGCTCAGCCTATACCTTAATGATCTTTCTGACCTCCATCATTCTCGGTCTCAGCATGGGCTGCGGAGCATTTTTGTCAATGAAATACGGAGCGAAAGAGGACCGGGAATTTTCAATTGGCAACTGGCTCTCTTTCTGCGGCACTGGCCTTTTCTCTATCCTTTTGACTCTCCTGGTCTATCTCTTACTATGGTTTACAGCTAATCTTTTAGCCATCCCGGCCAGCATCCAGGCTCTTTTCAACCAATATTTGCTGATTATCTACGCGGGGATTCCAGCCACATTCTTATACAATTACTTTGCTTGCAGTCTGCGCGCCATTGGCAATTCAGCCATTCCCTTGGTCTTCCTCTGCCTGTCTTCAGTCTTGAATATTATTCTCTGCATCTGGCTGGTAGCAGGACTAGGGCTTGGCGTGGCCGGGTCAGCCTTAGCCACCGTCATTTCCCAGTTCTTTGCCGGCCTATGTTTAACCATCTATGCCTGGCAACATTTTGCCCAGCTCCGTTTTAAAAAAGCAGCTATGGTCTATGACCAAGCTATCAGTAAGAGCATTCTGTCTTTAGCCGGCTTGACAGCCCTGCAGCAATCGATCATGAACCTGGGCATCCTCATGGTGCAGGGCCGGATCAATTCTTTTGGCGTTAACGTTATGGCGGCCTTTAGCTCAGCCGTTAAGATCGATACCCTGGCTTACTCGCCTGTCCAGGATTTTGGTAATGCCTATTCCACCTTCGTCGCGCAAAACTATGGTGCCCGGCAGGCAGACCGGATCAAGCAGGGTAACCGGCAGGCCAGCTGGTGGATTCTGGCCTTCTGCCTGGTCATCAGCAGTCTGGTTGTCATTTGGGCCAAGCCTTTGCTGGCCCTCTTTAGCAGTGACCCGGAAGTAATTCAGATCGGTATTGGCTACTTACGGATCGAAGGTAGCTTCTATGCCTTGATTGGTTTCTTGTTTATGTTCTATGGCTACTTCCGGGCAATTGATGAGCCAATGATCTCTGTTGTTTTGACGATCTTTTCCTTAGGTACCCGGGTTCTTTTGGCCTACCTCTTGTCCGCGATTCCTTCAATCGGCTATATCGGAATTTGGGCCAGCATCCCAATCGGCTGGGCCCTGGCTGACTTAGCTGGGCTTTACTACCTGCACAAGAAGGCAGTTAAGCCAGCTAACTGATTTTTCGATAATTCAGCAATTCTATCACTAATCTGAGGAGTTAAATATGCATATTGTTTTTACGATTATTTCCATCATTGGCCTGCTTTTAGCCATCGCCTGCCTGGCCTTACTTGCTAATACCCGAAAGCTTTTGATCGGTGGAGCTGATATGGACCAATTCTGGCCAAAACGCCGGCGCTTTATTTATTGGACCAACATTTTCATGTTAATTCCAAATGCGATTTATCTGTTTCTTACAACTGCCAGTTACTTTTTAGCGGACTTTGAGCCATCCTTGCTGCTCACCTTTTCTACTATGGCCATGGACCTTTTAATTGGCATCAGCATTATCTTTACTGACTATTTCATCACTGATGAGAAGATCAGCTTCAAAGAATTCTGGTCCGGCAGCAAAACCAGCACGAAGGTCTACTCGATCAGCTTGATTCTGCTCGTTATTTTGACTGTTATCTTAAACCTGCTCATACATGCCTGGGGCCTGGACTAAAAAATACCCACCAGCTTGCTAAAACAAGTTAGTGGGTATTTTATTTTTTGAGGAAAAATTGACAAAATCAGCTAAGCAGTTTCATTTATTCAACGAAGCCTAAGCCGCCAGTCCAGGCGATTTGTTCGCTGGCTGCTAGGGGCATTTGCAGGAAACCAGTTGCTTCCAGTTCTCTTGCCCGCTTCAAAGCACCGGCGTTAAATACCCGCAAGGCGCTGCCAGCTAAAGCTTTCTTGATGGTCCCTTTAGCTTCCTGGTCATCGCTGGCCAGAAGAACCGTGGTTGGCAGGTCGCCAATTTTTCCGCTTTGCAGAGTTGCAGCAAAAGTTGTGTTGAAGCCCTTAACCACCTTGGAGTCAGGCAGCCAGGACTGGAGCAAGCTTATTCTGGATCTTTGCTCTTTTGATCATGTCTAAAATGGCCTGCATGGCTTTGGCTCTTTGTACTTGCTCGCCATGGATTTCTGGCTTAGACTTCCATTCATCAGTCGTCCAGCTCTTAAGGACATAGACGTGCCGGTTCTTGTCATAGTTGCGGATCAGTTCTAATATATTATCCTCAATTTCTTTGTTAAGCGTTCTGCCGCCATTAGCCGGCAGCTGGCGGAATTCCTCTTTAGGAATTGGGTCAGCATCTTCAAGTCCGCCCTTGCTAGTCCAGAGGAAGTGAAATGTGGGACGCCGGGATTTGTGGGATAAAAATAATCCAGTCCGAAAGTGGACTGGATTATTGGGATTATTTGACGTTAACGATGAAGTTGTCGGTGTCGTAGCTACTACCGTCTGGGAACTTGATAGTTAAATAGCTTTCATATTTCCCTGGATCCAATGTATCTGTAGAGTCCAAAGAACCATTGAAATACACCACAGTTCCCTTCGGTAATGCAGATGCGTTAGTCAAAAAGAAACTTGGATCAACTAATGTATTTTCCAATAAATCATAATCCCGGTATTCTAAAGCTGAGGATGATGAAACCGTAAAACTTGAAGCTTTTGGTGCAACCTTGATCGTTTCAGCTTGTGACGGTAACACTGTAATCTTAAATTTGTTGGTATCTTCATAAGATTCGTCTGGATAAGTTACCTTAACGTGTACCGTATAAGTCCCTGGCTCCCTAACGGAGAATGAATTTTCTGAATCTGTTTGTAAGTCAAACTGTGTTCTATCAGATGTCCACTCAAATTGTGAAAAGATTGGGTCATTTGGGAAGTAGCCTGCTGGATTAGTGATAAAGTCCTTACGGATTGAATAATCTGCACCGTACTCGAGCGCTACATCATGAACAGTCGGCTGATACTTATCAACATCAGTAGTCGGAACAACAAAAGTTACTGAACCAACAACTTCTTTTGATCCGTCACTATATGTTGCTTGAATTCTAGTCGTGTATGTGCCACCTTTCTTAGTATCAACTTTATCTAAGTAATCATAGCCAACGTCTGACGGCAAAGAAGATTTATTGGTAATAAAGTCTTCCGGACGATAACCTTCTAAATAAGATGTAAGATCCGCACCCCAATCTACTTTAACTGTACCGCTCTTGACTTTTGGCTGGTACTTGTCTGCCATAGTCAGACGCTTAATAACCTTCTGAGCGGGTTTCTTAGTGGTAGTCTTCTTAACAACTTTCTTGACCGGCTTCTTGGTAGTCGCCTTCTTTACCACCTTTTTGGCCGTCTTCTTGCTAGTAGTCTTCTTTGGAGCAGCCTTCTTTGCGGTCTTCTTGACTACCTTCTTTTTAGCAACCTTCTTAACCGGCTTCTTAGTAGCTTTCTTCTTACTAGTCTTTTTAGCTACTTTCTTAGTCGACTTCTTCTTGGTACTCTTTTTGGCTTTCTTCGCCTTTTTCGTACTCTTCTTTACAGATTTCTTGGTAGACTTCTTAGCCTTCTTGGTAGTCTTCTTAGCAGCTTTCTTGGTAGATTTCTTAGCCTTCTTGGTAGTCTTCTTCGCAGCCATGGCAGTTGGAGTTCCTTCTACTGCTGGAACAGCAGCGCCCAAAAGAGCCAAGGCAACAGAAACCTTACTGATCGCTTTCAGCTTTTTACCAATAATTTCGTCCTCTCACATATTACTAGATGATTACATACTTTAATTTTTGACCCAAACGTTCTATTTGTCAAATTGCTTTTTTACAAAACAATCATCGTAAGCACCCAATAGCAGAGTATATTAAAATCCCATCCTAGCAATGCTAAGATGGGATTAATCAGTTTATAGGACTTTATTTACAGTGGAGCTGGACATTCTCAGCCCATGGTAAATAGGCTTCCAGACGTTGAGTGTCTAATAATGACAGCTCATTGGGCAATTTGTCCAGAAGATAGTTGATATATTTGAATTGATCCAAGCCATTTTGCTTGGCAGTTTCGAGTATGCTCATAATAATTGCCATGGAT
>NZ_CALVGT010000023.1 GCF_944327175.1 uncultured Lactobacillus sp.
CTGGAAGCCTATTTACCATGGGCTGAGAATGTCCAACTCCACTGTAAATAAAGTCCTATAAACTGATTAATCCCATCTTAGCATTGCTAGGATGGGATTTTAATATACTCTGCTATTGGGTGCTTACCATCAAATGATTTCAGCCTAAGTTTTGCAATGTTCCCGCCTAAAACAGGGAGCCGCACTTCTCGATCATCTGGAAGAGGTCGGCCCGGTAGTCAGGATCTTCCTTACGGAGGCTGCTGATAGCTACCCCGAAGTGCTCCTTATAGCCGGTTGAGTTGATGTACTTGCCGTGGCCCAGGTACATGGCAATATGTCCCGGGAAATAAATCAAGTCTCCAGGCCGCAGGTCTTCAAACTCGATCTCGTGGATTGGCCAGTCTTCTTTGATTTCCGCGTCCCGCCAAAGCAGGACCCCGTTTAGCATATAGCTCATGAAGACCAGGCCCGAGCAGTCGATCCCCAGCGGGCTCTTACCTGCCCACCGGTACTGGCAACCCAAGTACTCCTTGGCGGTCTCCTTTACCTGCTTTCTGAAGCTTTCTTCATCCGGCTTGGCTTGGAGCAAAAAGTATTCCGGATCTGCTGACCACAAGAAGTCGTCTTCATCCAGCCGCTTTGCCAAGGCAGTCTTGGAAACCCAGCCGCTTCGCCCGTCCAAGAGCTTGACCTTGTAATAGCCGTCCACAAGCTCATCCGTCACGTTAAGCAGGCTGCCCTTATAAAGAGTCAGCATAATGTCGGCTGAAACCTTGGGCTCAGCCAAGACATCAATAACTGACCGCCGGACTAGTTTGACCTCCCGGTCCTTTATCTCCTCCAGGGTTACCGGGGTTACTGCTTCCTTTGGCACGTAGCCCTCATAGCCGTAATGACTAGTCACGTACCAAAAGTCTTCCTTCTTCCCGGTCGCCTTGACGGCCCAGCCGTATAACAGTTCATCGCTTCTGGATTTGAGGTCGTCTTCCGTCATAAAGACCGCTGCTTGTTTGATCAAGCCGTACATTTGCCTTCCTCCTAACTTAAATCGCTTATTTTTTCTTCTTCTCCTAATCGTAGATAATCCCGGTCATTTTTGCAAGAGGACAAATTGGCCTATTTCTTAAGATTCCTTTGCCTTATAGACTATTTCCTTAAATTAATTTCACTTTTTGCTAGCTTGTGTTAAAATATTTCATGTAACTCAATGGAGGTTTTATGGAAGAAAAGAAAACACAAAGTACTTACAAACGGTCTTTGACCAACGCACACATTCAACTGATCGCCCTAGGCGGAACAATCGGGACTGGGCTCTTTTTGGGGGTCGGCAACAGCATTCAAAAGGCTGGGCCAGCGGTCATCTTGATCTACATCATCGTCGGTCTCTTCCTCTTTATCTTGATGCGAGCCTTGGGTGAACTGATCTTATCTGACTTAAAGAAGCACACCTATATCGAATTTATTGAAAAATACCTCGGCAAGGACATCGGCAAGGTGACTGGCTATCTTTACTGGCTCAGCTGGTTAATTTTAGCCATGGCGGAAACGACAGCCTTAGGCATCTACTTCAAGTCCTGGCTGCCCCATCTGCCGACCTGGCTGCCCGGGGTGCTCTCAGTCGCGGTCCTGCTTTTGATCAACTTGATCTCTGCCCGCTTCTTCGGGAACCTGGAGTTTGCCTTTGCCATCATCAAGATTTTGATGATCGTCGGCTTTGTCATCTTCGCGGCCTTTATGCTACTGAGCTCCGGTTCAACCAAGTACGGCCAGGCCAGCTTCAGCAACCTGTACGCTGACGGCTTTTTCAATAATGGGGCCAGCGGCTTTTTGCAGGGCTTCCAGATGGTCATCTTCTCCTTCATTGGGGTGGAACTGATTGGGTTGACTGCTTCTGAAGCTAAAGACCCGCACAAGACAATCCGGAGCGCGATCAATGAATTGCCACTGCGGATCATCCTCTTCTACGTTTTGGCCATTATCGGAATTCTGGTGATCCTGCCATGGAATAAGGTTTCCATTTCCAGCTCACCATTCGTCCAAGCTTTGATGGGGGCAGGCTTTAAGGGTGCCGGCAACTTGATCAACTTCGTGGTCATCACGGCAGCTATTTCAGCAACCAACAGCTTCCTCTACAGTGCCGGCCGCCTGCTCTTCTCCGTTACTTTAGGCGGGGAAAGCAAGTGGAGCAAGTTCTTCGGCCAGCTCAACCATCGGCAATTGCCAATGAGAGGCCTGGTCTTCTCAGCCTTGATCATTATCTGCGCGCCTTTGATCACCTTGATTATGGGGGACGAAGCCTTCAGCTTCATCTCATCAATGGCAACCAGCATGTTCCTTTTGATCTGGATCATCATGACCTTGACCCACCTGCGCTACCGGCAGGTTACGCCAAAGGACCAGCTGCATGAATTCCAACTGCCAGCTTCCCCATTCCTTGACTACCTGCTCTTGGCTTTCTTCGGTGCCATGGTTATCCTGCTCCTCTTCCTTGAGAGCTACCGGGTGCCAATGATCACGGCTTTGATTACCTTCGCTGTCCTCTACGGTTTCAGCAAGGCCCTCAACAAGAAAAAAGAAGCAACAAAATAATTAATGAGATACAACAAAAGCTGACCGCAAGGTCAGCTTTTTTATGTACTTTAGTATTTCACCAAGAAGAGGCCGTTACGCTTCAAGGTAATGGTCTGTCACGATCAACTTCTTGATGATCTCCAGCAGATCAGCCACAGGCAGCTTGGTCAAATCCCGGTCAAGCAAGTCAGAATAAGATTCTTTAGCCAGATCATGATCCAAAAAAATGTGTGTCTCATACTGGCTGACCAGCATTAGCAGCAACAAAAGCATTTTGTACGCGTAGTCTTCGCCAATCGTATGCGATCTCAAGCACTCAAATATCTCATCATGATTGTCTGGCGGCTCCATTTTTGGAAAACAATCGATATAGTAATTCCTTGGTCCTGGTTTACGGAGCTGGTCCACCAGCTTATAAGCCCGCTTTGCCTTCATGTCTATCCCCTCTTTCAAAACTATCTTTTCAGTATAACACGGAGGCTTTTAATCATTACCCAACAAAAAATAAGCCCGGACCAAGTCCAGGCTTATTTCCATTCTATTTCTTTTTGCGAGTAAAGAAGAGCTTGATCGTACCCCAAACTCCCAAAGCCTGCCGCATGTGGTCGGCCGGGACATACTTACGGATAGCCCGCAGAGTCTTCTTCGGATCCTTGGTAATAAAGATGAACTTGCCATCCTTCTTAGTCCGGATCTCAAAGCGGGGAATGTACTTCCCTTTGAAATGAACGTCCGCGACTACATAAGTTATCTGATCCCAAGGAATCTGGATATAGTCTTCAACATTCTTCTCGTTATAGAATTCAAACGCCTCGTCGCCGATCATGACTTTGCCATAGGTAGACATGGCCCGGAACCAGGTTCCGGATACAGCCAGATCAACGGTCTTATTCATAGATTGAGCCATTTGTTAATCTTACATCAAGCCCCATACGTGGAAGAGGATACCAACCACGAAGATCCCCAAGATGATGATGATTGGAGAAACTTTCTTCTTCAAGAGCCACATGCAGAGGAAGGTGAGCAGAAGACCTGCCAAACCTGGAATCAGCATGTTCAAGTTGTCTTGCAGAGTAGTAACCTTGGTATTAGTCAAGGACAGACCAGCAGCTTGTTGGGACAAGGCTTCCTTGATACCAGCAGCACCGCTTGGCAGCTTGGTCCAGTCGATGTAGCCACCCTTTTGGATTGGCACTTCTGAAACCTTCAGAGTGAAGGTGATGCTTACCCAACGTTCGATCAAGGCACCCAGGACGAACATACCCATCATGGCAGCCCCACGGGTAACCTTCTTCAGCAAACCACCTGAAAGGTCGGAGCTGATTGCGGCACCAGCCTTGTAACCCAATTCTTGAGTGTACCACAAGAAAGCGATACGGATCAGGTTCCAAAGAACGAAGAAGAGGATTGGCCCGATAATGTTGCCGTTGATGGCCATTGAGGCACCAAGGGCACCAAGGATTGGACGGACAGTGTACCAGAAGACTGGGTCACCGACACCGGCCAAAGGCCCCATCATACCAACCTTAACACCTTGGATAGCTTCGTTGTCAACGGCAACGCCATTAGCCTTGTCTTCTTCCAAAGCCAGGGTAACACCGATGATTGGTGAAGCCAAGTAAGGGTGAGTGTTGAAGAAGACCAGGTGACGTTGCAAAGCAGCAGCCATGTCTTCCTTCTTTGGGTACAGCTTTCTTAAAGCTGGGATCATACTGTAGGCCCAACCACCGTTCTGCATTCTTTCGTAGTTCCATGAACCCTGCAGAAGTTGTGAGTGCCACATAACATCCCAACGATCACGCTTTGATAAAGTTACTTTCTTTTCAGTCATGATTTTGTCTCTCCTTTCTGGCTTGATTTCTAATAGTCATCAATGATGTCACCCAGCGGGTCACCAGTACCAGCTGCGGCAGCATCGCCAGAGCCCTTGCTTACCTTTTCTTCCAAAGCGAGGTACATCAAGGCCATAGATAAACCAATCGCACCCAAGGCGATCAAAGTCAAGTCCTTAACGCCGGCCAAAGCAAAACCAATAGCGAAGAATGGCCATACTTCACGGCTGGCCATCATGTTGATAACCATAGCGTAACCTACGGCAACAACCATACCACCACCGATGGTCATACCATCTGACAGCCAGGCTGGCATAGCAGCCAGTGCGCTTCTAACAGTTCCAGTTGGAATAGCCAAAAGCAAGCCGGCTGGGATAGCAATACGCAGACCCTGCAAGCAGACAGCGATCCATTGCCATACGTTGATCATGCGCCAGTTACCTTCTTCGGCGTGCTTGTCCATGATGTGAACGATGGCAGTTGAAATAGTCCGGACCAACATGGTCAAGAACAGACCGGCAACGGCCAGAGTGATGGCCAAACCAGTGGCAGTCCCGATACCCTTGGTACCTTGACCACCCTTGATCAAAATGATGGCTGAGGCAACAGCGGCCAAAGCGGCGTCAGGTGCGACAGCGGCACCGATGTTGGCCCAACCCAAAGCGATCATTTGCAAAGAACCACCGAGCATAATACCCAAGGTAAGATTGCCAGTAACTAAACCGATTAAAGTACATGCAACCAATGGTTGGTGGAATTCCCATTCATCCAGGATACCTTCCATCCCGGCCAGGAAAGCTACCACAATCACCAGGATGACTTGAATAGCATTTAAGTCCATTTTTAACTCCTTTTCCCACTACTACTTTTGTTCATCGAGCAGGCTTTGTGCCTTCTTCAGAATTGAATCCATGTTTTCCGGATTGTCTGAAGGAACCTTGCGGACGTCAAACTTGATGCCCATCTTTTCGAGTTCACGGAAAGTGTCGACGTCAGTCTGGTCCATGGACAGAACGGTGTTGGCGTTAACCTTGCCCTTGCTGTATGACATGGAGCCGACGTTCAAACTCTTGATGTCTACGCCGTTCTTAATCGTTTGCAAAGCATCTTCTGGGTTTTCAAACAACAAGAAGGCGTGCGTAGTACCAAAACGCGGGTCTTCAGAGATTTCCTTCATCTTCTTCAGCGGAACGGTGTGTGCTACCGTACCAGCTGGAGCAGCTTCACGGATCATGCTCTTGCGCAGGTCGTCCTTGGCAACCTTATCAGAAACCACGATAACCCGGTCTGGGTGAAGTGATGGAATCCAACCAGTTGCAACTTGACCGTGCAACAAACGTGAGTCAATTCTGGCACCAACGATCTTGATGTGACCGTCGCCCAAAACAGTCCCTTCTGGGATTGCTTCCTTAGGAGCGCCAGCTGCGGCTGCAGGTGCAGCTGCCTTTTCTTCTGCAGGCATTAAGCTTTCAGGCTTGGTCTTGATACCATCCTTGGCTGGCTTAATGATTGCAGTCGCGATGTCTTGCGCGGTAGCCTTGTCATTGATCATTCTTTGGGTCAAGGCTTCAACTACCATTGGCAAGTTCAAACCGGAAACGATAGCCCACTTGTCGTGACCGTCGAGCAAACCGTTTGCCTGGTTGAAAGGCGTGCCACCCCACAGGTCAACCAGGAACAAAACTTCTTCCTGGTCTGCAAAAGAAGCAATCGCTTCACTCATCTTACCCTTAATATCATCTGGGCCTTCAGAAGGCTTCAAAATGACATGGGCAAAATTGTCTTGTGGGCCAAAGAGCATTTGCGCGGATTCAGCAATACCGTCCGCGAAACCGCCATGGCTAGCTAAAACAATTCCTACCATGATATTTCCTCCTCAAAAACTTCGGTACGTTCCTATTATACAATAAAAAGCGCTTACGTGAAGCACTTTCTTGAAACCTTTTTCAACTTTTTTGTTAATTTTATCTCTATGACTGAAAATACATTACAATAACGAAAAAAGCGGCAAAAAAATTGCGTTTTTTCGAAAAATACCAGTTTTAATTAAGAATGGAAAAATACTTTTTAAGGAAGAAAAAAGCGACTGATCAAATAAAATCAGTCGCTTTCCTCATATATTGGTTGTTATAGCGGAGTAGCAGAGATTCGAACTCTGGCGCCAGTTTCCCGACCTACACCCTTAGCAAGGGCGCCTCTTCAGCCACTTGAGTACTACTCCAAGTCATGTATATTAATATTAGCAAACTTTTCCGAGCCCGTCAAACCCTTTTGACAGATTTTTTCTGCTTTCTTGTTTTTTCTGTCTTTCTTCCTCCAAAATCAACGATATCTGCAAAGCAATTGAAAAGTATTGTTATTTTTCATTGCTTTTGGCTATCCTCTTTCATTTTTTCTTAAAAAATAATTAGCAAAAGCATTGCTTAACAAAGCTCATAATGTTATAGTAGGAAACATAAAAATTCGAGCGATCTTTAAGTAGCGGCCAGGCTCAGTGCTCAGAAAACCGGTGGTTGATGCGAACCGGACAGGCCTGGAGCAGCGAATTACAGGATCAAGCAGCTCGGCCGGTCGGCCCCGTTACGGCTAAAACGAGTGCAGCATGCTGCAAAGTTGGGTGGTACCGTGCCTATAAGCGCCCCAGCCTGAGTCAACCGACTCGGCTGGGGCTTTTTGTTTGCAGAAAGGAAAAATATGAAGCGATATCAAACCTTGGTTTAAACTGGCAAAAGCAAATACAGATTTAACTAAGGAATAAACACATGAACAAACAAATCAGTTTTAAAGAAGCAGTAACTATTCTTATTTTGATGCTGGCCGTGCTGGGCTGGGGCGTCATCGGCTTTGGCCTGTCCCCGCAGATTCCGGTCTTGACCGTCATCGCCTTGCTCATTTTCTGGCTGCAAATCCGCGGCTTTGAGTGGGAAGAAGTCATGAATGGGATCAGCCAAGGGATTTCCACGGCCATTGTCCCGATCTTTATCTTCCTTTTAATTGGGACCTTGATTGCCGTCTGGATCCAGGCCGGGATTATTCCATCCTTGATGGTCCTGGGCTTTCACATGATCAGCAGCCACTTCTTCGTTCCATCGGTCTTCCTGGTCTGCTCCTTGGTCGGCCTGGCCATCGGGTCCGGCTTTACGACCGTGTCCACCGTCGGGATCGCCCTCTTCGGGATAGGGAGCACTTTAGGCATCAACCCAGCTTTGACGGCTGGGGCCATTATCTCCGGCGCCGTCTTTGGTGACAAGATGTCCCCTCTGTCTGACTCAACCAACCTGGCTTCCGCGGCAGCTGAAGCCGACCTCTTTGACCATATTAAGAATATGATGTGGTCAACCATTCCTGCCTTTATCGGCTCTTTGCTCTTTTTCTTCTTCCTGGGCCAGAGCAGTAAGGCAACTTCCTTAGCCGGCATCGCGGCCGTAGAAAGCAGCCTCCGCCAGCACTTCTCAGTTTCCTTCTGGGCAGCCTTGCCGCTCATCTTGATGTTCGCCTGCGCCTGGAAAAAAGTGCCAGCCATTCAAACTCTTTTTGTCAACATCTTCTTGTCCGTTGCCATGATTTTTGTCCAAAATCCAGGCTTCAAGATACAAAAGCTGGCAACGCTGATTGAATCCGGCTACGTTTCAAATTCCGGCAACAAGACCGTTGACGCCCTCTTGACCCGGGGCGGGATCTCCAGCATGATGGGGACTGTCTCCTTGATTATCATGACTCTGGCCCTAGGCGGAATCTTGATGCACCTAGGCATTATCGACAGCGCCATGAAGCCTCTGGTTGAACGCCTTAAGAAGCCGGGCCAGCTGATCTTGACGACAATCATGGCCGGGATTGGGGTCAACCTCTTCGTCGGTGAACAATACCTGTCTGTTATCCTGCCGGCCAACGCCTTTAAGCCTGCTTACAAGCAGATTGGCCTTGACCCCCTGGCCCTCAGCCGGGTCTTGGAAGACGGGGGCAGCGTCATCAACTACTTGATCCCTTGGGGAGTGGCTGGTTCCTTTGTGGCTTCAACCTTGGGCGTACCAGTCCTGGACTTCCTCCCCTTCACCATGTTCAGCCTCCTGTCACCAGTCTTCTCCATTCTCAGCGGCTTTACCGGCATCGGCCTGAAGTGGAAGAAGGCAAGTAAATAGGATATTAGAATAATAGCAGTTTAGTGTTGAATAACTACCAAGCAGAGTAGTTGTTCAACACTTTTTCTTTGATAATCCTCAACGCAAGAAAGGAAAACAGCCTTCTGCAACCATTAACCAGCAGAAGGCTATATTGTTCATATCAACAAAAAAGATCAACTACATATGCATGTGTCACAAGGTCAACCAACCTCGGACTGAAGTCCGGGGCTTGCAAGTCGAGAAATGCCAAAATGCATTCCAGCTCACACTAGTCAGATAGAGATGATTTGCGGGTGCAGGGATCATCCAATTACCAAACTTATA
>NZ_CALVGT010000024.1 GCF_944327175.1 uncultured Lactobacillus sp.
CAAAAACGCCTGGAGTCTTCTGGAGTAAACGCCAGTAGCTTCAAAGATAATTTGCGGGTTGGTAACCTGTTTAAGATCATCTAGCAGCTGATTGAAGCCTACCATATCGTTGGAGATGGCATAGTCATTAACTTTTTGGCCATTGACCATAATGCATACGTTAGACTTCCGGCTGCTAACATCAATACCGAAAACAGTTTTCAATAAATCCATAAGAATAAACCTCCGCTTTGCTTGGAGATGAGCTGCCTTCACCCAATTCAATCAGATCTAATTTTCTCAACAGGACTTTAGCAGCCAACATACTTAGACGAGATTCACAATTGAATGGTGAAGCTGCCCGTTTTGCTTACGACATCGAGTGTCCAAAAGACGCGCGGCATTGGCTTCATCTCCACTTTACATGGTAAAAGAAAAAGTGTTGAACGACTACTCCGTCGAGTAATCATCCAACACTAGATTAGTATGTTTTGTTGTTTATGAAATTTTATGAAAAACTACCAGATCTTGACCCGGTCTTCCGGAGCCAGGTACATCCCGTCGCCCGGCTTGACGTCAAAGGTCTCGTAGAATTCGTCCTGGCACTGAGCCTGGACATTCGCCCGCAGAGGGCCTGGCGCGTGCACGTCAACGGAAACGATCATCTTGATGGCTGCTTCCAGGGACTTTTCTGCCCAGACTCTAGCCCAGTTGACATAGAAGTCTTCCAGGCTCTGCCCTTCTTCCTTGCAGGCGGTCATGGCCGCGGCCAAGCCGCCCTGGTCAGCGATGTTTTCAGACACGATCTGCTTGCCGTTCAAAGTAGTCGGGCCGAACTTGAGCCCGTCAAAGAGGGTGATTTCCGCCTTGGTCCGGTCAGCAAATTCCTTGTAGTCAGCTTCGGTCCACCAGTTCTTCATATTGCCGAATTCATCGAACTGGGCCCCATTATTGTCGAAGGCGTGGGAAACTTCGTGGGCAATCACGGCCCCGATCCCGCCGTAGTTGGCTGCCCGGCTTTGGTCAGCACTATAGAACGGTGCCTGCAGGATGGCCGCTGGGAAAGTGATATCGTTTCTCTGCGGGTCGTAGCAGGCGTTAACCAGGTTGCCTGGCATCAGCCAAACAGTCCGGTCAACCGGCTGGTGGAGCTTCTCCAGGCTGTACTTGATGCTTTCCTGGCTGGCGGCCTGCAGGTTGCCGTAAAGGTTGCCGCCGGCTGAAGCTGGGGTAACCTGGAGGCGGTTGTAGATGTCTTCAATCTTGTCCGGGTAGCCAACCTTCAAGATCAAGGCCTGCAGCTTGGTGATGGCCTTGTCTTTAGTCGCCTGGGAGAGCCAGTCGTTCTTGGCCAGCCGGTCCTCGTAGACCTTCAGCATCCGCTTGATCATGCCCAAAACGTCTTCCTTGGCGGCGGCCCCGAAGTAGGTCTGCCCGTAGTAGACGCCGACAACTTCGCTGAAAGTGCTGTTGGCGATCCGGTAGGCCTGCTTGATCCCGCTGGCCAGTTGCGGCTGGCCGGTCAAAGCTTGGCTGAACGGGAAGGCGGCTTCTCTGAATTCTTGCGACAAGGAGGAGGCCGCGTCATTGATAAACTTAACCAGCATCCAGCCCTTGATTTCGCTGAAGCCTGCTTCGTTTAAAAGGCCTTCAGCCTGGTCCAGGTAGCGCGGTTCCGTGTTGATCAAAACTTCTGGTTCTTCGCCAAGGAAGCCTGCCAGGAACTGGCCCATGTCAAAGCTAGTGAACTTGCCCTTGAAGTCCGTCAATGAAATCGGGTTGTACATAGCCGGGTAGTCGGCCCATTCTTCGCTGGACTTGACTACCTTAGCCAGGCGCTGGTCATAAGCCAGGGCCCCGTCCACGTATTCAGCGGCTTTTTCTTCACTGACTCCGGCCATTTGGAAGAGCTTGAGGGACTGTTCTTTCAAAACGCCCAGTAATTTTTCAGCGTCCGGGCTTTCGTAAGTGGTCGTGTCTGGCAAGAAGATGTGAGGACCGCCGAAGTAAACCGTGTTGACCTTGGTATTCTTCATGTCCGCGTCAACGGAGAAGGAGAATGGGAGGTCAAAGCCTTCTTTGGCCAAGGCAGCTGCCGCGCCTTGCAGGTCAGCCCAGCTATTCAATCCTTCCAGTTTATGCAAGTCAGCCTGGATTGGTTCTGCCCCGTCAGCGTTCCGCTTGTCAAAGTCCTTGGCCAGCTTGTAGAGTTCAACAGCCTTGGCCAGGTTCGGCAGGTTTGGCACTTCCTTTTCCCCGCTGGCAAAAGCCGCGAAGTCAGCCATCAAGCTCTTTTCCACGTTTTCAGCGATTTGGTCAAAGCTTCCCATGCGGGACCGGTCAGCTGGGATTTCCAGCTGGTCCAGGTAGTCAGAGTTAACGGCCAAATACAGGTTGTCCTGCGGGCGGGCAGTCTTGTCAACGACAGTCGTGTCGCCGCTGCCGCCGCGGACGGCAAATTTATTGTTCATTTTTTATTCCTCCTTGTTTTTCAGCTAGCAGTTGTGCTGGCGCAGGTCGCACTGAGCTTCAATTTCAACCTTGGCCTGATCGGCAGCTTCCGGCCAGATTGGCTCTAAGCCCTGGTCCTTTAAGAAACCTTCCCAGTCGGTAAAAATTTCCCCATCTTCCTTGACGCAGGCTGGAATCCCCGCGTTGCCCTGCTCCTTAGCGTGAGCAAAGGCGGGACTGGCATCCCGCAAGCGCAAAAATTCCTTGAAATCCGGCATATTCGCGAAAATATTGATAAATTCGTAGTCGATGCCATGCTTTTTAAAACTGGCCTCACAGGCGATGCAGTCCGGACAGATTTTTGTCCCGTAAACCTTAAGCATGTTTTTTCCTCCTTTTCTCACTATTTTCTTATTTTACCCGTTAACTGCTTCCCTTTCAATCAAAGTGCAAAAAAATAAGGCCGGAATGAAAATCCAGTCTTACTTTTGCAAAAATGCTAAAAATGCTCTACTTGAAGAAATGCACCTGGTCCTTCAGCTTGGCTCTCAGCGGCAAGAGGGCCAAAAGGCAAAGGAAGATGCCGCAACTGGCGACCACGAACATGGCCTTGTAGCCGAAGAGGTCGATCAGGGTCCCGCCGAAAAGCGGCCCGAAGGCCCGGCCGACCCCGCTGGCCACCAGGGTCATCCCCTGGTATTTGCCCTTGCTGGAATACGGCGACATGTCATTGACATAGGCCGGAATGGCGGAAAAGGCCGTCGATTCACCCAAGGTCAAGATCGACATGGACAAGACGAAGCCCGGGTAGGTCTTGGCAAAAATCAAGGTCAGCCAGGACACGGCAAACATGAAAATCCCGAAATAGATCTGCTGGTAGATGCTCTTGAAGATCCGCGGGAAGCGGGCCAAAATCAGCTGCACGACCACGATGATGCCGGCATTGATCGTCCACAAAGTTGAGTAGAGGTGGAAAGGAATCCCCAGGCTGACCATGTAAACGGACAGGTTGGACTCCCAGTTCATGTACATCAGCCAGGTTACACCCAGGGTGATGAAGAAGCCCATGGTCATCCAGAAGTTGGCCTTCGGCATCTTTTCCGCCTTCAGTGGGCTTTGGCCAGTCTTCTTCTGCTCCTGCCGGCGGGCATGGTAGGCCACGATCGGCTTAAACTTGCAGAAGGCAACTAAAGTCCCGATCAAGAAAAGGCAGCTGGCTATGATAAAGAGCAGCTCAATTGAGTAGTCGTAAAGGTAGCCGACAATCAAGGTCCCGATTACCACCCCCAGGTTCTGGGAGAAGTAGAGAATATTGAAGACATACCGGCCCGGATACTTGCGCAGGCTGGTGGCAATGGAATTGACCAGGGCCCCGTTCCAGCCCCCTAAAAAGCCCGTACAGGCCAGCCAGACCCAGTAAACCGGCCAACCATGGAAGAAGGCCATGGCCAACAGAACCAGGGCATCCAGCAGCATCCCGCCCACAATCAAAGGATAAGGATTGAGCCGGTCAAAAAGCCGGCCGCTGATGGTCGACCCCAGCATATTGGCCGCGCAGTTGCAGAAGAGGACGATCCCGATTACCGACAGGCTGATCCCCAACCGCTTGTTTAGGTAAACGGAAGTCAGTGGCCAAATGAAGCTGGCCCCGATCCAAGTAGCCAGTTCGGCCACGACCAGCCAGGGCAGCGCGATTTCCGGCAACTGGCTCTGTCCGTGTTTAGTTTTCATTTCTCCATTCCTCCTTTTCTAAACTTAATTGCTAAAAATACTCCAGGCAATAAGAAAACCACGACTCAGCAAGTCATGGCTTCTCTCTTTATTATAATTCTACAACTCTTTCTTCTTTCCTTGCAAGGCGCGCAGGTCGGTAATATCCTGCAGGACTTCCAAAACGCCCAGGTACTCCCCGGCCTTGTTTCTGACCGCCAGGTATTGGATATAGACGAAGCGGCCCCGAACTTCAAACCAGAAGGCATGCTTGTCTTTTCTCCCGCTTCTGAGGTCATTCACGATAGCCTTGACCTTAGGCACGCTTTTGGGCATGTGAATGCTAAACAGGTTCATGCCCAGGTCGTTTTTAGAATGGGGATAAAAGCCGCAGCTGCCGCCAAAGTAGCGGATGACGTCGTCCTTATCCACAAAGACCAGGTCCAGGGGCAGAAGGTCCAGGACAGCCGAAAGCTGCTCATAGCTGAGGCTGCCTTCCGCGAACTCAATAAAGGAGTCCGTCAGGGCCGGCCGGGCTTTTTCCTCCGTCTGCTCAACTTCCACCAGCTTTTGGTAGTTTTCGGCTTCATTTCCGCCCAGCTGGCCGGCAAAAGCCCCGATCTGGTCATTCCACTTGGCGATCGCTGCCGGGTCAGCTGCCTTTTTCTCAGCCAGTTCGGCCGCGGATGGCCGCCAGGCTGGCGGATTGGGAATCAAACAGTAGCCCACCCGGACCTCGTCTTCCTTGACCCTGAGCCAATCAGCCGGAGTCGCCACTTCTGTCAAGAGCGGCAGCATGATCGCCTCTTCCTTGAAGATCATTTCGGTGACTTCCTTAGCCGCCCGCTTGACCTTTTTGGCCAAAAGTTCTGCCTCGCCCGTTTCAGCCGCCTGCCGGGACTCCTTGATCCAGCCCCGGATATCATCATCTACCCCCCACATGACCTGGGGCGGGGCCGTGATGCCGTACTTGGTCATCAAGGGAAACATGGAGATTTCTTTTCTGGTGTAGTGCTTGTCCACTTGGGCCAGGTCAGCCAGCTCCCGCTTGATCTTGGCCAGAAGGTCCGGGGCCGGATTGGCTTCATACTTGGCCAGGTCTGGCAAAAGGGCGTCGTTAACCAAAGAAGTCAAAACGACATTCTCCTGCTTTAAGGTCTGGACCGGGTGGCCGGGCCGGGCAAAAGCCTCCCCTGCTTCCTGCTCGCCGATCGATCCCCGGAAGACTTCCGCGTGGACCGTGCACAAGTTCTGGATTTCCTGGGGATTGAGGCCACCGGCGATCAAGGCCCGCTCAGCTTCCGTGATTTCCTTGACTGAGACTGAAGAAAAAGCCTCATTGAACATGGCCTTGGCCTGGTCAAAGTCTCCCTTGTCCCGCAAAAGGCGCAAGATCTCCAGCAGCTTCTCCTGCCGCTCTTTTAAAGACATGGTCATCACTCAGTCACCTCGTATCCCTTCAAGCGCAGCTTCTCCTTGACCTCTTCCAGGTCAAAGCCCATGGCCCGGCAGCCCATCGGCAGGGTCATCAGCCGGCCCACCGTGTCCAGCATCCCCGGAATCTTAATCCGGTTGAAGCCGATCTCGGCCATATCTTCGGTAAATTCCGGATACTGGTCAGCGAAAGTCTTGATCGGCTGGTGGAGGTTGATCTCCTTAGCCGCCGGAGCCAGCTCTTCCTTGATGCCCAGCTGCTTTTTCGCCTGCTCGCTTAAGCGGTCCGGGGTCCAGACCGGGTACCAGACCAGCTTGATGTCCACCTGCTTGATGGCGGCCAGCTGGCCCACCGCCTGGCGGATTTCCCGGTTGAGGTAGTCGTTTAAGGGGCAGCCGGCTGTGGTCAAGGTCATGGTCACCAGGCAGTTGCCCTCATCATCGATGTCGACTCCGTAGATGAGGCCCAGGTCGACCACATTGACCAGGAGCTCCGGGTCGATGACGGTCTGCAGCTGGCCGATAATCTGGTTAACCAAGGCGCGTTTTTCTTCGTTCATTTTTCCTCGCTAAAAAACTATCTCTGCAGCTTGTCCCAGATGACTGGGTGCAGGTCCGGGCTCTTGAGGGACTTCTGCACGTCGATGATCCGCTGGTTGCTGGACCCTCTGAACTGCAGGGTCAGGTCCTTCAAGTTGTCCATGAAGCGGCCGTCAACCAGGATGTCCAGCTTCTTGAGCATTTCCACCTTGTCCGGGGTTTCCTTCAAAAGTTCTTCCCAGGTATAGCCGGACCAGGACCAGATGTCCTTGCTGTGGCCGTATTCGGCCCGGACCCGGTCGATGATCCGGTTGCAGACCCAGGTGTGCAAAAAGGGTTCCCCGCCAAGCAAAGTCAAGCCTTGAACATAAGACTGGCCGATGTCCGCAATGATCTGGTCTTCCAATTCCTGGGTGTAGGGACGGCCGTAGTTGAAGTTCTGGGCGGCCAGGTTGTAGCAGCCCGGGCAGTCAAAGAGGCAGCCGGACACGTATAAGGAGCAGCGAACCCCTTCCCCGTCTACGAAGTTGAAGGGCTTGTAGTCGGCAATCTTATGCTTGCTGTAATCTTCTGAGATCCATTCGCCCGGCTTAGGGTTCTTGGGCTGGCGCTTCATCTTCCGGGGCTTGGCCGTCTGACCGGCATTTTTAGCCTTGTACTGGTTGGCGTCCACAAAGACCGTTTCCCCGCCGACGCTGATCCGGATCAGGTTGTCCCGGACGTCAGGGCCTTCTTGCTGATTCTTGTCTTTCTCTGGCATCTCGCTTCTCCTTTGCTTTTGACTAAAAAATAGGCAGGAAAGCCTCCTGCCTATTAGTATAATTCTTTTCGTTTAGTATTGGCTGTTCTTCTGCTTTTCCAAGCTGGCTTCCTCGCTGACCATGCCCAAGCTCATGTGCTTGGCCCGGTGGGCGATTTCTTCATGCCGGCCGTGAACCATTGGCCGCTTCAGCGGGTTGCCCAAGTAGCCGCAGGTCCGCTTGACGCAGTCGCAGGTTTCCGGGTTGTGGTTGCCGCATTGCGGGCATTCAAAGCCCTTGGCGGTTGACTTGAACTCGCCGGCAAAGCCGCATTCGTAGCACTTGTCGATCGGGGTGTTGGTACCCAGGTAGCCGACTCTGTCGTAAGCCCAGTCCCAGACAGCTTCCAGGGCGGCCGGGTTTTGCTTCAGGTTCGGGTATTCGCAGTAGTGGATGAAACCACCGGCAGCGTAGTATGGGTAGTCCTTTTCAAAGTCCAGCTTTTCAAATGGGGTCGGGTGCTTGCGGACGTCATAGTGGAAGGAGTTGGTGTAGTATTCCTTGTCCGTGATGTCCTTGACCTTGCCGAACTTCTCCGTATCCAGGCGGCAGAAACGGTCAGTCAGACTTTCACTTGGGGTGGAGTAAACGCTGTAGTGGTAGTGGTTCGGGTCTTCCTTTTCCCACTTGGCGCAGGCATCATGCAGCTTCTTGACCACTTCCAAAGTGAAGGCCTTGGCTTCCGGGTTCTTTTCCCAGTCTGGCCCGTAGAAGACCGTGCCAACTTCGTAAAGGCCGATGTAGCCCAGGGAAACCGTAGCCCGGCCGTTCTTGAATAAGTCGTTGACGTCACCATCATCGCCAACCCCTTGGCCAAAGGCGCCGTATTCGTACAGGGTTGGAGCGTTGACCGGCTTAGCTTCAGTGACCTTCTTAGCCTTGTATTCGCAGGCTTGCCGGCCCAGTTCCAAGCGGTCATTGAAGATTTCCCAGAAGTGGTCCATGTCGCCCTGGCTTTCCATGGCGATTCTTGGCAGGTTCAAAGTAACCACGCCCAGGTTCATCCGCCCGGAGTTGACTTCCTGGCCATTTTCATCCTTCCAGCCTTGCAGAAAGGACCGGCAGCCCATCGGGGCCTTGAATGAGCCAGTGATGTCGATGATCTTGTCGTAGCTTAAAACGTCTGGGTACATCCGCTTAGTAGCACATTCCAGAGCCAGCTTCTTAACATCGTAGTTCGGGTCGCCCGGGTGGAGGTTAAGCCCCTTCTTCAAAGTGAAGACCAGCTTCGGGAAGATGGCTGTCCGGTGTTCCCGACCCAGGCCTTCGATGCGGACCTTCAAGATGTCCTTTTGGATTTCCTTTTCAATCCAGTTGGTCCCCAGACCGAAGCCCAAGGTGGTGAAAGGCGTCTGCCCCTGGCTGGAGAACATGGTGTTGATCTCGTATTCCAGGCTCTGCATAGCGTCGTAGATGTCCTTTTGGGTCCGCTTCTTAGCAAAAGCCTGCACCTTGTCTTCGTCGTCGATAAATTCACGCCCTTCTTCCAGGTGCTTTTTGTAGTTCTTTTCGGCAAAAGGCGCCAGGACTTCGTCGCAGCGGTCAAAGGAGCAGCCGCCGTATTGGCTGGAAGCCACGCTGGTGATGATCTGGGCTACCTGGCTGGTGGCCACCCGGATGGAGTTCGGCACTTCCACGAAGGCGTTGCCGATCTTGAAACCGTGGTTGAGCATGTAGTCAAAGTCGATCAAGCAGCAGTTGGACATTGGTGAAAGGGGCGTGTAGTCTAGGTCGTGCCAGTGGATGTCCCCGCGCAGGTGGGCCTTGGCGATGTGCTGAGGCATCAAGGTCAGGCCGACCGTCTTGCCCACCGTCCCGGCAGTCAAGTCCCGCTGGGTGGCAAAGACGTCAGAGTCCTTGTTGGCATTTTCGTGGACGATGCTTGGGTCCTTGTCGACCAGCTTGGCCAGGCGCTGCTTGGTGTCAGTTTCTGCCCGCCAGTCAGCTTCGTCTTCCTGCCGCTTGGCTTCGTATTCCCTGGCTTCATTCAGATAGCCCAGTTCGTTCAAGCTGGCCTTAAAAGCATCGTGGACCTGAACGGCGTCAACCGTGTAGGCGGCCAGCTTGGCGTAAACCTTGCTCAAAACGGCAGCCTTGATTTCGCTGTCTTCCAGGCCAAGTTCATCCAGAACCATTTCCAGCTTGAATTGTTCAAATTTAAATGGGGCGCCGTCGCGCTTGATGAACTTCTTTGGCGCGTTAGCGAAATTCAAGCTCACAGTTTCTGCTGCTGGCTTTAACATGACAATTAACCTCTTATCTCTCAAAAATACTTTACGTTTTTTACATCCAGCCTCTGGGGCTGTTTAAGCGAGTTGACCACAAGCAGTAGACTATCTTGTAGATTAAGTGTGGATAACCACCACATCTTGTTTAGTTTATGAGATAAGCATAGCACAAACTACCAGATATTGTGGTCTATACAAAGACGCGTTTGTGTTAAACAGCAGAGCAGAATTCAGTTGTCACGGGACTTGGAGCCCGTATATTTTTAAAAAAAGAATATTTTGTTAGAGCAAATATTTTTATCCTTTTGGCAAAGCGCTTCGAAAATTTTAAAAAGGTGAAAAAAAAGCCCTTGATTTTCATCAAGGGCTTATAAAAGTATTGGCTATTTATCGAAGTACTGGCCCTTGTTAACCTGGAAGTAGGTCTTGAAGCGCTTGTAGTAGTTGTGGAACATGTACTTCATCAAGAGCCAGCGCTTAAAGGAGCCGTCCTGGTCGTAGAAGACGGTCGTCCCCACCTGGCCGGCATCGATCAGTTTCAAGGCCGCCTGCTTGGCCTCGTTGTCGACCGCATATTCCTTGAAGATCTTCTCCGGCACGCCCAGCCAGAGCATGTGGCTGCTCTCCAGCTTGTTGGCATAGACGGTCTCCTGGCCGGCCAAGGAGTCTTCAGCGTAATCTTCCACGTACCACTTGGCCAGGTTGTAGCCGTTCAAGGTCACGTAGAAGCTGGACCGGCCTTGGCGGAGGTTGATTTCAAAGAACTTGTACTGGCCGTCGCGGGCATCGTACTTGATGTCGAAGTTGGCCATGCCGACATAGTTGATCTTCTCCAGGAAGGTCTGGACAGTCTCGTAGAGCTTTTCGTCATAGGCCGGCAAAATAGCCATGTAGTTCCCAATTGACTGCGGAGTCGGGTCTTCCAAAAGCGGGTGGCCCAGGCACATCATCTTGACCTGGTGGTTCTTGTCCACGTAGGCATTCAAGACCCGCATGTTGGAGTCGTCGCCCGGGATGAAGTCCTGCAGGATCAAGTCTTCCTTGTAGCCATTGGTGTAGATCTTGCCCACAATGTCCTTGAATTCATCCAGATCCTTAATGACAAAAGCCTTCTTCCGCCCTTCAAACTGGACATCCAGCCAGGAAACCGGGTCTTCCGGCTTCAAGGCAACCGGGAAGGCAAAAGGCACATCGGCATATGACCCATCCTGGTAGTCAGCCAGCTTGATGATCTTGGTCTTCGGGTAAGGCAGGCCGTATTCTTCACAGACCTCGTAGAAGCCTTCCTTAGAGATCAGCTTTTCCAAAAGCTGGTAGTCGATGTAAGGAACGACGAAGGTCCCTTCCAGTTCCTGCTTGTGCTTAGCCAAAAGTTCCGCATAGCCGTCCCCACAAGCGATCAGAATGACTAGCTCTTCATGATTCTGGTATTCCTTGATTTTTTCCTGCATGACTTCCATGAAGCCCGGGTCTTCGGAAAAACCAGGGTGCACTTCAACGTCCACGATCTTGGAATAGCGGGTGGCCGCCAATTGCGCTGCCGCCCAAGCCTGGACCTTGATGCCATATGCTTCGTTAAAAGACCGCGCCATCCCGTAAACGTTGATGTCGCTGCCAAGCAAAATTGGTGTAAATTTAGCCATTAGTAATTAAATTCTCTTTCTCTTCTTTTTGGATTAGAGCAGCTTGCCCTGGGCGATCAAGCTGGCCACTTCCGGCTGCACGTGCTGGTACTTGCGCACGGTTTCCTCGTAGTCAACGAAGAAGAGCTTGTACCAAACCAGGAAGGTGTAGATTGCCCAGATCTGCCGGCGGTGAGAACCGTCCCCATTGTAGTTCTCATCCAGCAGGTCCAGGATCTTCTTTTGTTCAAAAATATCATTGACGAAGTCTTCGCTGAAGAGGTCTCTGACCTGCTTGTAGAAACGCTCTTCCTGCAGCCATTGCTTGATTGGCGTCGGGAAGCCCAGCTTCGGCCGCTTGGCCCATTCATCTGGCAGGACCTGTTCTGAAGCCTTGCGCAGGGCGTACTTGGTGTCATATTTGTTGACCAGGTACTTGCTTGGAATAGAGTTGGCCAGTTCGGCGATCTTCACGTCCAGGTAAGGCACCCGAAGTTCCAGGGAGTGGGCCATGGAAATCTTGTCAGCCTTCTGCTCGATGTCGTTGAGCATGAAGTGGTGCAGGTCGATGTACTGCATCTGCTTGACATTGTCCAGGTCCTTGACCTTCTTGAAGTCTTCCTGGTAGTTGCCGTTAACCGTCAGCTTGTTCCGGTAGCTCGGCTGCAAGACAGCGTTAGCGTCCTTGGAAGTGAAGATGGTCGGGTAGTCCATGTCGTAGATGACTGACTGGCCCACGTAGAATTCGCTTGGTTCAGCCAGGTTGGTGTAAAGGTGCACCTTGCCCGGGAAGTTTGGCATCTTCTTGATCTTATGAGCCAGCTTAACCCGCTTGCCCTTTGGCAGCTTCTTCAGCTTGTCAGTAAAGACCTTGATGACATTGTTGTGGGTGTGCATCCCGTAGTTGACATAGCCGGCAAAAAGCTCATCGGCCCCTTCCCCGGACAAGGCAACGGTCACGTGCTTTCTAGCCAATTTGCACAGGTACCACAAAGGAATGATTGACGGGTTGGCGTCTGGTTCGTCCATATGGTACTGCATTTCCGGGAAGTCCCGCATGGCTTCTTCTGAGTAGACCTTGTCAGCGTAGAAGTGCCAGCCGTTGATGTCGGCCAGGGCCTTGGCCTTGGAAGCTTCATCGTAGGTATTGTCGTCAAAGCCGATGGAGAAGACTTCATCCGGGTCCAAAAGGGCCGTCAAGAAGCTGGAGTCAACCCCTTCACTAAGGAAGGACCCGACCTTAACGTCGGCGTTACGGTAAAGGTCAACCGTTTCCTTCAAGTCTTCGTTGATCTTCTTGACCGTTTCTTCAAAGGAAAGGTTGTTGTCCTTGTATTCAGCATCCCAGTACTGGTGGGTCTTCATCTTGCCGTCCTTGTATTCGAACCAGTGGCCTGGCTGGAAGCGGTAGACGTCCTTGAAGAAGGTTTCCTTAAGGTCGTTGTACTGGTTCATCAGGTATGGCTTGACGGCTTCGGTATTCAGTTCCTTTTTAAAATGAGGGAAGGGCAAAAAGCTCTTCAATTCTGAGCCGACCAAAAGGTGGCCGTCCACGTCCTGGTAGTACATCGGCTTGATCCCGAAGAAGTCCCGGGCCCCGTACATGGTCTGGGTATTGTCGTCCCAGATGATAAAGGCGAACATCCCCCGGAGCCGCTTGAGGATCCCGTCCATCCCCCATTCTTCATAGCCGTGCAGGATGACTTCAGTGTCGGCCTTGGTGGAAAAGGTGTGGCCCGCCTTGATCAGTTCCTCTCTTAAGGGCTTGAAGTTGTAGATTTCCCCGTTGAAAATGATTGCTCGGCTGCGGTCTTCGTTGTAGATTGGCTGACTACCGCCCCGCAGGTCGATAATCGACAGTCTTCTGAAACCCAGGGCTACCTTGTCGTTGGTATACATCCCGTCACTGTTTGGTCCCCGGTGCTGGATGGTAGCCATCATCTTACCGATGGCCGCCTGCTTGTCATTGATTTCTGGATCGTAAAAGGCGACAATTCCGCACATATTTTCTCTCCCTTAATTCTAGTTAGTTTCTATAAAGTCAACTTCTTATTATAAAACAAGGGCTCTAATGTTTACAGAGTCCTTGTCAATCTTTACCTAAATGAAAAAAATTCTCCGTCTGGTCGCGGCCCCATAGCCAAAGACCTTGATCCGCCGCCGGAAAAGGTCCAGGTTGACGACATAGCCGGCAAATTCATTCTGGTGGTCCATCTTCCGGTTTAAGTTCCTGTTATACTTGGTCGTCAGCTGGTGGCTTGGGCCCATCAAGGCTGAGCAGTTGAAGAGGACATACTGGATGCCGTTTATCCGGTACTGGTCTTCCACATGCCGGTGGCCGCAGAAGTAGGCGATGATCCGGGCGTCCTTGACCTTGGTGAAGTCAAAGTCGTTGCTTAAGCGGAATTCCGCTGGCACGTCCTTGCTGGAGTGCATCCGGCCCTTTTCCTTCTGGTTGAAAGCTACCAAGAGTTCATGCAGGGACCGCCCGTTATACTTCAAGGCATTGCCGCCCTTCCGGTTGATCGGGTTGGCGTGGCTGAGCAGGATGACCTGCTTGCCGCTTGACTGCTGCAGGATTTCGATCAGTTCCTGCACCTGGTCTTCCCGTACCCCCAGGGTCAATTTAACATCGTACTTTTTCTGCCCTTTTTCATCCAAAATGTAGGGAATATCTGACGTATTCAGACTGATCACCCGGACATGGCCCTGGTCAAACCAGGCCACCCCGTGCTGGCGGGAAATGTAGCCCAATTCCCGCTGCCGGTACATATCCGGCCACATAATCTTCTCAAACTCCCGCTCCGGGAAGCTGGCCTTCAGGTCATGGTGCTCGTCAAACTTGTCGTTTTCATCATGGTTGCCCTTGATCATGAGGTAAGGCACCTTGCTGGACTTAAAGGAGTCCCGCAACTTCATCAGTTCGCTTTCACTAATGAGGCCGGCGTCAGAGCCGTCGATCCAGTCGCCCAGGTGGCATTTGAGGTCCAAAATATCCAGCTGGTCCAGGTAGGAAAACTCTTTGACATGCATTAAGCCGTTCCAGCCGTAGAAGTCCAGGCTGTCAACGTTCTTGAAGTGGGTGTCGGTAATGACCCCGATATTGACAGAGTCGTCCCCTTCCCGGATTTCCTTTTTCACGTCGCTGACAAAGCGGGCCAGGTAGTCTTCCACGACATAGCGCCGGCCTGTTTCCCGGCTGCGGAAAGCCTTGAAGCGGTTCAGTTCCGGCACGAATTTCCGGTCATATTCAGCGGCCAGGCTGTCGGTGCTTTCCGGACTGAGCGCCTGGTGCAGGATGCCCTGGTCATCTTGGTAGACCGTCAAGGTAAACGGCCGGCCGTCAGGCGTGGCGTCGCGAGCATCGACATGGTACTCCCCTACCGTCAGATACTTCTGCATGGGATCCAGGAGCTCGCCGCCATTCTTTTGCACGGCGTGCAGCTTGGAAGCCCCAACTGCCTTGTCAATAATTCCCTTTGTGTATTTAAACAGGTCCATTTCTACCCTTCCAAAAAGCCTAAAATCACAAAAAGCCGGGCCTCCCCCGGCTCTCAATTATAGATTTTCTGCTAAAGCGTGTGCCGCCAGGCCCAAGGAAAGCACGGCATCCTTGGACAAGACGTTGCGCAGGTCGGCAGCGGCGATGGCTTCAACCGCCCCGATTACCTTGAGCCCGTAGACCAAAACGTGCATGTCGGTTCTTGGCACATAGTTGCCTTCGACATAAACATCTTCGTGATTATAAGTCAAGTTGATTTCATCCTTGTCAACGAAACCGTCCACGTGGTTGGTCAAGATGCGGTCATGCAGGTCAGCCAGCTTACCAGTCAAATTAGTCAAGGCCAGGTAGTGGTCACTTTCAGTTTCATAGTATTCGTCTTCGGTCCGGTCGAAGTAATTGCTGATGGGATCGTTCAAGACGCCCAAATCATCGATAGCCTGGTAAACCCGGCCGGTATCCAGCTTTGCTTCACCGTTAAGAATTTTGTCTTGAGCTTCAGCCAACTCGTCAGCCAGCTCCATGGTAGTTAATTTTTCCATGTTGTCCTCCTTGCAATCTTACCCTAATTATAGCAAAAAGTTGGTCTGGAATAGCTTTTTTTACTTTGGCAAAGCGCTTTTTTAAGGATTAAAAGAGCTTCTTAAAAATAATGGCAAAAAAATTAAAGTACAACTAGCGCTTTTTAATTTATTTGCTATAATTAGTAATATCTCTTAGATCAGTAGTTTAGCTGCATCTATCTGCCCGTGTCATAATATATGAGTTTTACAAGAGAAAGAAGGCAACAAAATATGAGAAGCAAGAAACTTTTAGCCAGCTCAGCCGTAATCTTAGCCAGCGCGGCCACTTTAGCCGCCTGCGGGTCAAGCAGCTCCCAAAGCAGTACCAAGAAGCAGACCCTTACCTGGATGAACACCGCGGAAATGGCAACTTTGGACGCCTCCAAGGCAACTGACCAGGCATCTTATGAACAGATCAACAACGTTGAAGAAGGACTTTACCTTTTAGGCAAGAACGCCAAGGTGCAAAACGCCCTGGCTACTTCTACCAAGAACAGCGCTGACGGCAAGACCTGGACATTTACTTTGAGGAAGAACGCCAAGTGGTCCAACGGGGACCCGGTTACGGCCCAGGACTTCGTCTATTCCTGGCGCAGAACCATCGACCCGAAGACCGCGTCTGAATATTCCTATTTGTTCTCCGGCATCAAGAACGCTGACGCCATCGTTTCCGGCAAGAAGAAGCCAGCAGCTTTGGGGATCAAGGCTGACGGCAAGTACAAGCTGACGGTTACTCTGGAAAAGCGGATCCCTTACTTTAAGCTGCTGATGGCCTTTCCGCTCTTCTTCCCGCAGAACCAAAAGTTCATTGAAAAGATGGGTTCTAAGTACGCGACCTCATCCAAGTACATGATCTACAACGGTCCATATAAGCAAGTCGGCTGGACCGGGTCTAACTTGAGCTGGAAACTGGTCAAGAACGACAAGTACTGGGACAAGAAGAGCATCAAGCTCGATACGATCAAGTTCAGCGTGCAAAAGACGCCATCAACTGACTACAACCTTTACCAGTCAGGCAAGCTTGATGCCGCCTTCCTGGACGCCCAAGCCACTAAGTCTTTGAAGGGCAAGACCGGCTACACCCAGCGGAAGATGTCCACGACCCAGTACCTGTCTTACAACATCAAGAAGCACCCAGAATTCAAGAACAAGAATCTCCGCTTGGCTATCTCCATGGCCATTAACCGGAAGGAACTGGCTTCAACTCTGGGCGGGGCAGCTACTCCAGCCACGACTTTTGACCCAGAAGGCATGACGACGGTTGGTAACAAGGACTACACTGACACGGTCAAGAACGCGGCTACTGAAAAGGCAACGACTTACAATGTCAAGGAAGCCAAGAAGCTCTACAAGCAAGCTTTGAAGGAAACCGGCAAGAAGAAGATCTCCTTCACTCTCCTTGGCGATGATGACGATACGGCCAAGAAGGCAGCGGAATTCGTCCAAAGCCAACTGGAAAACAACCTGGGCATCGACGTTCAAGTTCAAAGCATCCCGAAGAAGACCCGGCTGACCAGAATGACGAGCGGCAACTTTGACGTTGTTTCAACTGGCTGGAACGCCGACTTCGCTGACCCAATTTCCTTCCTTGACCTGCAGACTACTGGTGCTTCATACAACTTCGGCAAGTGGTCCAACAAGGAATACGACAAGTACGTGGCTGCTTCCAAGACGACCAGCTCAGATGCTGACCGCTTCAAGGACCTGGCCAAGGCTGAACAAATCCTGCTAGAAGAACAAGGGGTTACCCCACTCTACCACCCAATTGAAGCCTGGATGGTCAAGCCTAGCGTTAAGGGCGTGATCTACAACGGCGCCGGGGCAAACTACAGCTTCAAGTACGCTTACTTGAAATAACAAGTCACAGTAGCGATACGATAGATAACAAACTAGAAATAAAGAAAAGAGGCTCGCGGCTTACGCGAGTCTCTTTTCTTTTGCCTAAGGAAGGCAACAAAAGCAAGAAGCAAGTAATGATGATTGTCACTGTCAAATCAGCAAAAGCATGCCAAGCAAGGTCAAGAAATTAGCGGCAATTTTTTCACCCAGACCGGCCAAGCGGCTGCCTGGCAAAAGGCAACGGAAGAAGCAAAACAAATCTGAAAAAGTAATCTAAAAAAGCTAGATCACATAACGTGATCTAGCCTTTAGCTTTATTTTTGTGCTCGGCAGTACTTAGTGCTGCGTCCGCGTCCTGATTTAACAGCGTAACCTTGTGCAATCAACTCGTTTAAGAGCTTAACAAGTTTGCTTCTACTAAAGCCAGTTACTTGCATTAGGTCAGAAGTTGCTAAGGGGATGCTTTGTAGAGAATCGTATACTAATTTCAAGTCACCAGTTAAGCTAGCTTCATTTTGAATTATCGGCAAAATAATTTTGACCGAATTCTCAGAAACAGAGAACTGAGGCTGTATAGTACTATCACTGTAGCTAGTAATAATTCGCTGAATCCCAGTTCCAAACTGCTCAATAATTTTTAGTCTAAAGAAAATATTGGCAATTATTGGATTTCGTAAAACTGAGATTTCGCCATTTAAGTAACTTTCTTTGCTTAGACCTTGAGGTAAATTACCAGGAGAGGTAATTTCGATTCGATCGTCAAACATAGCTACTTTGATTTGAGCATTGATTTCCCAATTCCGGTGAACCAAGGCGTTGGCTAAGGCTTCACGAAAGGCGTCTTCAGGAATCAGCTCAAACTTTTGCCGGTATGCGCCAACGACTTGCTCATACTGGTAGTATTGTTGATATTTGGTGATAGATTCTTCGTATTCTCTTAGAATAGATTCCTTTTCATAGATGACGCGTTCTCGCATGGTATTAATGTCGCTCCCAAAGCGTACCATGTCAATCCCGCGAAAAGTATTTTGATCAGCAAGGAGTTCCCCTGCAATTGTGTATCCTGAACCTTGTTCATAGAGGTTGAGCGTAATTAGGGTATCACGAGTAAGATCAGATATGCCTAAGTCTCGCTGAAAAGTTCTCTTCAAAAATTCAAAGCTCAAATCTTGGTTAGGCGCTGGTAGGCTATCATATGAACGGTTTTTACCCTTTAAAATTAATTCAGACAGTTCTAAAGGATCGACTTCAATTGAAGAACTATCATTGCGTTTGTAGGCCTTAGACTTGTAAAAATATGGGGGAAACTTACCTTGGTGGACGGTCAAAACAACTAACTTCTTGTCTGAGTCAATATCCAAATCATATTTAGGATTAGGCTTAATAGCATCATTAATTGTATTTTCGATTTTTAGACAAGTAGCTACTGGATCATTGATTCCCACAGCTTTTCCAGAGTCGGTTAGGCCAAAAATAATTTTGCCAGTTCCATAGTTGGCATAAGCACTAACGGTTTTGAGGAATTTATTAGATACTTTTTCCTTAAATTCTAGGTTTTTAGTTTCACGCATTTGCATCTTCTCCTTGCGTAACACGAAAAGCTAATTGTGTTTTTTGCGTATCAATTTTAACACATAATTAGCAAATTTGCGCGTTTTTTTCGCATGCAAAAAAGATAAAAAGCTAATTGTATTTTTTACGTATTTTATTAACACGTAAATCTTTGCGGAAACGCCAGTAAGCGTCCCAAGCCGCATGAGTTGCCCTAAAGAAAAGTATCAACAAGAGCACGATCAGCAAAGTCGGAAACTTGTCACGGATGATTTTGGCAATAAATTCCATCAAACTAGCCAGCTAGAGGAGCAGCAAGAGCCGGAGCATCTCTGCCAGTAATTAACAAAATGAAAAAAGCCGTGGCAACCGCCACAGCTTTTCAAAGAGTTATTATTCAGATAATTTTTAAACCAGCTTCTTCCGGATGGCACCAGAGATCCAGTCGATGATCACAACCATGACGATGATCCCCAAAAGGATGATCCCGACCCGGCTCCATTGCCGGTAGTTCAAGGCGATGATCAAAGGATATCCGATACCACCGGCACCAACCAGACCCAAAACAGAAGCGGACCGGACGGACACGTCAAAACGGTAAAGGGTATTGGAAACGATGGCTGGCATCAAGTCAGGCAGGGTCGCGAAAACTGCAACGTTGAACTTGGACCCGCCGACCGCCGTAATAGCTTCAGCTGGACCATCATCCAAGCTTTCAATCGCTTCTGAGAACAGCATGGCCAGCATCCCGACTGAGTGGAAACCCAAGGCCAGGGCACCGGCTGGAGCGCCTGGACCAACAGCCTTAATGAACATCAAGGCCAGAACGATTTCCGGGAAGGATCTGATGAAAGTCAAAACGATCTTCCCGCTTTCAGATACCCAGAACTTCTTGTGTCGGGTGTTGGCAGCCCAGAAGGCAAAAGGTACGGAAATAACCGCGGAGATAAAAGTACCCAGGAAGGCAATACACAAGGTTTGCCACAATTGGGAAACCAGGTCTTCCCCGCTGCCGTTATAAACATAGGACCAGTCCGGGTGGAAAAGACCATTGAAGATCGCCCCGGTAATCTGACCGGCAGTTGGCTTGATCCCGCCGAAGTCGATGCCCGTGCAGGACCAGATGATGATGGCGATGGAAATGATCCAGCCGCCCCACTCAATTGCTCTGGTCTTGGCCGTCATTGGTTTTGGTGGTAATTTCTTCATTGTCGTATCCATTAGCGCATCAAAGCCTCCCTTGCTTTAGTTGAAACAAAGTCGATGACCAAAACAACCAGGAAGACAACCAGGATGATCATCCCCGTTTGGTTGTAGCTGAACATGTCCAAAGTGTTCTTCAATTGCAGACCGATACCACCGGCACCGATGTAACCGAGGATCGTGGATGCCCGGACGTTGATTTCAAAAGCGTACAGGGCGTAGCTGATGAAGTAAGGCAAAATCTGCGGCATAACGGCAAACATGATGTTGTTCATCCCGTTGCCCCCGACAGCCTTGATGGCTTCACTTGGACCTGGATCAATAGTTTCGATGGCTTCGTAGAAGAGCTTGACAACAACACCAAAGGTGAAGACGATCAAGGCCAGGATACCGGCAACCGGGCCGATACCAACGATGGCAACGAAGATTGAACCCAAGAGCAGGTCTGGGATAGTTCTGATGATGTTCATGATGAAACGCAGAACACCAGTAACTGCCCGGTTGTGGACGATGTTTCTGGCAATCAAGAGTGAGTAAACGAAGGCCAGAAGAGACCCGATAACCGTACTGATGATGGCCATCTTGATCGTTTCCACCAGATAAGGGATAGCCGTCCCGGCGTAAGACAAGTCCGGCTGAGCCATCTGCACGAAGATTTCCGCGAACTGGTCAAAGTTGGCAAAAAATTCCGGCAGACTGGTCTGCGTGTTGTTAACAGATAAAACCAGACCCAGGATCATTAAGATGAGCCAGACCCAGTTCCACATCTTAAACTTCTTTTTTGGAAGTTTTAACATGTCGCGGTCAGTTGCTGACATTGTTAGTCTTCCTCCTTACCCTTGCCGCCATTGTAGATGTTGTCGAAGACGCTTTGCGGCGTGTCTTCCATCTTGCCGTCGTATACGATTTCCCCGGCCCGGACACCGATGACCCGGTGGCCGAATTCCTTAGCCAATTCAATTGAGTGCAGGTTGGCCACGACCGTCATGTCATACTTTTCGTTCAACATCTTCAAGTCTTCCATAACCTGCCGGGAAGTCTTCGGGTCCAAAGAAGCAGTTGGTTCGTCGGCCAGGATGATTTCCGGTCTTTGGGTCAGAACCCGGGCGATAGCCACCCGCTGTTGCTGACCACCGGACAACTCGTCAGCCCGAGAGTAAACCTTTTCAGCCATGCCAACGCTTTGCAGGGCTTCATAAGCTCTTTGCTTGTCTTTGTCAGTAAACAGGTTGAAAGTAGTCTTCCAGGTTGGGTAATAAGCCAGACGGCCAGCTAAGACGTTCCGTAAAACGCTGGAACGCTTAACCAGGTTGAAGCTTTGGAAGATCATCCCGATCTTGCGCCGCATGAGGCGCAGGTTCTTACCCTTGGCCTTGGTGATTGACTCACCGTCAATCAAGATGTCTCCTTCAGAAATGTCGTGCAGGCGGTTGATGGCCCGGAGCAGAGTGGACTTGCCGGCACCGGAAAGACCAACGATTACCACGAACTCACCCTTGTTGATTTTCAGGTTGATGTTCTTCAAACCAACGGTACCATTGTCGTAGACCTTGGTAACGTTCTTCATTTCGATCATCGGCTGTTCTGCCATGAATAATAACTCCTTAAATAACTAAATTTGCTTTTTCATTGAAAATCGTGTCCTACGTTAAAGCGGGGCACGATTTCACTATTAGTATTCAGTTGATAGTCTTTGTGATATCAATGACTACTTCGTAGCAGCCATCTTGTCGTACTTGCGGACGATGTTGAAGTCTGAGTCCTTTGAAGGGGTGTAGCCTTCGTGGCTGTAGATGCTTTCGATAATCTTCAAGCTCTTCTTGTCATCGCGCAGAGATTCGAAGGCCTTGGACAGCTTCTTGCGGAAGGAGCTGCTCATGTCTGAACGAACTGAGATAGTGTCGTTAGGGATGCCCTTAGTGAAGTAGATCGGAACAACCTTCTTCATAATGTTTGGTTGGTCAGCCAAAACAGTGTTACGTGCGTCTTCGAAAGTGAAGGCAGCGTCAACGTCCCCGTTAAGAACATCAAGCACGGCTTGGTCGTGGCCAGTTACAGTTACCAGGTTGGCGTTGCCCTTCTTAGTCAAGTCCAGGCCCTTTTCCTTCAATTCAGCGATTGGGAAAATGTAGCCGGCTGAAGAAGTAGCGTTTTGAACGGCAATCTTCTTGCCCTTCAAGTCCTTCCAGCTCTTGATCTTTGACCCCTTCTTAACCAGGATTTCTGCCCGGTAGAACTTAACCAGCTTGTTGGTTGCCTTACCGCCTGGCTGCTTTACACCGTAACGGAGAGATTGCAACAGAACGTCAGCAGCCTTTTGCTTGTGGGCCAGAACGTAACCATCCGGTGGCAGGAAGCCGACGTCAACCTTCTTTGACTTCATGGCTTCGACAACCGTGTTGTAGTCGGTTGACATTGAGATCTTAACCGGAACGCCGAGCTCCTTGGAAAGGATCTTTTCAAGCGGCTTAGCCTTGGCTTCCAAAGTGGAAGCAGCTTGACTAGGAACAAATTGGATCGTCAAAGGGTGTGACTTTGATGGAGTGTAGCCCTTTGATGAAGAAGATGACTTGCTTGAAGAGCAAGCAGTTGCCAGCACGGCAGCAGCAACAGTTAAAGCACCAAACAATGCTTTCTTGAACTTTTTCATTATTTCCCCCTGAAAAATGGTTAATGAAAGTTAAAACAGTACAACAGCAGCATAAGGGATGAACTTGAAAGCAGCCAGAGAGAGGCACACACAAAAGCTTCCTCCATCGGCGGCTCTCACGCTCATGAATCTCATCGGAACGACAGCTAGGCGAATCTCGCTTCTGTGTTCTGGAACAATTTTACCAGAAATATTCGGGTTTTAGCAAGCTTTTTTCGGCTTTTTTACCCAAACTAATTGATACGGTCCAATTTTGTCAGCAAAAAGTTAATGAAATAGCGAAAAATTACACAAACTACTAACTTAATTGGCTGAAATCCGAACGAAAGTAAAATTTTAGTTAAATAAACAGGAAATAAAAGAACGTTTGGAAATTGTTCCAAACGTCCCCTTTTTAAGATATACTTTTATCAGCCAGCTTACTTGGCAGGCATGTTGTTGACGTCAGTTCTGACAATCAAGACATCGGCCATGGCGTGCTGGTTGACGTATTCGGTAACTGACCCCATCAGCATCCGTTCAACGGCGTTCAAACCGGTGGCGCCCATCACGATCAGGTTGTTGCCGTGGTCCTTGACGAAGTCGTAAGAGATGATTCTCTTCGGGCTGCCGTAACGGATGTGGTAGTCAATGTCGTCAAAGGCCAGGTTGTCGTGGGCCCATTGCTTGAGGCTCTTGAGGTATTCCTCTGAGTCTTGGGTCATTTGGTAGATCGTGTCGCCTGAGATCAAGGTGTCCTGCATTTCGCCCATGAACTGCCGGGTGTCGATCACGTTCAAAACATCAACGTGGTAGCCGTTGTTGGCGGCAATCTTCACGGCCTTATCAAAAGCACGTTCAGCAGATTCAGATCCATCGACAGGTACCAAAATTTTGATTTTTTCTTCAGTCATAGTGCTCATCTCCCGTACTATCTACGTATTTCGCTTATCTATATTTTAACATAAGTCACAGTTTAGTAATGCGCTTTCGCAAAATTGTTACATCTTAAACTTGCAGGGGAGCATTTTTTAAGCAGGATGAAAAAATCAACCGCTAGAAAACAATAAAAAGAAAATACAGATATAAAAATTAAGAAAGGATTCGAAAAATGACTTCATTAAAGCAGCAATTGCTGGCCGTTAAAGGCGGCCGGAACTTCCGTGAACTGGGCGGCTACCAGACCGTTTCCGGCAAAAAGATCAAAATGCACAAGCTGATCCGGAGCGGGCATTTAGCCGACCTGCTCAAGGAAGACCAGGAATACCTGCGCCGCTACGGCCTTAAATACGACATCGACCTCCGGACCAGTTTTGAAAGAAACAAGCAGCCGGACCGGAAGATCGCGGGCGTTGAGTACTTTGCCGACCCGGTTTTCGATGAGGACTTGACCAACTCCACCATGAGCATTTCCGACATGGCGAGAGAAAGCCAGGATCCAGGCTGGGGCTACCAGCGGATGCTGTGGGCCTACAAGAACATGGCAACCGGGAAGAACGCCAACAAGGCCTACCAGCACCTGTTTGAAGTTCTCCTGGCTAATGAAAAAGACGGCGAGAGCGTTCTTTTCCACTGCACGGCTGGGAAAGACCGGACCGGTTTCGGGGCAATCCTGATCTTGACGGCCTTGGGCGTACCGATGAAAACCATTGAAAAAGACTACCTCTTCACTAATGAAGTAATCAAGGACTTCGTCAGCCAGCTTTTGGCCAAGGAAAAGGCCGCCGGAGCTGATGACAGCCTCCTAGCGACCTTCCGCGATTTGCAGACTGTGCAGCCGGACTACTTCAAGTACCTGCTGAATGTCATCAACCGGGACTACGGCAGCATCAATGCCTACCTTCACCAGCAGATCGGTCTCTCTAATGCTGACCTATTGGATTTGCGAACGATATACTTGGAGAAATAAGCGCCAGAATTAAAAGCCCTCTTCCCGCAGGGCAGAGTACAAGCCGGCAGGATCAGTCTGGGCAAAAATCCAACTGAGGGCTGCTGGTTCAGCCTGGCTGAGGAAGGTCATGGTTCTGGCTAAAAGTTCAGCCTGGCCGTCTGCCTTTTGGTCCAGCAGCATGAAGCAAAAGCCAACTGGCAATTCGCGGCTGGGATCGACCATGCTCTTGAAGCTGACCGGGGCCAGCAGCTTAATGGGAACGACCCGCTGCTGCTTGACGAAGCAGCCTTCCGTGTGCGGAAAAGCCAAGTTGGGGAGACCCGGGGCCAGATTGCAGCTGGCCAGGCCGGTCGGAAAGTCCTCTTCTCTGTCCACCACCTGGTCTAAAAAGCCGGCCGCTACCAGCCCCTGCTCTAGCAGCTTTTTGTAGACTTGGGCAAACATGTCAGCCCGGTCTTCGGCGCGCAAAACAAAACAGCTTTCCGCTTTTAAGAGTTCTTCAGTCACTTTTAGTCCACCCCTTTTTTCAAAAATACAACTACTTTTATTATAAGCTTTCTAGCCCCTCTCGACTTCGCCAAGGCTTAATTTTTGACTAGTCAGCCGGGGCGGAAAATGGTAAAGTTATTCTAGAAAAAGAAACACAATATCTCGCCGCGGACATGAAAGGAATACAAGATATGCCAAAAAAGACGATCTACTTCGGTGCCGGCTGGTTCACTGACCGCCAAAACAAAGCCTACAAGGAAGCCATGGAAGCCCTCAAGGAAAACCCAACCATTGACCTGGAAAACAGCTACGTGCCTTTGGAAAACCAATATAAGGGCATCCGGGTTGATGAACACCCGGAATACCTGCATGACAAGGTTTGGGCTACGGCCACCTACAACAACGACTTGAACGGGATCAAGACCAACGACGTCATGCTGGGTGTCTACATCCCTGACGAAGAAGACGTCGGCCTGGGCATGGAACTGGGTTACGCCTTGAGCCAAGGCAAGTACGTCCTTTTGGTCATCCCGGATGAAGACTACGGCAAGCCGATCAACCTCATGAGCTGGGGCGTCAGCGACAACGTGATCAAGATGAGCCAGCTGAAGGACTTCAACTTCAACAAGCCGCGCTTCGACTTCTACGAAGGTGCCGTATACTAAAAACAACTATATCTAACAAAAAGCCTGCCTTCCGCAATTTTGGAAGATAGGCTTTTTTCTTTATACTTATTATTCTTCCCAGCGGATTTCCCCGTTCAAGTAGGTCTTCGCTAGGGACATATCATCCTTCAGAATCAAGAAGTCAGCTGGCAGGCCCGGACGAATTGCCCCGCACTTGTCCAAGAGGCCTTGGCTGCGGGCCGGGTTATAGCTGGCCATCAACACAGCCTCTTCCTTGCCAGCCAAGCCCCAGTCAACCAGGTTCTTTACCCCATCCTTCAGCTGCAAGACGCTGCCAGCCAGGTTGTCGCCATCCTTCAAGCGCGCCATCCCGTCCTTAACGTATACTGGCAGTTCACCCAGCATGTAGTCGCCATCCGGCATCATCCCAGCTTCCATGCAGTCAGTGATCAAAACGATATGGTCCTTGCCTTTAGCCGCCAGCAGGGCCTTGATGGCGCTAGGCGTGACATGGTGGCCATCGGCAATCAGTTCGTTGTCCATATTCTCCAGGGCCATGGCCGCGTTAGCGATGTTTGGCTGGTTGTGGGAGAAGTCCGGCATCCCGTTAAAGGTGTGGGTAAAAATCGTCGCCCCAGCCTGCGCGGCTGCCTTAGTCTGGTCGTAGCTGGCGCTAGAGTGGCCCAGGGCTACCTTGACTCCCCGGCTGACAGCATAGCTTACAAAAGCTGGCGTTCCAGGACGTTCTGGCGCAAGAGAGATTTTCTTCAGCATCCCCTTTGACGCTTCCAGCCACTTGTCTAGTTCTGCCGGACTTGGGTCCATCATGTATTTTGGATTTTCCGCCCCCGCGTGTTCTTCCGTGAAAAATGGGCCTTCAAAATGGATCCCTTGAATCTTAGCCCCGCTCTCTTCTCCTTGGTGAGCAGCAAACATCCGGCAGACTTCTGACAATTGCTCGCTCGACGCGGTCACTGTCGTTGGCAGCCAGCTGGTTACCCCGGCACTCAGCAAGGCTTCAGACAAGCGGTTGATCCCCTCCCAGTCGCTCTTCATCACGTCTTCCTTGACAGAGCCGTGGATGTGGGTATCGACATAGCCCGGAGCCACACTGAAACCAGTATAGTCCACCGCGTCCGGCACTTGGCTACCTTCTGGCAGGTAGGCCCCGAATTTACCATCAACAATCTCTAAATAGCCGCCTTTTTCCCGGCCGTTTGGCAGGTAAAACTGATCAGCATGAATGTAATAGCGCATTTTTTCTCCTTAGTAAAACAATCTTTTTCTCTTACTATTCTTAACTCTGTAAGTGCTTTAGTCAATGCTTTGCTAAAAAATGAGCAAAAATAAAACTGTCCATTTCAGGCAGTTAAAGATCAGCTATTGGATTCTTTGAAGAAAAAGCCCTGCGACCGGGTCAGGTCTTCAGCAACTTTCTTCTGTTCATCCGTCAAATTGTAAAAACTTAGCCGCAAGCCGCCCTCAAAGAGCATCAATGCCAAATTGTCATGATCCTGCAAGGCAATTTTTAAACCAAGCGTTTCGCTCACGCAAAAGTGCTTGATGAGCTTGCTCAAGTCCGGGTATTCTAATTGCCTTAAAAGATCTTGATGACACAAGGAGTTCAGCCAGTCATCACCGTAATCCACATCATACAAATAGACTTCCGCGTCATAGTAGCTGACCAGGCCCAAAATGATGAAAGAAAGCTTTTTAGAAAAAGATTTATAGTACTTTTCTTGGATAAATGACTCAAACTCATCAAATTTATCATTTCCAGCTTGAAAGGTTACAGGAAAGAAATCAAGGTAATACCACTTACCTTCATTCTCTTCGTCATCTTTCGCCAGAATATCGTCTAGTTTATTTTCCAACAATTCTACCATTCATCTAACCCAAAAATAAACACAGGCATATAAATTAGATATGCTTTATAAATTATCAATTAAACTGGGCAACCTGTTTCCAACTCCTGTCAATTATAATCCTCATCACCCAAACTGGTATAGGCTATTTTTTCCAATTTACCGGCTTTTTGGCTATAATTAGATTAGATATTTCATGATATAAAGGAAAAAGATTATGACTGCAGACCTGCAAAATTCAAGACATCAATTAGGAAGACTGGTTGGCGTCAATAAGCGTGAAAATTACTATGAGCTTCATTACGCGACCGGCGAGATCGCCCGCGTCTACTTGATCGCAAGCGGCATCTTCCGCTACTGGCTGGATCCAAGTCAAGAATTTGCCGAAACTGACGACATGCTGGTCAAAGGCATTGAGCCCGACCCGCAATGTTTCGCCCGGGCCACGGCCCACGCGACCAGCGACATGTTCATCATCACCACTGGCAGCTGCAAGCTGATCTTCCAGCAAAAAACCGGCAGCTTCAGTATCTTTGACGAGTCTGTCCACCGGCCGCGGATGGTCCAGGCTTCCGCCCTCGAACTGAGCGGCAAGCACAGCATCGAAATCCTGAAGCAAGGGCAAAACGAATACTACTACGGCGGCGGGGTCCAAAACGGCCACTTCAGCCACAAGGGTGAAAAAATCACCATCAAGACCGACGGTATCACCGGGGCTGACGGCGTTCTAGCAGCTGTCCCCTTCTTCTGGACCAATGCCGGCTTTGCTGAACTACGCAACACGACCGCGACTGGCCACTATGATTTCGGCCGACAAAATTCCCAGCTCACCATCCTCAGCCACCGGACCCCGGTCTTTGACAGCTACTATATAATAGGAAACTCTCCGCAAGAATTGCTGTCCAGCTTCTATTATTTGACCGGTAAACCCTTCATGCTGCCAAGCTACGCCCTCTCCTTTGGCCACCTCGGCAACTTCATGGACGGCTCCTGGCAAGAAGCTGACGGCAAGGGCCATGAAGCTGTCCGTTTTGAAGACAACCGCTACTATTCAAGAAAGAAGGAAAGCAGCGGCCGCCTGCCTAGCTTAAACGGGGACAAGGACTACCAGTTCTCAGCCCGGGCCATGCTGGACCGCTACCAGCGCTGGGGCTTCCCATTATCCTGGATCGTTCCTAACTACGAAAGCCAAACTGCTGCCAAGCCCGATGACTTCGCGGCCTTTGCCAGCTATGCCCAAAGCCGCGGCTGCCACCCCGGCTTCTGGAGTGAAAAGGGCCAGCCCTTAGCCCACCACAGCGAATTTGCCGCGGTCGACGACCCAAGCAGCGACTTGACCGCCGTCAATTCCGACCTGGCTAAGGAAAATCCAAAAGCCAAGCCCCTCAGCCTGGTCCGCGACAGCCTCCTACCTTACCAAAGCAAGGCTGCCCTGGCCTTCGGCGATGTCAGCGGCGACTGGTCCAGCATTAAAACGCAAATCTCTACCTTATTAGGTGCCGGTTTGTCCGGTCTGCCCTTCATCGGAGCAGCGGCTGGCGGCAAACATGGTCAGGAAAATGCCCAAGTTGCCGTCCGGGACCTGGAGTGGAAGACCTTCACCCCACTTTTCTTCGTTATCGACGACCAAAGCCCTCTCAGCAAGACGCCTTTTGCCTTCAACAACAAGGTCTCCCGGATCATGAAGGCCTACCTTGGCTTGCGCGAACAGCTGAAGCCTTACCTTTATGCCCTCAACCGCCAGGCCCAGGACGGCCTGCCCCTGGTCCGGCCTCTGCTTATGGCATTTCCACATGAACAGGTTGGCTACGGCCGGGATTTTGCCGATGAATTCATGCTGGGTGACCAATTGCTTGTCGCCCCAATCGTCAACGGGAAGTCTGATAACCAAGGCATGAGCGTCCGCGACCGGATCTACCTGCCTGACAAGCAGACCGTCTGGATCGACCTCTTTACCGGTGACCGGCTAATGGGCGGCCGGGTCTACAACCGGCGCAAATACCCCCTTTGGCAGTTGCCCGTCTTCGTCAGAGGCGGCAGCATCTTCGACCTGGGCAACCGGCGCTTCGTCCTCTACCCGCAAGGCGACTCCACCATCAGCACCTACAGCGACAACGACCAAAGCGACTACAAGCACAACAGCGCCCAAACCGTTATCCGCACCCATGTGGCCGACAGCAAGCTGCGCGTAATCATCGAACCAACCACCGGCTACTACCCGAACATGGCCATTAAAGAGCAAACCTTCCTTTATATATACTGTGACCAGCACCCAGATGAAATCCAGCTCCGGGCTGGTGACGAGGAAGTCATCACTTTGACTGAATACGGCACGCCGGAAACCCTGCAAAGAGCTAAGGAAGGCTTCTACTACGACAACAAGTTCTGCTGGCCGGAAGGCTTCAAGGATCTGGGGGCAACTCCCCGCCCGGCTTTGATCATCAAGCTGCAAGAGCGGGACATCAAGCAGGAAAAGCTGGAAATCCTGGTCAACAACTTCCGCTTCGCTAATGAGCAGCTGGTTCACCAGATCACCGACGCCGCCCTGCCCCTGCCGGGCAAGGTCGAAGTCGACCGGGATAAGATCAGTGCCCACTCTCTTACGATCAAATGGGCCCAGCGGACGCCTAGCGTCCAGATCGAATTGAACGGCCTGCTCTACACCGGGATCAGCGGGAACATCTTTACCTTTACCGACCTAGCCGCTGACACTGGCTACCGGTTGCGCCTGCGCTATAAAGCCGGCTATAAGGTATCCGAATGGTCCGACTTCTTGCAGGTCAAGACCAAGCAGAACCCACGGGACTTTATCATCTCCAATGTCAAAGTCACTTCTAGCCAGGAAAGCGCAAGTGGCCACCAACTGAAAAATCTCCTGGACCGGAGACTGGCAACCGACTGGCAAAGCGTTAGCAAGCCAAGTGAAGACCAGCCGCTGACTTTGACCTTCAGCTTCCCGGACCAAACGGAATTAAACAAGCTGATCTACCTGCCAAGAGCCAGCAGCCGGGATGGACGGCCTTTAAAGATGCGGGTGGAAATCTCCACCGATGGGGAAAACTTCACCAGCTACGGATCTGACTACCAGTTCAACAGTGACTACAAGAACAAGGTCATTGGCCTCAGAGGGGTCAGCGCCAAGGCTGTCCGCCTTATCATCCTGGAAACGACCGGCGATTACGCGGCCGCCAGCCGCATCGACTTCTACCGGCCCCTTAAATAAACAGTAAATTTCGATATTTTTAGACAAAAAAACAGTGGAAAGCTTCGTAAGGAAGCTTCCACTGTTTTTCTTTAATTGAATCCGAGATATTCTCAGATTCTTTTCGCTGAGAAGGCAAGGATTGAATGAAATGTTGTTTGGGTTTGTGTGTTAACCCTTGTCAGCACCTGCAGTAATCCCACTGACGTAGAACTTCTGCATGATGACGAAGAGGATCGTGATTGGGATAGCGATGATGACACAGCCAGCCACGAATTGGGCGAAGTAGGCCGTCGCGCTCCCCTTTGAAGAAGAAAGCATGTTGTACAGACCATACGCGATCGTGTAGGTCTTTGGGTCACCTGAAGTTGAGAGGATGATCCCGGAGAAGATGAAGTCTACCCATGGTGCCATGAAAGTCGTTAAAGCTGTGTAGACGATCATTGGCTTGGAGAGCGGCAGGCCGATCTTAGTGAAGACCTGCCATTTGGTTGCCCCATCCAGTTCAGCTGCTTCATCCAGTGACCGCGGGATAGTGTCGAAGAAACCCTTGGCAACGTAGAAGCCAAGGCCGGCACCACCGACGTAGACCAGGATCAAGCCGCCCAGGTTCAGCATGTTCAGCCCCTTCAAGATGTAGTAAAGGGCGATCATGGACATGAAGCCAGGGAACATACCCAAAACCAGGGCAATCTGCAGGAATGGCTTGCGGAGTTTGAAGCGTAAGCGGGACAGGACGTAAGCAACCGAGATTTGGAAGAAGGTTGACAGAGTGGCGGAAATGATGGCCACGAGCAAAGTGTTGATAATCCAGTGCAGGTATGGGAACTGGGAGTTGGTAAAGATCCCGATATAGTTCTGTAAGCTCCATTTTTCAGGGAAGAAAGTTGAGATAAAGCCAGTGTCGTTGTATGAGAAGCTGGCCAAAACGATCCAGAGGATGGGGATCAGCCACAAAATTGCTAAAATCGTCAGCAATAAATATCTGAAGAAAAGGGATACTTTTCTCTGGTTAGAGTAAGACTTCAATTTTATCCCTCCTTAAACGCAGTGGTGTGACGGTAAGCGATCAAGGAAATCGTCGCACTCAAGATGAAGATCAAGATGCCCAGAACGGCTGAGGCGTTGTAGCGCTGCTGCTGACCGAAGGTCAGGTTGTAGAGCCAGTTGACCAGAAGGTCAGTTGAGCCGGCACCGTTGTAGTTGTTGTTCATTGGCTTACCACCAGTCAACAGGAAGATAACGTTGAAGTTGTTGATATTGCCGATGAATTGCTGGATCAAGGACGGACCCATGACAAAGAGGATCTGCGGGAAGGTAATGTTGTGGAAAATCTGGAAGGCGTTAGCCCCGTCGATTCTCGCGGCTTCAATCTGGTCTTGTGGCAGGTTTTGGATAATCGCCATGGAAACCAGCATGGAAACCGGAATACCAATCCACATGTTGACGATGATAACCGTCAGCCGGGCTACCCAAGGGGCAGCTTCATTGTCGATAAAGTGAATCGGCCCTGAGATCCAGCCCCAATTTTGCAACAGGCTGTTCAAAGGCCCCTGCGCGTCCAGGAATTGCGCGATCAGCAGCAAGGAAACGAATTGCGGTACGGCGTAAGCCACGATGAAGATCGTCCGCCATACTTTCCGGTGCTTGATCCCCTTGGATTCAATCAAGAGGGCCAGGAGCACCCCACCTAAGAAGGTGGTTGCCGTGGCAGCTACGGCCCAGATTAAGGTCCAGCCCAGAACAGGGAAGAAAGTTCCGGCCAGGTCCCCGCTCAAAACATTACCGAAGGCCTGGAAACCAGTCCAGGAGAAGCCGATCGGGTGTTGGCGGTCGTAGTTGGTAAAGGCCATCGAAATCATGAAGACAGTTGGCAAAACAGTGAAAAGGAGAATCCCCAGCACAGGAATGAACATTAAGGTCGCGTGCAGGCGGGAGTCCAACAGGCTGGCCAGTTCTTCCTTGTTTGTGGCAATGTGCTTGCCATCACGCTTCTTGATGTAGTTGGCCCGGGTTGAGCGCAAGTTGGCGACATAGAGGCAGATAAAACCGATGACCAGAAAGAGGGCCATGACCCCGAAGAGGAGGATCAAGACTGAGTTGTCTGGCTGTTTGGTCACGTAAACGCCTTGTGCTTGGTCAAAGACAACCTTCTTAGTCTTGTTTTCCCCAAGGTTGCTCAACATGCTGAGGGCACTGACCCCGCTAAAGATAAGCCAGACCAGGAAAACAATTTCACTGATCAGCAGGCTGAGGCCCTTGGCCCACTGCTTTTTCTTCAGGGCGCTGGCGCCCATGAAGAAGAAGGACAGCTTATCAGCCGCGTCCCCCTTGGACCAGACTTCTTTGTAGCTGGCTTTCGGAGGAACATGTCCTTTTCTTTTAAACATTTTTCATTACTCTCCTTCTCAAGCTTAATTAAAGTTGTTGCTGCTTAATTAAATTACTTTTGAGAAATCTTCTTTGAGAACTTGGCAAGTTGTGCCTTGTATTGGCTAGCCTTGATCTTGCCGTCGTAAGTACCACTGATCAGAGGAGCTGCACCGTCCCAGAAGGTTGCCATTTGTGGCAACTTTGGTTGCAGAACTGAGTTGCCTGGTTGTGACATTTCGATAACGGACTTAGCAACTGGGTCATTTTGCACGTCACTTGAGTTAACAGCGCTCTTCAAAACTGGGATTTGACCAGCCTTTTCGTGAGCGATCAATTGTGACTTCTCGTTGGTGATGTAAGAAGCCAGTTGTGAAGCGGCCTTGGCGTTTGAAGTGTGGGAGTTAACCGCGAAACCTTCGATACCCAGGAAGGCTTCCAATTGCTTCTTCTTGCCGCCAACAGTTACAGTTGGGTACTTGGCAACAGCGAAGTTCTTGCCCAAGATCTTCTTGATGTTGGCAGCGTTCCATGGACCGTCCATGATGGCATCAGCATTACCCTTCTTCAATTGGTTCAAAGCGTTTGAAGTTTGCATTACGCCCTTGTTGCTCTTTTGCTTGGCAATCCAAGTCAAAGCGTTGACACCGTTTTGGCTGTTGAAGGTTGACCCCTTCAAGCTTTCACCGTTTTCCCCGTACAGGCTAGTGCCAGCTGAGAAGAAGATTGGCCACATGGTGTAAGCGTTGGTGAAGTCAGTAGCCAGAACACCCTTGGAAGTCAAAGTGTCCCAGTCCTTAACGTCATTAGCTGACAGCTTGGACTTGTTGTAGTAGATCGTGTCGGCTTGTTGAGCGTATGGGTAAGCGTAAACCTTGCCCTTCCAGGTAACACCCTTGGAAGCCTGGCTGACATAGTTCTTCTTGATGTTGGCAGTGTCACTTGGTGACAGCGGGTTGATGTAACCAGCGTTTGCCATTTGGCCTAATTGGTCGTTTGGAACTTCAAAGACATCGGCTGCTTTGGAAGCATCCTTACCAACGTCAGTCTTGGCGTTAGCGGAACCATTAGGACTTTGGGTAACCTTAACGGTAATGTTTGGATACTTCTTGTGGAAGTCCTTAACAATATCCTTGTAGTAAGATACTTGTTCAGTATCTACCCACAAAGTCAATGATGCCTTCTTGTCGGCAGTTGATGATGAACTATTGCTGCTCTTGGAGCATGCTGACAAACTCAAGGCAGCTAATACTGCCGCGCTGCTCAAAGCAGCCTTTTTAAAGAAACTCATTTTTTCCTCCTAAACAAATAATGTTTATTTTTTTATATCACCTTGCAGCCTTTAGCTGCAAGTTGATTAGCTGAATTAATTTTTCTTAAGCGTCCGATATTTGATGGAATTAATCGGTAATCGTTACTTGCGTTTCCTTGTCAAAGAAGTGAGCGTTGTTCAGGTTAAAGCCCGCCTTGACGCTGTCACCCGGCTTGTGGAAGTCACGGGCGTTGACAACGCCGACGAATTCAGTCTTGTCAACGTTCATGTAGAGCTGGCTGGTTGCACCTAGCAATTCGGAAACGACAACCTTGGCGGAAACGACCGCTTCCGGCCAGGTTTCCAGGAAGGCTTCTTCCATGTGGATGTCTTCCGGCCGCAGGCCCATCACAATGGCCTTGCCGTTATAGCCCTTGGCATCCAGGACCTTGGTCCGGCCTTCCGGCACCTTGAGCTTGATGCCCTGGCCGTCGTCGATGTAGCCGTCCTTGTAGGTCACATTAAAGAAGTTCATCTGCGGTGACCCGATGAAGCCGGCAACGAATTGGTTAGCAGGCTTGTTGTAGACTTCCTTAGGCGTCCCGATCTGCTGGATCCGGCCGGCGTTCATGACAACGATCCGGTCAGCCAGAGTCATGGCTTCAGTTTGGTCGTGGGTAACGTAGATGGTGGTCGTCTTCAAGTTCTGGTGCAACTTGGCGATTTCCGCCCGCATGGAGACACGGAGCTTGGCGTCAAGGTTGGACAGAGGTTCGTCCATCAGGAAGATCGGAGCGTCACGCACGATCGCTCTCCCCAAGGCAACCCGCTGTCTTTGACCACCAGACAGGTCGGCTGGCCGCCGCTCCAAAAGGTGGGCCAGGCCCAGGACTTCAGCGGCATTCTTGACCCGCTTGTCGATTTCGGCCTTGTCATAGTGGCGCAGCTTCAAGCTGAAGGCCATGTTGTCGTAAACCGTCATGTGCGGATAAAGAGCGTAGTTCTGGAAAACCATGGCGATGTGGCGGTCGCGGGGAGCCACGTCGTTCATGACCTTGCCGCCGATTTCCAAAGTCCCTTCAGTGATGTCTTCCAAGCCGGCAATCATCCGCAAAGTCGTTGACTTACCACAGCCAGACGGGCCAACAAAGACGATGAATTCATGGTCGCCAATGTGCAGGTCAAAGTCTGAAACTGAGTAGTCATCCGCGTTTGGATACTTCTTGTAGATATGATTTAAGTTGATTTTTACCATTTTTCTTACCTAATTCCCTGCTTCAAAAACTTTCTCAATCTCGGTCAAATCCAAGGCGCTGGTTGAACCAACGATGTAGTCGGCCCCCTTCAAAACGATCGGATCGCCAATCCCGACCGCGAACTGGCCGGCCGCCTTGATGGCTGCTACGCCTGCTGGCGCGTCTTCGAAAGAAATTACTTCATCCTTCTCCAAACTAAGCAGTTCCTGGGCCCGGATGTAGATTTCCGGATCCGGCTTGCCGTGCTTGAGGGTAGCCGGGTCAACCCGGGCATCAAACATGTCTGTAAGTCCCAGCTGCTTCAAGATCAAAGGAGCGTTCTTGGAAGCTGAGGCCAGGGCCATCTTCAGCCCTTGGGCCTTGGCCTGCTTGAGCAGGTCATCCATCTTTGGCAGGATGTCGGCCCGGGTCATGTCCTTGACCGCGTTCACGTAAGCCGCGTTCTTCTTGGCTGCCAGGGCTTCTTTTTCTTCCTGGCTGTAGTCATTTTCCTTATGCCCGTATTCCAGGATGATTTCCAGGGAATCCATTCTGGACAAGCCGCGCAGCTTGTCGCCGAATTCTTCCGGCAGTTCGATCCCGATGCCGCGGGCCAGGTCTTGCCAAGCCTTGAGGTGGTAGACTGCTGAGTCAGTGATGACCCCGTCCAGGTCAAAAATTAATCCTTTAAGCATTGGCTTTGTCCTTCTTTCAGAGTTACTTCTTGGTCCCAAACCTTGACTGGCAAGTCTTCACCAGAGAGCAGGGTCAGCTTGACTTCCTTGTCCTTTTCAACTGCCAAGGCCAAGATGCGGCCACGGTAGTTGATCTTGAAGCTGTAGCTGGACCACTTCTTTGGCAGGAATGGGGCAAAGCTGATGCCGTCTTCGTTGTAGCGCATGCCGGCAAAACCTTGCACGATGGCCAGCCAGCTCCCGCTCATGGAAGTGATGTGCAAACCGTCAACCGTGTCGTTGTTGTAGTTGTCCAGGTCCAGGCGGGCAGTCCGTTCGTAGAATTCAACCGCCTTGTCCTGCTTGCCCAGTTCAGCAGCCAGGATGGCGTGAATTGACGGGCTCAAGGAACTTTCGTGAACCGTCATTGGTTCGTAGAAGTCGTAGTTTCTTTCCTTTTCTTCCTTGGTGTAGTGGTCGTTCAGGAAGTAGATCCCTTGCAAAACGTCGGCTTGCTTGATGAACGGTGACCGCAGGATCTTGTCCCAGGACCAGTGCTGGTTCAGCGGCAATTGGTCAGCCGGGATGGTGTCCTTGCTTCTGAGGTCCTTGTCCAGGTAAGTGTCGTGTTGGACGAAGATGCCCAGTTCCTTGTCTTCCGGCAAGTACATCCGGTCGACGATGTCTTGCCACTTGGCCAGTTCTTCATCAGTTACCTGCAGGCGCTTCTTGGCTGCTTCAGTTGCCAGTGGCCAGCGTTCCAAGGTGTAGCCCAGAAGCCACTTGGCCATGGTGTTGGTGAACCAGTTGTTGTTAACGTTGTTTTCGTATTCGTTAGGACCAGTTACCCCGTGGATCATGTACTGGCCCTTGCGCTTGGAGAAGTGGACCCGGTCAGCCCAGAAGCGGGCAGTTGAAACCAGGACGTCCATGCCTTCATCCTTGACGTAGGAGTCGTCGCCCGTGTAGCGGGTGTATTGGTAGATAGCGAATGGAATGTCCGCGTTCCGGTGGATTTCTTCAAAAGTGATTTCCCACTCGTTGTGGCATTCAATCCCGTTGAAGGTAACCATTGGGAAGAGGGCACCCTTAAGGCCTTGCTGGCGGGCGTTGTGGAAGGCACCTGGCAATTGTTCATGCCGGTATTCCAAGAGGGACTTGGTAACTTCCTTAGGCGCTACGGCCAAGTACATTGGCACGATGAAGGCTTCAGTGTCCCAGTAAGTGGCACCGCCGTACTTTTCACCGGTAAAGCCCTTCGGCCCGATGTTAAGGCGCGGGTCTTGGCCGTAGTAGGTCATGAAGAGCTGGAGGATGTTGAAGCGGATCCCCTGCTGAGCGGCCGGGTCACCGTCAATCGTCACGTCACAGCTTGCCCAGCGCTTTTCCCAGACAGCTTCATGGTCGGCCAGGTTCTCGGCAAAAGTCTTGCTGGTCAATTTGGCCATCAATTCGTCAGCCTTGGCGGCTTGTTCTTCATCAGCCACGTCCCGGCTGGTGATGACGATGACGTCCTTTTCCAGTTCCCAGCTTTGGCTGCTGGTCAAAGTCTTGGCGAAGCTTTCGCTGACTTCGCCGCTGGCGGTTGTCACGTCGCCGGAAATGACCTGGCCGTCTTCCCGGGTAACTTCCTTCAAGAGAACCGTGAATTGCGGGGTACCGAAGTTGTTTGTCTTGGTCCGCAGCTGGATGCTGCGGCCGTTAGGATCTTCGTTTAAGGCATCCCAGAAGCCTTCTTCGTAGTTGCTGTCTTCGTTTACCACATTCCCGTTCAGGCGGCTGGCAATTTGCAGGTCAGCCTTACCACTCAAGACAGTGGCCTTAACCTTGATCAAGGCAGCTTCCTTGATGACGGAACTAAGGAAGCGGGTGAAAGTAAATTGAACCCGGCAGTCCTTACCTTCATAAATAAAGCTTCTGGTAAGCAGGCCTTGGTGCATGTCCAGGCTCAAGCTGAAGTCACTGATTTCATCAGTTGCCAGGTCCAGCTTGTGGCCGTTGATGGTCACTGGCAGGTCAATGAAGCTTGGGGCGTTCAAGGTCTTGCCGAAGTAGTCCGGGTAACCGTTCTTCCACCAGCCGACCCGGGTCTTGTCCGGGAACCAGACACCGGCGTAGTAGGTACCCTTCAAACTGTCGCCGCTGTAGCCTTCTTCAAAGTTGCCGCGCAGGCCCATGTATTCGTTGCCGATTGAAGTCATGCTTTCTTGAAGACGCTTATCTTCTTTTGAAAAGGTGTGACTGGTCAATTTCCAGGGATCAATTTCAAAAATTCTTTTCATCGCTATTCTTCCTCGCTCAAATCATTCTGTAATCATTATCAGCTAACATGCAAACGCTAACAAGAGTTGTTTTTATGTTACCGCTAACAGCTTCTATTTCACGCTCAGAACATAGCCCTTGTTTGCCAGCTGGCCGGCTTCATAGCCCCGGCTCAAAGCGGCTTTCGCGCTTAAGCTGATGGCTTGCTCGGTCGTGTTGAACCAGCCTTCGATCGTTTCCTTACCGGTCCGCTTAACATGGATCAAACCGTTTTCTTCAACTTCCAGCCAGGTCTGCCCCTTGCTCAGGCTCTCCCAGTGCTGGCGGCGGAAGGCGATGATCGCTTTAACTGCCTGCCAGACCGGACTGCCTGCCTGGCTCCAGTTCATTGGCTTGCGGCAGTCAGGGTCGTTGTCCCCGCTCATACCCATTTCCGTCCCGTAGTATATGCACGGGGAACCGGTTTGCATGAAGGTGAAGGCCAGAGCCTGCAGGGCCTTGTCTTCATCTTCACCGGCCACCGTCTTGATCCGGGCAGTGTCATGGGAGTCCAAAACGTTCAGCATGGCTGAATTGCTCTGCTCTCTGTATAAGAAGAGCTGGTCAGTCAATAATTCGGTCATGGTCTTGGCATCCTGCGTCTCCTTAAGGAAGTGGTCAGCAATCTGGCCAGTGAATGGGTAGTTCATGGTACCGGAGAATTCATCCCCGTTCAGCCAGGACTGGCTAGAGTGCCAGGACTCGCCCAGGACGTAGAAGTCCGGCTTAATGGCCGTAACAGCGGCCTTGAACTTCTTCCAGAATTGGTGGTCAACTTCGTCAGCCACATCAAGCCGCCAGGCATCGATATCGAATTCCTTAACCCAGTAGGTCGCGATTGTCAAAAGGTAGTCCACGACTTCCGGGTTGGCAGTGTTCAATTTCGGCATGTGCTTTTCAAAGGCAAAAGTCTCGTAGCTTGGATTGGCCGGGTCATATGGTTCAACCGGGAAGCGGTTGATGTGGAACCAGTTGGCAAAGCGGGAATCAGGGCCATTTTTCACGACATCCTGCCACTGCATGGAGGAGTCGCCCATGTGGTTGAAGACGGCATCCAGCATAACCTTCATCCCTCGGGCGTGGGCTTCATTGACCAAGCGGGCAAAAAGCTGCTTGTCCCCAAAGTCCGGATCGATTTCCAGGTAGTCGATCGTGTCGTACTTGTGGTTGGAGCTGGCCTTGAAGATCGGACAGAAGTACAGGCCATTAATTCCCAAGTCCTGCAAGTAGTCCAAGTGGTCCAGCACCCCTTGCAGGTCACCGCCATAGTAGTCTTCCCGGCCAGGGTGGTCGCTTGGATTCCAGTCCTTAACTCCCTCCGGGTCATTGCTCTTGTCCCCGTTGGCAAAGCGTTCCGGGAAGATCTGGTACCAAACCGTTTCCTTGACCCAGTCCGGGCTCTTGGTCATGTCAACCGCGTGGAAGTAAGGGAGCTTGAAGTAGTTGTTCGGGTCTTCGTAAGTTTCCTTTTCGTTCTTTCTGAAGCCCCGGTCACCGTAAACCCATTTCTCACCGTCTTCACCGTGGATTTCAAAGACGTACTGGGCCCGGTGCAAAGGCAAAGTCACCGTCGTTTCCCAGTAGTCGTTTACTTGGCCGTGGCCGGCCAGGTCCATGACCTGCTTCTTCAAGTTGGTCAAGGGTTCGTGGACGTCACAATAGTGAACGTAAACTTCCTTGACGTCGCGGCCCGTGTGCAGGCGCAGCTTCATGGTCTCCGTCGTCACCAGATAGCAATCTTCGCTTTCAGGTCTGTGTCTAACTGCTGCTGTTTGCATTTTTTCTGTTTCCTCGCTAAAAAATCATCACGTTGGTTATTTGCTGCTTGTTTTATTGCTTATTTTTTCTTTTGTAAAACTGCTCCGGCAAAAGGCATCAGGGTCAGTTCCTTGCCCTGCAGGTTGATGCTGCCGGCAGTTAAGACCGGAGTCAGTTCTTCTGGCAGGGTCAGATGCTCCTTCTTGGCGCTGAGGGAAACGACCACTAAAGCACGCTCATCCCCTAAATCCCGCTGGTAGACCAGAAGGTCGGGCTTAGTATCCAGCAGGTAGTAGCTGCCCTTGGTAAACAAAGGCGTCTGCTTCAATTTCAAAAGCTGCCGGTAGAAGTTGAGCATGCTGGTTGGGTCCGCGTCTTCGCTGGCCACGCTGACCTTGTCCCGGCTTCTGCCCGTCAGCCAAGGCTCAGCAGTGCTAAAGCCGCCATACTGGCTTTCGTCCCAAGGCATTGGCCCCCGGGCCGGCAATTTGTGGGTCTGGCTGGCCATTTCCAAGGCCGTCTTTTCGTCTACCCCGGCCTCGCCGGCTTCCTTGACGAAGTCAGCCACCGTCTCATCAGCAAACTGGTCTGCATTATCAAATTCCAGGTTGTGCAGGCCTAATTCTTCCCCATAGTAAATCACCGGGATCCCCCGCTCCAGGTACATGGCCATGGCCAAAGACCGCTGCTGGACCGGGGTCTTGGCGACCCGGGTGGCCAGGCGGGCCATGTCATGGTTGCTCCAGTACAGGGTCGGCGCGGCTGACAGGGTCTGCTGCCAGACAGTCTGGGTTTGCTTGAAGGCCAGCCAGTCAAACTCTTTTGGCTGGTATTGGCCGCTGAAGTCCGGGTTAACTGAATCTTCTTTTTCCGTAAAGTAGCGGAAGGTAATGACTGAGTCCATCAAATTCCGCTTAGGATCAGTGTAGTCTGCCGCCAGGTTGATGCTGGCGCTGGCTGCTTCCCCTAAAAGCAGGAGGTCTGGAAATTCTTCCCGCAGGCGGGCGCAGAAAGGTGCCAGCCATTCCTGCACTTCCGGCCGGTTGGCGAAAAAGTCTTCCGCGATGACCGGCTTGTCGTCCTCACTTGGGTAGGACTGGCGCAGGTCGGCCTTGGCGATGTGGATGAAGGCATCCAGGCGCAGGCCGTCGACCCCCTTCTTGAGCCAGAATTCAGCCGCCTTGAACATTTCCTCGCGGACAGCTGGATTCTTCCAGTTCAAATCCGGCATTTCCTTGGCAAAAAGGTGGAAGTAGGACTGGCCCGTCCCGGCCGGGTCAGCTGCCCAGCAACTGCCGCCAAAGAAGCTGCCCCAGTTGTTCGGCCGGACCCCGTTTTTACCGGCAAAAATGTAGTAGTCCCGGTAAGGGCTGGCCAGGTCACTGACCGCGGCCTTGAACCAAGGGTGCTGGTCAGACGTGTGGTTCAAAACGAAGTCCATGATCAGCTTGATCCCGGCCTGGTGCAGGTCGTTAACAAGTGCTTCAAAGTCTGCCATGGTCCCCATGATCGGGTCGATCTTGTAGTAGTCGCTGACGTCATAGCCGTTGTCAACGCCCGGTGACTGGTAGATCGGGTTCAGCCAAACGGCGGTGATGCCCAGCTGCTTTAAGTAAGGAATCCGCTGGCGGACGCCGTTTAAGTCGCCGATGCCGTCACCGTTGCTGTCTTGAAATGATTTCGGGTAAATTTGGTAAATAATGGCATTCTTTTGCCATGCATCCTGCTTAGTCATGTTTCTTTTTCCTCCAGTAGAAATTTAACCAAATAACAGTTAGCGCTTACAAGCCTGACCTGTCTGTTATCGGTAACAAAAGGCAATGAAAAAAGCATCCCTTAGGATGCTTCAGTCACTATTTGGTTGATTCGGCCTCGCTCAAGGTCGGTTCGATAAAGACCTCCCCTTGCGGCGCGCCGTTTTGGGCAATTTTTCTTAAAATGAGTTCCGCCAGCTTCTCGCCGATCAGCCAGAGGTTCTGCTTGACGGTCGTGATCGTCGGCGATGACAGCCGGTCCAAAAGGACCCCGTCATAGCCGATCACGCCAAAGTCTTCCGGAATCTTGGCTTCCGCCTCCACCAGGGCCTGGATGACCCCCATGGCAATCCGGTCACTGCCGCAGACAAAGCAGGTGTTCTTGGGAAATTCGCCCAAGTGTTCCTGGATGAACTCGCGGGCCGCGGCTAAGCTGTTTTCCACCCGGAAGACGCTGGGAATCTTCTTGTTTTGCTGCATGGTGTTGACATAACCAGCTTCTCTGGAAAATTCAAAAGCCTCACGGACATCGATACCGATAAAAACCACGCTCCGGTAGCCAGCCTTCAAGGCATACTTGGTCGCCATGGTCTCACCCAGCAAGTTGTTGGTGTCGACAAAGTCGTAGCCGCCCCGGTTCTCGCCAAACAGGACGAAAGGCTGCTTAAGCTCGTTCAATTGGGGGTAATCATCAGTCCTAGCTCCGGTGATCACGTAGCCGTCAGCTGCCCCCTGGTCTAGCTGGCTCCCCTTCAAGAGCAGCTGGAGGGAATAGTTCTGCTTCTTCAACTCTGTCGCCATGCCAAACAAGACATTGGTAAAGTAAGGGTCTGTATCGTCAACGTCTTCTAAAATCACGAACTTCACCACGCTGGTCTGGTTCTTGGCCAAGGCCCGGGCCGCGTTGTTGGGGTGGTAGTTCAATTTGTGCATGGCGTCTTCAACGACCACCTGCAGTTCCGGAGCAACCAGTTCGGGGTGGTTGATCACTCTTGAAACGGTCATCTTCGACACATGGGCCTTGCGAGCCACATCTTCTAAAGTAGCGGTTCTCTTCAAGCAAATTTCCTCCCATCAAGGACTCTAGTCTAACTTTTTCTTCTTCACTTCCTATGCTAGATTCTAACACAAAATAGTATATTTTTTGTAAGTAAAAAAATTCGCTTTCAAAAAATTAGATTATCGATTAAAGCCTTTAGATAAAGGACTTATTTTTCCACCCGGCAAAGAAAGGCCGCGTAAGGGGGTAAAAGAGCCTTAGACAGGTCTTCCGGGACAGGCCCGTTAGCCAGAATGACTTCCTTGACCTTATCTGGCAGGGAAACTTCTTGCTCCTCGCCAGTCAAGTTGCAGACTACCAGCCACTTGTCTTCCGCGTTTTCCCGGTGGTAGGCCATGACGGCATCTGCCGTGTCCAAGAGTTCAAAGGACCCATCGGTCAAAATCCGTTCCTGGTGGCGGAGGGCAATCAGCTTCTTATAGAAATAATAAATTGAATCTGGATCATTCAATGCATTTTTTACGTTTATTTCCTGGCAGTTGGAGTTAACCGCCAGCCATGGCCGGCCGCTGGTAAAGCCGGCGGAAGCTGAAGCATCCCACTGCATTGGGGTCCGGGCATTGTCCCGGCCCCGGGCATTGATGGCCTTGATCAAGTCCTCCTTCTTCCAGCCCTCTGCCAGCCGTTCCTGGTACATCCGCCGGGCTTCGATGTCTTCTACCTCGTCGATAGCCGAAACCGGACAGTTGGTCATCCCGATTTCCTCACCCTGGTAGATATAAGGGGTCCCCCGCAAACCGTGCAGGAGAAGGGCCAGCATCTTAGCGCTGCGCTCGCGGTACTGCTGGTCATTGCCAAAGCGGGACACGATCCGGGGCAGGTCGTGGTTGTTCCAAAAGAGGCTGTTCCAGCTGTGGTTAAAGTCCAGCTTTTGCCACTTGGCCAGGACATTCTTCAAGTCGCCGTAGTCAAGGGGCTTGGTGTCCCACTTTTCCTTGCCGGCCTGCTTGTCCAATTCCGTGAATTCAAACTGGAAGACCATGGACAGTTCTTTTCTGTCCGGGTCGCTATACAGGGGAGCGTTGTCTAAAGTTGCCCCCCAGGTTTCCCCGACTGTCAAAAAGTCCCGGTCGCCAAAAGTCTCCCGGTGCATCTCCTGCAGGTAGTCGTGCAGCTTGGGGCCGTTAGCGGTAATCTCTTCTTCCGGGACCTTGCCGATCAGTTCAATCACGTCCATCCGGAAGCCCCCAATCCCCTTGTCGATCCAGAAGTTCATCAAGTCATAGACCTTCTGCCTTAGGGCCGGGTTCTTCCAGTTCAAATCCGGCTGCTCTTTGGCAAAAAGGTGGAGGTAGTACTGGCCGACCTGGCCATCATATTCCCAGGCGCTGCCGGAAAAAGCTGACTTGAGTTCATTGGCCTTGTCCGCCCAGACATAGTAGTCGTGTTCCGAAGAGGATGGATTTTTCCGGGCCTCGATAAACCAAGGGTGCTGGTTGGAGGTGTGGTTGACCACCAGGTCCATCACGATCCGGATCCCCCGCTTCTTGGCCTCACTGATTAATTCTTCCATGTCCGCCATGGTCCCGTACTGGGGGTCGATGGCTTCGTAGTCAGCGATGTCATAGCCGTTGTCCACGCCTGGCGACTTGTAGACCGGGCAGAGCCAGATGGCGTCGATGCCCAAGTCTTGCAGGTAATCCAGCCGCTTGATGATCCCCCGCAGGTCGCCGACCCCGTCGCCGTTAGTGTCCTGGAAGGACTTGGGATAGATCTGGTAGATCACGGCCTGCTTCCACCATGGTTCTTGCTTTTGCTTTTCTGCTGTCATTTTATTTCCTCAAACTCTCATCTAAATTCAGCTGAAGCGCTGTCATTTTTTTCTACAAGTTTAGTATAGGGAAAACAGGTACGGATGCAAGCAGTTACCGCTAACCAATTGAACCTCCTACGACTAAAGTCGCAGGAATCTGGGGGCCACCCAACACATTACACGTAAGATCGACAACTCTTAGAAGTACTCAGAGTGTTTAGGTTAGTTTCACAACTGCCCAATGTCATCTCGTCTTCGTTTTGACTCGCTCAGAAGATTACGCAGATAACACCGTCTAGTGCTAAGGACGATTGTTCCGTTTCGCCCGGGCTGTTTTTAGTGCTTTAATCTTAGACTTCCGTCACCAGTGACGAAGGGCTAAGATTTTTTCCTTCTTCGGCCGTTTTCTTCAGCTTTGCGTGATGCTCTGGATGAATCCCCCAATCTAATATGTTTCTTGCTGCGTTTAAATCCCTGTCTACCGTCTTCTTGCAACTTGGACACTGCCATTCTTTCTGACCAACTTTGAGATCTTTGTTGATGTATCCGCAGTCGTGGCATGCCTTGCTTGTCCAAAATGAATCCACTTTGACAAACCTTTTGTTCTGCTTCTTTACAAGCGACTCTAAAATAGTCATCAGCTCATATGGCTTGAGGACCGCCAGTCTGCGATTGATGCCTTTTCTTTGAGCAGAGCCTTTCCCACGCTTGCGCATCTCATAGGCATCCAATTTCTCAACGACGATCGTGTCGCAGTCATCGACTACTTCGTGTACCAGATGGCGGTATTCGTTGGTAAGCATGTTCGAGCGCTTTGCATTGATCTTCTGCTGTCTGCGGTCAAGCTTGCGATACAGCTTGCTTTGCCCGTGGGCATTTCCTTCCAGATCACGCGCTGACTTAATTGCATTGATCTTCTGCTCATATTCGTCAGCTCGCTTGATTGCGGCGTCTGATACCTTGATCCGCTTGCCGTCTGATGAGCAAAAAGCCTCATTGCCAGCCATGTTCCAGTCAAAGCCTTGAATAGTTTTTGACTTCTGCTTCTTGCGGGGCAGAGAAAAGGTCAGCTGCAGTCTGTAAGAACCATCTGGAAGCTTCTTTATCTTTGTCAAAGCAATGTCCTTCAAGTTTAATTCGGACAAGTCTTCAATGACTTCGACAGTACCAAAGTCGGCTACTGTTAAGAAGGTGTGGTTGTCTGTATGCTTGTCCTCAATTCTGATGCCTCCTTTAGAATCTTCTGGAAGCTTTTGTGAGGTGATGGTTCTAAAGCTTGCGCTGTTTCTCAAAAAGTTGATCGATCCCTTGCGGTACCAAGATTTGTGGAGCTGGTTCTTGTGCTTGCCGTACTTATCTTTAGTTACGTTCATCTTGAAGTTATAGCGAGCCTTCTCGTCCATGCTCTTGTCTGCTTTCACCAAGCGCTTGCGATACTGTGAGAAGTTGGTGTAGACGGTCTTGAGAAACTCATCGGCTGAATGAGACGACAAAAACAGCACTGACTTCTTCCAACGTGCCAAGCCGTACTTGTCCTTGATAAAGCCAGTTTTAATTTTGTTAAGTACGTACTGAATGGGCTTTTGGCTAAATGGCATAGGGCGTCCGATATGCTTAACGCCATAAGTCTTAAAGAGATACTTTAAAGCGTACTGAAACAAAGCATTCTGAGTTTTCAACGCTTTCTCATGCTGGATTTTTTGCTTGTCAGTCAGCAACACATGGTATTGTCTGGTAAATCCATACTTTTCTTCATTAGACACAGATGCACACCTTCTTTCGTCCTACTTTATGCTATAATTATACCACAAAGAAAGGTGGCATACACTATGATCGTCCATGAAAGAGGCTGCGTTTATAACTTCAATTTCCATCTAGTTTTCGTGACCAAGTACCGGAAAGAAGTCTTTGATAGCCCAGAAAAGGTTGAAGAAATGAAAGGGCTGCTCCAAAAAAGAGCGGATATGTCGGACATCCAGATCCAGGAAATGGAAGTAATGCCCGATCACGTTCACATGCTTATTTCATTTTCGCCAAAACAGAGGCCCGTAGACGTAGTTAAAGGGCTGAAAGGCTGGACAGCCCGGAAATGGTTCGAGCTGCACCCGGAAACTAAGCAGATGCTGTGGGGCGGCCACCTCTGGTCACCAAGCTATTTTATGAGCACCTTAGGTGACATGAGCAAAGAAGTCGTTAAAAATTACATTGCATCTCAGTACACGGCAGCCATGAAAAAACAGCAGAATGGCAAGTATGGCGAGTTGGAAAGAAAGAGAAGAAAGAGAAACTAAAAAACGCCCCAATGGGGCGTTTTTGCGTGCTTAACTCATGTCTAAAGACACGAGTTTGAGCACACCTTTTAATCAAAAAAGAGCTGCCAGGGCAGCTCTCGTAAATAATAAATTCATTTTTCGTCTATTGGTAAATCTGGGTCAGCTTGTCCTTGTTTTCATCATAGTTGATCCCGGAGAAAAGATGTTCCAGCCACTCCAGGCTCAAATTGAACCAGCGGGCCGTATGGGGGTTGCCCTGCCAGAAGATGTCTTCCGTGGACAATTCCGGGGTGGCCAAAGAGTAGCCGTGGTAGCCGATGTCAAACATGTGGGCCTCGCACTTGACTTTGTTTTTGAACAAGGCTTCTTCATAGGCCATGGCATTGGTTGGCAGGCAGATCGCGTCGTTCCAGGACTGGAAGATGAAGGTCGGCGGCGTCTTAGGAGTTACCCCCAGGGCCGTGTCGACCAGCTTTCGGTTAGGCGGCAAGGCCCCGGCTGACATAGGCCAGGGCCACCGGCTCCCCTTCCTTGACGGAGAGATGGGTGAAGGAGCCGCCCGGCACCACGATGGCTAGGGAGCGGAGCTGGTTTAAGGGGGCATGGTTACTTTTAACCGTATAGGTCTGCAGCTGGTAGGTCCGGCCGTTAAAGTTCTTGATCTCTAGTTTTTTCGTTTCTATTTTTTGCCTCACTTTGCCGGCTCATCCCCTTGGCCAGCAAAAAGGTCGCCAAAGGAACCGTCAGCAGGACACCGAGCAGAGAATACATGATGATCAGTGCTTCGTTTACAAAAAGTTTATCATTAATTACCTCACTAAAGGAATAGTGGAGGCGGTAATACCATAAAAAGAGGGACAAAAAGCTGCCAAACATCCCGTAAATGATGGTGTTCATGGCCGTGCCCAAAACGTCGTAGCCGATAGCTGCCCCGCTCTTCATCAGCTGCTCTTCCGTAATATCCGGTTTGGCCTTCTTCAGTTCCAAAATCCCCGAACTCATCGACACGGCGGCTTCCGCCACCGCCCCAAGGGCGGAGAAAATAGCCACGGTAACGGCGATCTGCCCGTAGCTGATCCCCGGCATCTGGGAGTGGCCCAGGAGGATTTCCCCGGCTTCCGGTCCCAGACCGGCAGCTTGGGCCAGGTATTGGATGCCCAAGATCAAGACGCTGACGAGGGCTAAAACGATCAAAGAGGCGTAGAATGAATTTTTGGCCACGGTATAGTCATGGGTGCCCAGGAAGATGATCGTGACCAGCTTGAGGGGCACGAAAATCGCGGTAATAATTGGAATACTCAAGCCCCAGGAGATGAGCATGGCCACCAGGACCAGCAAGAGGCTGTTGATCAAGACGCTGAAGAAGCTGCGAATCCCGGTTTCCCCGCCGATGATGGTCATCAAGATAGCTAAAACAATGATTAATGCGCCAAGGCTGCTCATTCTTGCTTACCCCCTTTCTCCGGCTTTTTTAAAAAGAGGAGGCTGCAGAGACTGGCAAAAACGATGGTCAGAACGATCCCGATCGCTGAAACTGCGCTCTGCGTCGCCCCTAAGGACATGGTGAAGTTAAAAGTCGTCGCGACAGTGTTGTTGTCCCGGAAGTACAGGATGCTTTCCGGCAGGGCTTCAGAAATGAAGATCAAGACCAAAACATTGATCAAAGGCCCCATGATCTCCTGCCCCATCGTCCGTCCGCTGGCTAAAAGCTCCTTAACGGTAATCTCGGGCTTGTGCTGGGTCAGTTCATAAAGGCTGGAAACGATGTCCGTCGCCTCGTCCATAACTGCCCCAAGTACCCCCAGCAGGGCCTGGGCCATGAAGATCCCCCGCGTGTCCTGGGTGGCGTAGTCGCCCATTTCATAGTTGAGGTAGGTCTCCCCAGTCAGTTTAATAACGGCGTAGCAGAGGGCAAAAGAGACAAAGACCCCGAGTAAGGTCGCCAGCCAGGTAACCAGCATCTTTTTGTTAACCCCCTGCACGATAGCCAGACTGAAGAAGGAGAAGACGATGTCGGCCAGGGAGAACATCCAGATGATTCCGGCCCCGTTGACCGCCACGTCCCACAGGATCAAGCAGTAAAACAAGATCCAGCTGATGGCCATGGAAACGATCAAGTGCCAGCTCCGCCGGCCAACTACGGCCACCATCAAGGACAAAGTAATGGCCAAGGTCATGACCAGGATCCAGTCTCTTTTTGGCGAAACAAGGGCCAGGCTGCCGTCAGTCACCGTGACGAAGACCCGCTCGCCGGCCCGGTACTTCTGGGTGACCAGCTGGGAAGGGTAGTAGGTGTTGACCGTTTCAAAAGTCTGCCCCTTGTACTTGCCGGTCAAGACCTGAACGTGCAAGTACTGCCGGCGCTCTTCATCCTTGTTGCCGTAAATATCAGTTTCTTTTTTCAGCAGGCGGTCCTTGATCTTCGTGTCCGTGATCACCGCCACCGGGTTCTTGTAGCCGCTCGTCTTAAAATAGGTCAGCGCGGCCAGGCCCAGACCCAGGACCAGCAGAACCAGGGCGGCCAGGAAGCGCTGCTTTTTCGTTTCCATCCTCTTTGTATTTGCCTTTCTGTTTTTTGTTTTAGTTTTCAGCACTTTTTATTTTAGTGCAAAAAAAGGACCGCTTTCGCGGTCCCCTTTGATTTTTAAGTATAATTTAGCAATTTGCGTTATTATTTGAAAATTTTCTTCCACCAGGGAGTCTTCTTGGGTGCCAGCTGCATGTCAGCCAGGGTCCGGTAGGTTGGCGCCCCCTTGGCCGCGTTTTCCTGGACCCGGCTGAGCAGTTCCCTGTGGACCTCCTCATCACTCTTGGCCATGTCAGCCACGACCTGGGCCCTTTTCTGCTCCGGGGTGACCGGCTTATCTTCCAAAAAGCCGTCATCAAAATCCGGTAGGTCCAAGACATCATCAGCTAGCTCAAGGGAATCAATCTGCTTTTCAGCAGCTTTTTCTGCCTTAGCCGCTGTCAGCCGGGACAGCTGCTCTTTCAGCTCAGCAATTTCCTGGTCCTTAGCGGCCAGGGCGGCTTCCAGCTGGTCTTCCCGGGCGGTTTTTACTGGTGCTTCTTCCTTTTCACTGGCAAAAAGTTTCCGGGCAGCCTGGTCAACCTTCTGGCCTTCCTTGACCAAGTCCTGCATTTGCTTCAGCTTGTCCAAGTCTTCCGGCCGGTAGCGGCGGGCATTCTTGACCCGGGGAAAGTAAGCGGGTGATGTGGCCTTTTCCACCGCCTGCGAATACTTGCGCAGGGTGTTTTCGCTGACCCCAAGGGCCTGAGCGGCTTCACTGGTCTTCATCTGCTCACTTATCTCACTCATGTTCTGACTTTCTTTCGCAAAAAACTAAACTTTCAAAGTACTTTTTCTTAGTCGTGCTTGTGCAGGAGGGTCTTCTTGTGGGCGTAGCGCTCTTCAGCCAGCTCGATCAAGCGGGTAATCAAGTCTGGGTAAGAAATCCCGGCTTCTTCAAACAGCTTCGGGTACATGCTGATGTTGGTAAAGCCTGGCAGGGCGTTCAATTCGTTGAAGATAACTTCCCCGTCGCTTTCTCTAAGCATGGAGTCAACCCGGGCCATGCCGCTGCATTCAGTGATCTGGTAGATCTTCAAGGCGTTTTCCCGGACCTTCTTGGCAGTTTCTTCTGGAATCTGGGCTGGGATCTGCAGGGTCGTGGTTGATTCTTCGCTGTACTTGTTTTCGTAGCTGTACCAAGTGTTGTCGGCGTTGATGATTCGGCCGACCCCGGAAACTACCGGGTGGTCATTGCCCAAAACGGCAGTTTCAACTTCAGTGCCGACGATCCCTTCTTCAACCAAAACCTTGTCATCGTACTTGAAGGCTTCAGCCAAAGCTTCAGCGTAATTGCTGTCATCGGTCACGTGGGTGATGCCGACAGACGAACCCTGGTTGGACGGCTTGACGAAGAGGTTGCTGGTGCCCAGCTGGCCGCTGACCCAGTCATAGCTGAGCTTTTGGTTCTTGGCGTCTTCGTATTCGTAGCGCTTGATGGATACCCACTTGGCTACCGGCACGCCGGCTCTTTGGGCCAGGATCTTGGTAAATTCCTTGTCCATGGTTACGGCTGCCGCCAAAACGTCAACCCCGACGAAAGGCTTGTCGATCAGGCGGAAGAGCCCCTGCAGGACCCCGTCTTCACCCAGGTTGCCGTGGACGATTGGGAAGAGCACGTCCAGTTCCGGCCGGGAAGCCAGCTCGATCAAGTTGGAAAGGTTGGCTGTCTTGTCAGCCTTTTCCACCATGTAGCCTGGCTCTTCCAGAACCTTGTATGAATCAGCTTCACTGGCCACGTAGCCGGAGTTCGTGATCCAGATCGGGTGGACGTCAAACTTGTCCTTGTCGATTGCCTTGTAGATGTTGCCGGCTGAAGTGATTGAAACTTCGTATTCGGAGGAGTTCCCACCAAAAATCAAACCAACTTGTGTTTTTTTCGTCATTGTTTCGTCTCCTTTTATCAACTCTGTATTATACCGAAAACTCGGTCTTTTGGCGCACTTTCCGGGCAAATTTTAAGCTTTTTTAGCGAAAGCGCTTAATAGCGAAAAAAGCAAAAAATCAGCTATAATATAAACTAGAAAGGGGTTGAGGAAGATGCGTCATAAACTAGTACTGCTTTTACTGCCGGCAATCTTTCTGGTAGTAGGGCCTACGGCTGTCCAGGCGGCGGAATTCACGCCACAGGAACAGGCAGAGCTGCTCCGTTTTCAAAGAGAATACCAGGCCTTGAGCAAGGCCGTCTACACCCAACAGAATATCTATGCCAGCAAGCCTTCCTTGAAGAAGAAGTTCAAGGCGGGCAGCTTAAAGTCCAGCTACATCAACGAGCAAGTCGCCTACATCAACTACTACCGTGACCTCTTCGGCTTAACCGCCGTCAAGACGACCAGCCAGGGCAACAAGAATGCCCAGATGACAGCCGCTGTCATGGCTGCCATCAATGCCAACCCGTTCGTCAACCAGCACGGGCTGCCGAATGAGAAGCGGCCAAGCTACATTTCCAAGAAGAACTGGCTTTTGGCCCAGGACGTCTCCAACTCAGCCAACCTCAATTTCAATGCCAGCCCGCAGACAGCCGGGGACGTCGTGACTGACCTTTTGACCGACCGCTACAACCTGTCAGGGTCTGACACAGGCCACCGGGCCTGGCTGCTCTCCACCCGCTTAAGCAAGATTTCAGTCGGGGCAGCTTACGGGACCAACGGCTACCGCTACTCAGTCAACCAGGTTTTAAATGTAGGCGACAGCGCGAGAACTGCCAGCCGGGAAATGGTGGCCTATCCAAACGCTGGGGTCTTCCCCCTGGAACTTTTAAATGGACAAAACATCGCCTGGTCTTTATACTTTTCAAACAAGGTCGTGACCTCAACCCCAAAGATCACCGTTACTGACGATGACACCGGCAAGACAGTCACCGCCAGCCAGGTGGCCAACTACAGCGAGTACGGCTTTGGCAACTTCCAGACCGTGATCACCTACTACCCAAGCAAGTTGCAGCTGACGGCCGGCCACAAGTACACGGTCAGAGCCGGCAACCTGGCCACTTACAGCTTCAAGCTCTTCAAGCAGAGCAGCAGCCAGACCTACTCAAGCAAGGTCTCCTCTTCCAGCACCCAGAGCAAGAACAAGGTCAGCCAGAAGGACCTGCAAAACAAGGGCCTGGCCAAGTACCTCTACAAGGTTGGCAAGAACATCTCCACCGTCAAGAGCAGGAAGATCACCAATGCCAAGGCAGTCAAGAAGACCGGCAAGACTAAGAAAACTAGCAAGGCTAAGAAGACTAGTAAGAAGTCTAGTAAGAAAACTAAGGCTAAGGCTAAGGCTAAATCGAAAAAGTCTAGTAAAAAGTCTAAGGCTAAGGCTAAATCGAAAAAGTCCAGTAAAAAGTCTAAGGCTAAGAAGACCAGTAAGAAAGCTGCCAAAAAGTCTAGTAAGAAGAAGTAAACAAGTAAGAGTATAAGTTAAAGCAAAACAGACAACTATGCACCAACACGACGAGTTAAATTGTATCAGCCACGTGCCGATTTTTAAGAGCCTCCCCCTGGACCTGCGCCAGGACTTGGTTCATATTTCGACCCACCAACATTTTTTTAAAAAAGGGAGCTTGATCCATGCCCCGGGCGACGGCCGCTTATCGGTCATCTCCCTGGATTCAGGCCGGGCCAAGGTTTACAGCCTCAGCCCCGATGGCCATGAGCAGGTCCTCAGCCTGATGCAGGAAGGTGATATCAACGGGGAAGAAAACCTCTTTGACACGGAAAACGACGACCTCTTCATCGAAGCCCTGGAAGACAGCACGGCCTGTTCCATCGACTATTCCGACTTCCAAGACCTCCTTCTCAAGTCCCCAGAGCTTTCCCTGCACCTCTTAAATGAGTTCGGCAAGCGCCTGGTCAGCGCGCAAAAGAACGCCATGCGCCGCAACAGCCTGGAAGCTGGTCCCCGCCTCTACGCCAGCTTGAAAGACTACGCTGACGAAGCCGGCTCCGACACCTTCACTCTCCCCTTGAAGAAGAAGGACCTGGCCAGCCTGCTGGGCATCACCCCTGAAACTCTCAGCCGGGAGTTCTCCAAATTAAAAAAGGATGGCTACATCGCCGCTAAAGGCAAGCAGATCACCATCCTTAAATAGCAAACTAAAAAGGCAAAGCCCAACGGCTTTGCCTTTTTGCTATCTTGAAGTCGCCTGCCATGGAATGGCGCTGACAACGTATAAAATGACGCCGGCGATCACGAAGTCCAGGAAGACTCCGCTGGCAATTTCCAGCCAGTAGCCCAGGTCCGCCACGGTAATGACCGAAGTGTCCATAAAGATCGGCAGCATGGCCAAGAGCCCGTAGACCAGGATGAACCAAAAGGCGGTCCACATCAGCCCGGCTGTCATGTCATGAATCACTGCCTGCTTGGTGTGGCTGGCAAAAGCCTCCCGCAAAATCGAGACTACGGCCACCAGGCAGAGCAGGATCACCAGCAGGTTGACGATCCGGATGATCGTGATCAAGTTGGCTTCTAACATGACCGTGGCCAGGTCAAAGGCGTTGCTGACGATGTAGACTGAAGAATTGCTCTGCTTTTTCAGTTTCTTGCGGATGGCGGTCACCTGGTCGGTGTCCGTCTGCTCCTTCTTCAAGATCACGGCCTTGATGTCTTTGGCCAGGTCCAGATTGCTGGTATGGATAAAGTGCCAGCCGTACTTGTAGTCAATGATCAAGTCGGCAACTTCCCTGGCCTGGTCATCAGAGATCAGGTTCTTTTCATCGCTGGACCCGTTGACGATCGTGGCCAGGCGGTTGAAGTGGCTGTTGACCTGCTGGCTGACCACGACCGTGTTGCTGTCGGTCTTGATGGTCTCCTTCATAAAAGCGGGATTCAGAAAAGTTCCCGTGGCCAGCAGCAAGCTGAGCAATAAGAAAGCTATAAAGGCCAAGGGACGCTTGTATTCTAACGCGTTGTCCACGATTTCATAGTTGTTCCTTCGTCTGTGCGTTCCGGAACTTTCTGCCATGCGCTTGCTCCTAACTGTAAATTACCTTGCCTTCGTCAAACATGGTGTCGATCGCGTGGTGGACCTCACCGATGTTGCTGTCGTCAATAATCCCGTGGCCTTCTTCCAGCACGGCGTTGATTTCTTCCGGGTCCGCGTGCAAAAAGCTGTACATCAGGGAACTGGTTGAGTAGTCCGCCATTTGTTCGGCGTTAAGGCCGTGCTTTTCCCGGTCACGATACAAACGGCCAACCCCCGTAACGATAAAGGCAATCCCGGTCCGGATTTCCTGGTAGTTGCTGTATTCGGAAAAAGCATGGTGGGACTTCATCCATTCGTTCAGCATCCGGCTCCAGTTGTCCAAAGAAGTCTGGTCAGTAAAGGCCTCTGTAATTACCCGGTCCAGGCCCTTGTCCGTCATCCCCAAAGTCACGATCGTGTAGATCAAAGCGTCCACCCGGGTGAAGGGGTTCTTCTTTGGCGCGTGATAGTTTACTTCTACCTGGTCCCACATGGTATTGAACAGATTTCTGACAATGTCAGTCATCAGTCTTGCCTTGTGAGGGTAGTAAGACTGCAGCAGAGACTTGGAAATTCCTGAGTTCTCCGCGATCATCTGCAAGGAAACATGATCAAAGCCATTGGCTCTGATCAAGCGGAAGGTGTTGTCCAAGATCTCCCGCCGTCTCTGCATGTTCTTTCTTCTTGCCATCGATCATCTCATCCTCTCTGTAAAAGTTAATAAAATTATAACAAGATTTCCTTGCCCAATCACTGCAATAACGCTTGATTTTACCCAAATCTGTTATTTTTCTTGTTTAATTAAGTCACATTCCAAAAATAAGCAATAGAAATAATATAAGCAAAAAGGGAGACCGCTAGCGGTCTCCCTGTTGATCGCGCCTTAGTCTTTGGTGAAGCGGTTTTGTTCATCAAAAATGTCGTGAATTGAGCGATCGTTGTAAATATGGTCAATCCCCTTGGCCAGCAGGCGGTCAACTGAGATCCGGACCATCCGGTCAGGATACTTCTCATGCTTAACGGTATCCGTAACCACGATTTGTTCCAGCGGCAAGCCATTCAAGATCTTGATCGCGTCTTGTGAAAGCAAGGCGTGGGTCGCAGCCGCGTAAACCTTGGTCGCGCCGGCAGCGAAGACTGACCGGGTTGATGAAGCCAGGCGGGTGCCAGTGTCGATCAAGTCGTCAACGATGATGCACTTCTTGCCCTTAACGTCACCGATCATGTCGTGGACGCTGTCGTCGTAGCGGGCCCCGCGCTGGTCAACGATGGCGATCGGCGCGTTGAAGTACTGGCCGAAGACCCGGGCCAGCTTGGTGCCGCTGTGGTCTGGTGAAACAACGACCACGTCGTCGTCATCCTTGGCCGCGATCCCGTTGTCCAGGAAGTATTGAGCCAAAAGCGGCATCGCGTGCAGGTGATCAACCGGCACGTTGTAGAAGCCCTGGATTTGGGAAGCGTGCAAGTCGATGGTCAATACCCGGTCGATCCCGGTCAGCTGGAGCAGGTTGGCAATCAGCTTGGCCGTGATTGGTTCCCGGGACCGGGTCTTGGTATCGGAACGAGAGTAGGCCAGGTACGGGATCACGCAGTTGACCGTGTGGGCTGAAGCCCGGTGGAGGGCATCCAGGACAATTTCCAGTTCCATGAAGTTTTCATTGACCGGATCTTGAATTGACTGGATGACGAAGACGTCACAGCCCCGGACACTTTCCGCGATGTTGACCTGGATTTCACCGTCGCTGAAGTGGTGAACCGTCGTTTCGATCAAAGGAACGCCCAGCGTGCTGGCTACCTTTTCGTTCAATTGCGGATTGCCGCCGAGCCCGATCACCTTCATCGGGTTGAGCAACTTATGAATTTCTTCTTTTGTAATTGATGTCATCATGAGCCCCTTAGAAACACTCTCATTAACAGAATCTATTGTATCTACAGTAACATTATAGCAAAGGTTCGGCTTTGATCGGCCTTTTTCTCTTTATTCCTTGTAAAAATCTTTGATCAAGTCCAAAATCTTCAAGCTGCCTACCACGTAGGAATCGTGGGTCTGCCGCGGCATCAAGGCCAGACGGCCATTTGGAATCAAACTGCTGTACCAGCGGACATGTTCGACTTTGACCCAGTCATTTTCCCCAACCACGCAGAGAACAGGAATCTTGATCTGCTCCAGGCTTTCCGGCTCCATGTAGGATTCGGTAAGTTCTACCCGGCTGTCGCGGTCAAAGCGGAGAAAGCGCCGGACCCCTTCAGTCAAGTAGTGGTACTTGTGGATCCCCCGGCCGTCGATAAAGACCCCGGCCACGATTGCCTTGCCTAAAATATCGGGCTGCTGGCTGGCCAGCATCAAGGTCACCAGACCGCCGGAATCATAGCCAAAGACGTATGGTTTCTCCAGGCCCAGCTCCTTGATAAAGACGGCCAAATCTTCCACTTCAGTCTGGTAGTGCTCAGCCCCGTCACCGCCGCTTAAGCCGTGCCCCCTCATGTCCAGGGTGTAGACCGTGTAGTACAGTGACAAAGGCGCGATCACCTTGCTGTACATTCCACCGTCCAAGTGGTGGCCGTGCAGCAGGATCAAGGGCTTGCCCTGACCGAGCTTTTGGTAGTAAAGATCGACTCCATTAACTTTGATGATCATCTTTGATCCTTTCCCTTACATAACTGCCTTGGTATTCCTGGGTTTGCGGCCGCTTGCTGAGCAGCTTCTGCCACAAGTGGGAAAAAATGCTCTTGTAAATCGAAATATTGGCTCCCACGATGCTCCAAAAGTGGTCCCAGCTGACCGTGTGCACCGCGCTGTCGGCTCTTTGCCAGTAGTGGTAGAGCGGCACGGAGCTGTAGTAGCAGCCCTCCGTCTGCATCAGATAGTCAATATTGAAAACCTGGTCTTCCATCAAGTCCAGGTCCTCGTTAAAGCGCAGGTGCAGGCGGCGGACCAGCTGGGTCTTGTAGCACTTGTTCCAGGTGTAGCCCTTAACTGGCGAGTGGGCACTGCCTAAAACCTTTAAAACAGCCTCAATCCGGGTCAACTCGCCTTCGACTGGCTTAGTAATCGGCACGGACGGCTTCCCTGCCTGGTCGACATAATAACCGCAGGTTACCATGTCATCGTCCGGGTGGCGGTCAAAAGCCTTGATAAAGTAATCCGTGTAGTCTGGCTCAACCCAGTCGTCTCCATCGTGAAAAATAAAATACGGCGTGTCAACCATATCCAGGCCTAAGTTCCGGGCGGCGGCCACCCCTTCATTGGTCTTGCTGACCAGGTCGAAAGCCTGGAAGCGGTCCTGGTAGCTGGCCGCGATTTCCGCGGTTGAGTCAGTCGAGCCGTCATCAATAACCAGCAGCTTGAACTGCTGGTTATTCTGCTCAAGCAAGTAATCCAAGGCCCGGGCCAGGTATTTCTCTTGGTTGTAAACAGTCATGATGACCGTCAGCTTCAAGTCGGCATTTGCTCGCAAAGCCGCATCCCCCTCTCCAAATCTATCCTTTACATTATATCATCTTCCTCAAAAGTCTGCCCCTGGCCGGCAACCTGCTTAAATTTTTGCTAAGAGAGATATCCCTAAAACAAACTCTAGTATAATTGGAGGTGGAGCATGAAAACAGAAAGCAAGGAGACTTATAAAAATGAACATAAGAATCAAGAAAATCATCACGGCCTGCGCCCTCTTTTTGGGCCTGGGCCTAGTAGCCGGCAGGGTCTCTGCCGCTGAAGACACCACCCCGGTCATTACCCTGGGGACGTCATTAACTGCCAGCCAAAAACAGGGCACCCTGGACGTTTTAAAGGGGGCGCTTAGCGACTCCAGCAGCTACAACACCTTAACGGTAACGGGCAGCGACCTGGTTACCTACTTGAACCCGTCTGGCAGCACCTTTACCTCCTCTTCCGGGGTCTGGTCCAGTGCCGCCATTGAAAAAACCAGCTCCGGCAGCGGGATCAATGTCCGCATCCTTAACTACAAGGGGCAAAACAACATCACGACCATTACCGCCAACCAGTACAGAAACGCGGCGGTAACGGCCGGGATCACTGACGCCAACATCTACGTCACTTCCGCCATCCCGATCGACGGTTCCGGCGCCCTGGCCGGGATTTACAAGGCCTACGCCAAGAGTGGGGAGAAGCTGAACCAGAAGCAAATCACCGCGGCCCAGGACGAATTGAACACCCTGAGCGGGATCACCAAGGAAAACAAGGGCAAGGACGGCTACTCCGACGCCCAGCTGAACAATGCCGTGGCCGGGGCCAAGAAGGAAATGTCCCAAAAAGGCCCCAGCATCACTAAGAACCAGATCATCACGATCGTCAACAATCAGATCGAAAATAACAATCTGACCAATGTGATCAGCAATGAGCAGAAGCAGCAGATCGTCAACATCCTGGTTGAAATCCGCGACTCCGGCGCCCTCAACTCCTCTTCTTTCAAGCAGCAGGCCAGCCAGGCCATGAGCGCCATCCAGAAGAGCGCCAAGGGGATCTTTGCCAAGCTGAACACCAGCGAAAACCGCAACGCCCTGCAGAAGCTCTGGGACGCCATCGTTAACTTCTTTACCAGCCTCTTCTCTAGTTTTAGCAAGTAAAACATGACCCTGATTATTCAACCGGGGTCATTAAGTTAAGGGATTGACATTAAGAAAGAACTGTATTATCCAAAATTTGGGTAGTACAGTTCTTTTGACTTTTGTAGGATTCGGAATAAAAATAAACGCGGAAGTGCTGGATGGCTAAAGAAGGATTATGAGGAGTTTGTCGTGCGCGGAAATAAAAAACTTGTTCAAGAATTATACCCAAACGGTGTGATATTGAACAAGTTTTTATTTAGAACCACTTTATGGTCAATGGCAATCACTTAATGACATTGTTATTCAACCGGGGAATTTTTTCGTCCTGGCTTAATGTGTAAAGTTGAACTGTTTCGTCAACAAGCAAAATTCTGCCCCGTAGTTTACGTAACCAAGCCGTAAATCGCAAAATCCAGCCCCGTAGTCTACGTAGCCAAACCGTAAATCGCAAAATTCTGCCCCATAGTTTACGTAACCAAACCGTAAATCGCAAAATCCGGCCCTGTAGTTTACGTAACCAAACCGTAAATCGCAAAATCCGGCCCCGTAGTTTACGTAGCCAAACCGTAAATTGTGAAATCTGGCCCCGTAGTTTACGTAGCCAAACCATAATAGTTGCTGTTTGCATCTGCTGGTCTTTTGTGCATTAAGTCATCACAGATTTTTTCTATTTCTACATCTGATCCATGTACTTGTTGAGCAGGCCGTCGACAAAGTTGTTGCCGGCACTGTTGGCGTGCCCCTTGACCCATTCAAATTCCGGCTGGGCAAAATTGGCCATTTCCTTGGCAATCTCCTGCCAGAGCTGGCGGTTGGCAACGGGTGACCCGTCCGCCTTCTTCCAGCCCCGTCTCTGCCAGCCCTTGATCCAGGCCGGCCCCTGGTCGTTGTCGCTGACGGCCTTTATGACGTATTGGGAGTCTAAAGAGAACAAGAGGGGCTGGTCATTTAAGCCCAGTTCTTCCAGCTTCTTCAGGCTTTCCAAAAAAGCAGTCATTTCCATTTCGTTGTTGGTGGCCCCAAAACGGCCGCCGCTGGCGGACAGCTTCTGGCCACTGTATTCGATCAAATAAGCCCAGGCCGCCTTGTCGTCTGCCTGCACGTGCCCACCCTTGTGGGTCCCGTTGTTCCGGCAGCCCCCATCGGTAAAAATATGGGCGGCGTACTTCGAACTTGCCGCAAATTCTTTTTTGCTTCCGCCCTGTCTGACCTTGGCGATCGCGGCCTGCAGCTTGTCCTCTGCGCCCTGCAAGGCCTTGAGGGCGTCTTCCGGGTCCAGCTGCTGGTAGTCCAGGGCCTCCATTATATTGCTAAAGGACTTGTATTCTGCCCCGGGAAAGCCTTTAACCTGCGCTTCGGCTTCAGGCCAGCTGTGGTAGATTCCTGGTCGGTAGCCTTTTTTAACAACATAAACTTTCATCTGCTCCCTCTCTTTTGCTAAAATGGTATGATGTTTACAAAGCAATTGTATCAGAGAAAGGAGGGGCGACTGTGCTCTTTTTTAATTCTAAAAAGTATGCTGAAGAAACTGAAAAAAAGCGCGGCAAAAATCCCGACCCCCGGGACCACTCCCTGGCCATGATGTTCTTCTTGGGCATCCTGGCAAGCTTTCCGCCTTTCCGGCTCTTTCTGAAGCTGTGGGGCAAGCGGGTCAGCGACCTGGCTGAAAACCAGGCCAGCGGCTCTGACCAGGTCCCGATCATCTACGTCCACGGCTTCCGCGGCGGGGACTACACCACCAAAGTAATGGTCGAAGACGCCCTCAAGCAAAAAGGGGACTACCGCTTTTTGAAGGTCGAGGCTGACTTGACCGGCCGGATCAAGCTGACCGGCTGCTATACCGGCGACAAGCAGCCCATCATCCAATTAGCCTTTAAGGACCGGATCGCCGGTTACCAGGCTATCAACTACTATCTCAGCTTCATCCTGCCTTTTCTGAGCAAAAAATACGGCTTTACCCGCTACAGCGCCGTGGCCCACTCCCTGGGCTCGCCCTGCGTGGTCGCTACGGAAATGCGCTATGCCAAGCGGAAAAACTTCCCCCACCTGGCCAGCTGCGCTTTGATCGCCGGCCCCTTCAACGGAGTCATGTACCTGGGCGACATCCCCAATGTCAACCGTCTGACGGAAAGTGGCCGGCCCAGCATGATGACCCCGCACTATTCCTACATGCTCCGCCACCGGCGGGACTTCAGCCCCAGCATCCGGGTTTTGAACATCTACGGCAACGTCCTGGACGCGACCAATTCCGACCGCTTCATCTCCGTGGTTTCCGCCAAAAGCATCCGCTATATCCTGGCCTCGGACGCGGTCTACTACCAGGAAGTCGAGGTCCGCGGCGAAAATGCCGAGCACTCGCAGATGCATGACGAGCCCTTCGTCATCGGCATCCTGGACCGTTTTTTAGGCTTAGACAAAATCAAGAAAGGACTTTAAAGTGACTGCCATCTCTTGGATCGATATTTGGCACATCATCTTCTTCGCCAACGCCATCCTGGCCCTCTGGACCGTCTTCCACAGAAAGCGGTCTGTGGCCACCTCCTGGGCCTGGCTGATCGTCTTGATCATCCTGCCCGTGCTTGGCTTCATCATCTATGGCTTCGTCGGCCGGGGGATTTCCCAGGAAAACCTTTTTGCCATCAACCGGCAAAAGCACATTGGCCTCTCCAACGTGCAAAAAATGATCACCGAGGCCCCGGCGAAAATTGACCAAAGCGACACTTCTCCCAGCGCCCACATTTTGATCAAGTACCTGGACAAGGACCAGGAGTCGCCGATTACCAAAAACAACAAGCTTAAACTTTACACTGACGGGCATGCCAAGTTCCGGGACCTTTTCGCCGACATCCGCCAGGCCAAGTCCAGCATCAACGTTGAATACTACACCATCTATAACGACGCCATCGGCAACGAATTCCTCAAGCTTTTGATCCAAAAAGCCAAGCAGGGAGTCCAGGTCCGGGTCCTCTACGATGCCTGGGGGTCATTCGGGGCCTCCAAGAGCTGGTTCAACCAGCTGACTGAAGCCGGCGGGGACGTTTTGCCCTTCATCACCTCGAGAAACATGATTTCCCGGAACCGGATCAACTACCACCTTCACCGGAAGATCGTGGTTATCGACGGGGTTACCTCCTGGACCGGGGGCTTCAATGTCGGCGACCAGTACCTGGGCAGGAAGAAAAAATTCGGCTACTGGCGGGACACCCACCTCCGCCTGGTCGGGTCAGCCTCCCTGCTTTTGCAGGAAAGATTCGTGATGGACTGGAACGCTTCCGCCGTCAAGGAAGAAGAGCTGATCAGCTTTGACGAAAAGCTCTTCCCTGACCTGGATGAAAATAACATCTCTAAAGGTGACATGGCCGTCCAGGTTGTTTCTGACGGCCCCGACAACGACGAGCCTTACATGCGAAACGGCCTGGTCCGCTTGATGATGCTGGCCAGAAAGCGGGTCTGGATCCAGACTCCTTACTTGATTCCGGATGAGGCCATGATTGCCGCCTGGCAGATCCTGGCCAGCTCAGGGGTTGACCTGCGGATCATGATCCCCTGCATGCCGGACCACCCATTCATCTACCGGGCAACCCAGTGGTACGCCAATCAGCTGGTCAAGATCGGGGTCAAGGTCTACACCTACAACAACGGCTTCATGCACGCCAAGACCATCATCATCGACGACAAGTACGCGACTGTCGGCAGCGTCAACCAGGACTACCGCTCTTATGACTTGAACTTTGAAGACAATGTCTTCGTTTACGACCGGGTCTTTAACAAGGAGATGTCCGGCCAGTTTGAAAAGGACATGGAGCAGTCAACCCTTCTCACGCCGGAGATGATCAAGAAGCAGTCCCGCTGGCTGCGGGCCTTGCAGAACTTCTCCCGCCTCTTATCCCCGATTTTGTAAAAAAGAGTAAGAAAACAAGAGAGAATAAAACAAGAAAACAGTAAGCACCCAATAGCGCGGTATCTATCAACCCCCAGTCAATAGTCATATACTGTTCTTAACAATTGAATACGGAGGAACATGATATTATGACTGAACATCCAATCGTACCGCTCGAGCTGCCGAAGGGCAAACTCAGACCTAGGAATAAGCTTCCAAAGAACAGGCTCGTTCTCAATCTGAAGTCCAATGGAGTTGAGCTGTCATTTTACAGTGATGCCACTAGCGAGCTTATGCTCGAAGTCGTAGACAGGGTCTTTAGCCATGATTAATCTGGCTGAGTTAGGTCGAGTGTTCATTGTTTGTGGTAAGACCGATATGCGTCGGGGAATCGATTCGCTTGCTTACATAGTTAAGAAGAGCTTCAATCTCGATCCCTTCTC
>NZ_CALVGT010000025.1 GCF_944327175.1 uncultured Lactobacillus sp.
AGTTTTGGTTGATACGACCTGATCCTTCTGGAAGATTCCCTTGGCCAAAGCATAACCCACGCAAGCATCAAGAGACCAGCCTTGATTATGGAAGCAGTGGGAAACATAGTCGATGAACTTATGTCTGTGAAGAAACAAGCTCTTGCGGCCGCATTTGCTTCTATGTAGTTCGTAAGTGCTTTGCCCTTCGACAGCTTTATACCACACTTCACATTGCCGGTATACACGGACACTGTGCCTCTTTTGGTCACTTTTATCATCAAGCTGATTCCTGAGGACGGACTGCCTGGGCAAGAGCCAGGGGATGTGGGACAGCGGCAAACCTAAAAAATGGTACTACGCCTTGCCTATCATTGTTTTCTGGCTATTGCTCTTCTTCTGGATCGGGAAAATGGTCTACCAAGGACTTAATAACTAAATGATTAACACAGCCACCGGCTCTTGCCGGTGGCTTTTCACTTTCATCCTTCTACTGCCGCGTATACTTTGGATGTACAAAAATTAATTCTGAAAAAGTATTGAAAAATGTAATAATTTTAGAAAGAAGAAATATAATATAAATATATGAAAAAGAATCAGCTTTAAAATAACTAATATTCTTTATCCCCTAATAGAGAAAGCGCTTTAAAGTGATTTGGCAATCAAATGAAAGTAAAATAAGAGTATAGTATTACTTATTTGTAAAACTACACACATTATAAGCTGAGCGAATTGTTCGATTTTTCTGGTAAAAAATAAGCGCAGACTTAGATGGAATCTAGTTTTTTTATGAAGAAAACGTTTTTTTGAGAAATGTCATTTTTTATACTGAAAAAAACAAAAAATGGCTTATAATGTAAGTAAGCGAAAAACGCTTACAACGTTAACGTGGAAATTATTTGATGTCCTTATGAATAATTTGTGATGTTTTTATAGAAAGTGAGGTAAGAAATGGACGAGCTGGAGCAACATTTACAGAACTTTGCCGCTGGCAATGAATTTTATCTGCAGAATTATCTTGGCTGCCAAGCGGCTGGAAATGGCTATTCCTTTCGCGTCTGGGCGCCTAAAGCACAGCAAGTCTGGCTGGTCGGCGATTTCAACAATTGGGAGAAAGACCTGCCCATGCAGCAGAATGCTTATGGAATTTGGTCTGTTGAAACCGACCGCGCCCAGCCTGGTCAGCTTTACAAATTCTTAGTCAAGCAGGCTGACGGGGAAGAAGTCATGAAGTTTGACCCGATGGCCCTGGAATATGAACACCGGCCAGGCAACGCTGCCGTGGTAAGTAACTTGCCGGAGAAGCGGTGGACTGACGGGGCCTGGTTCGGCTGGCACAAGCGGTCAAACCACTTTGCCCGGCCAATCAATATTTATGAGGTGCATGCCAGCTCCTGGAAGCAGCATGAAGACGGCAGCCTCTACACCCTGCGTGACTTGCAGAAGGAACTGATTCCCTACGTTAAGGAACAGGGCTTCAACTACATTGAATTCCTGCCTTTGACCGCCCACCCGCTCGATGCTTCCTGGGGCTACCAGACAACCGGCTACTTTGCCTTGGAGAGGGCATATGGTGATCCGCGGGATCTGCAGGACTTCGTGGAAGCCTGCCACAAGGAAAACATCGGGGTCTTGGCTGACTGGGTCCCAGGCCACTTCTGCATCAACAGCGATGCCCTGGCTTACTACGACGGGACGCCTTGCTACGAATTTGAAGAAGGCTGGCGGGCCCAAAACAAGGGCTGGGGTGCCTTGAACTTTGACTTGGGCAAGCCGCAAGTGCAGTCCTTCTTGATCTCAAGCGCCCTTTTCTGGCTGGAATACTACCACCTGGACGGGCTCAGAGTCGACGCGGTGTCCAACATGCTTTACCGCGACTACGACCGGGGACCGGGCGAGTGGAAGCCTGACCAGTATGGCGGCAACCGCAATATCGAAGGGATTGAATTCCTCCACAAGTTCAACAAGACCATCAAGGGGATCCACCCGGAAAGAATCTTGATCGCGGAAGAAAGCTCCTCCCAAGTCAAGATCACCGGCCGGGTTGAAGACGGAGGCCTGGGCTTTGACTACAAGTGGAATATGGGCTGGATGAATGATGTGCTCCGCTTCTATTCCATGGACCCTTACTTCCGCAAAGACAACTTTGACCTGTCGACTTTCTCATTCATGTACCGGATGAGTGAAAACTTTATCTTGCCGCTGTCCCACGACGAAGTCGTCCACGGCAAGCGCAGCTTGATGAACAAGATGTTTGGCGACCGGCCTAAGCAGTTTGCCCAGTTACGGAACTTGAATACCATGCTGATGACCTACCCGGGCAAGAAACTGCTCTTCATGGGCGGGGAATTCGGCCAGTACCTGGAATGGCGTTACCAAGAGGGCTTGGAGTGGTCTTCTTTAAGTGATGAGTTAAACGCCAAAATGCTCAAGTACAACCGGGAACTGAACCACTTTTACTTAAACGAACCGGCCTTGTGGCAATTGGAACGGGAAGACCGGTCAGTCCAAATTATCGACGCGGACAACCGCGACCAGTCCGTTCTTTCCTTCATTAGGCAAGGGAAGGTGCGGCATGATTTCTTGATTGTCCTGCTCAACTTCACGCCAGTTCAGCGCGACGGCTTTAAAGTCGGCGTGCCTTACCCAGGGACTTATAAGGAAGTCCTCAACAGCTCACGCAGTGAATTTGGCGGCGACTGGACCGCGAAACCACAGGAAATGGCTACCACAGAGGAGAAATTCAAGAATTTCGACTACCAGATTTCTGTTGACCTGCCAGGCTTCAGTGCCATGATCATCAAGCCTGACCAGGTAACAATCAAGAGAAAGCGTTCGAAGAAACGTTGATGTAATGTGATAAAAAATTAAAGATAAGTAGGGAAGGATTTTAACCATGAGTACAAAAATGCTAGGTTTAATTTTAGCCGGGGGTAAGGGGACCCGGCTGGGCAAACTGACCGCCAATCAAGCTAAGCCGGCCGTGCCATTCGGCGGCCGCTACCGGATCATCGACTTTCCGCTGAGCAACTGCGCCAACTCCGGCGTGCGCAATGTCGGCATCATCACCCAATACGAACCGCTGCGGCTGAACAACCACATCGGCAACGGCTCCAGCTGGGGTCTGGACGGCTTGAACTCCAGCGCCACTATCCTGCAGCCATACACGGACAACGGCGGCAGCAAGTGGTTTGAAGGGACCGCCCACGCCATCTACCAAAACATCGACTACATTGACAGTCAAGACCCGGAATATGTTCTGATCCTGTCTGGTGACCACATCTACAAGATGGACTACGCCGACATGCTGGCAGAGCACGAAAAGAACCACGCTTCCTTGACTGTGGCCGTAATCGACGTGCCTTGGGAAGAAGCACCGCGTTTTGGGATCATGAACACCGACTCCAGCGGCCGGATCATCGAATTTGAAGAAAAGCCTGCTGAACCAAAGAGCAACCACGCTTCAATGGGGATCTACATCTTCAACTGGAAGCGGCTGCGCGACGTTCTGACCGCGGGCTTTGCTACGGCTGACGACATGGTCGACTTCGGCAAGGACGTCATCCCTTACTACCTGAAGAGCGACGAAAGAGTCTTCTCTTACCAGTTCTCAGGCTACTGGAAGGATGTCGGCACCATCGACTCTCTCTGGCAAGCCAACATGGAATTCCTGGACGGCTCTGACGGCCTGGCCCTGGGTGACCGCAGCTGGCGGATCTACTCCAAGAACACCATCGACGCGCCGCAAATGATTACGGAAAACGCGGAAGTAACTGACTCCATGATTGTTGATGGCTGCTACATTGACGGTAAGATCAAGCACTCAATCATCTCAGCCAACGTTGACGTCCAGCGCGGCAGCGAGATTGTTGACTCAGTCATCATGCCGGGCGCTAAGATCGGCAAGAACGTCAAGATCACCAAGGCTATCGTCGGTGAAGGCGCCGTGATCGGTAGCAACTCTGTCGTTGGTGAAGAAAATGGGGAAATTGCCGTAGTCGGCAACAAGGAAAAGATTGGAGTGTTACCAAATGAAAACAAGTAAGATGTGTGCAATCTTCAGCAACCAGCACGAATACAGCCATCTGAAGCCGCTGACCGATGAAAGAGCCCTGTCAACTCTTTACTTTGCCGGCAAGTACCGTTTGATGGACTTTGCCCTCTCCAGCATCGTCAATGCTGACATCAACCACATTTACACCTTGATCAGCCAGGAAAAGGTCCGCTCTTACCTAGACCACCTGGGCGGGGGCAAAGAATGGGGGCTGGACACGATCGGTTCCTACGAATACCTGGACTTCTACCAGAACTTGATGCGGCGCCGGTCAAGAGGGGAGAACTACTTCGATGACTTGATCCTCTTCCTTAAGACCTGCAAGATGCCATATACTGTTTTCATCGGCAACAAGATGGCAGCTAACTTTGACTTAAAGGCCATCCTGCACTTCCACCAATCCAACGGCAATCGGATCACTCCGGTCTTCAAGCGGGTGGAAAAGGACAACCTGGCCCCAGACGACCATACCTTTGTTTTAAGCGACAACAATGTCGTGATTGAGCAAAGAGAAGCTATCGAACTGACCAGCGAAGCCCCGTTCAACCTCTCAGCCAATGTGTACGTGATGGACACTGACTGGCTGATCCACGAACTGGAAAAGGCCCAAAAGAGCGGGGCTTCCTACGACGTTTCAGAACGTCTGGCTGTCTTGGCCGTTAAGGAAAAGGCCAACGCTTACGAATACACCGGCTACCTGCGCAACATCCACGATATTGCCAGCTACTACCAGGCCAACCTGGACATGCTGGAAAAGGACAAGCGTGGCTCCCTCCTTTATGGCAAACAAAAGATTATCACCCGGATCAGAAACGAAGTCGGCACTTACTATGACAAGGAATCTGACGTCAAGAACACCTTGATCTCTACTGGCTGCACGGTCAAGGGTGAAGTCAAGAACAGCGTCGTTTCCAGAAGAGTAAACTTTGCCAAGGACTCTGTTGCTAAGAACGCCGTAATCATGGCCAACTGCAAGCTCAAGAGCGGGGCTGACGTTGAATACGCCATCCTGGACAAGAACGTGGTGATCGAAAAGGGCGTGACCGTCAAGGGCAAGCCTGACAGCCCTGTTGTTATCAAGAAGGGCAGCGTCATCAGCAAGGACTTCGTACTGGATTAATCGGGAGGAAAAATCGTGAGAGTTTTATTTGTCGGGGCCGAATGCGCGCCTTTCTTCAAGACTGGTGGCTTAGGCGATGTTTTGGGCTCCCTGCCCAACCAGCTGGCCAAAGACGGTGATGAGGTCGGCGTGGCTTTGCCCCTTTACCAGGACATGCCGGAAGAATACCGGGAAAAGCTGGAATACCAAGGCAACTTCTACGTTCCAGTTGGTTGGCGGAACCAGTACTGCGGGATCTTCACCCTGGAAATGAACGGGGTCAAGTACTTCTTTATTGACAATGAATACTACTTCAAGCGGCCAGGCATCTACGGCTACTACGATGACGGCGAACGCTACGCCTTCTTCCAGCAAGCTGTAATCATGATGATGGAACGCTTCAACTTCATTCCAAACATCCTGCACTGCAATGACTACCACACTTCCTTCATCCCATTCCTGCTTCGGGGAAAGTGGGGCTTTGTCGATGCCTACCGCGGCATCAAGACTGTCTTGACCATCCACAACCTGGAATTCCAAGGCAAGTACGACGCCAAGACCCTGCCGAACTTCTTCGGCCTGGGCTATGAATGGTTCGACAACGGGACCGTCCGCTTTAACAACGACGTCAACTGGATGAAGACCGGGATCTTGTACGCCGACCGGGTAACTACGGTCAGCCCGTCCTACGCTGAAGAAATCCAGACGCCGGAATTTGGCCAGGGCCTGGATGAAATCCTCCGCTCAGTCAACTTCAAGCTGGTCGGGATCTTGAACGGGATCGACTTTGAAAAGTACAACCCGGACACTGACCCGGTCATCAAGGTCCGCTACGACGTCAACCACTTGAAGCACAAGCGCCGCGACAAGACAGACCTGCAAAAGCAGGTTGGCCTGCCGGTAGCCCCAACTACCCCGGTTATCGGGATGGTCAGCCGCTTGACTGCCCAAAAGGGCTGCCAGCTGCTTTTGGAAGAACTGGATAACATTCTCCAATTTGACCTGCAGGTAGTTATCCTGGGCAGCGGTGACCAGTACTATGAACATGCCTTAAGCGACATTGCCAGCCGCTACCCGGACAAGTTCAAGCTGATCCTGGCCTTTGACGTCAACCTGGCCCAAAAGATCTATGCTGGGGCTGACTCCTTCTTGATGCCATCCGCCTTTGAACCATGCGGTTTGTCACAACTGATCAGCCTGCGCTACGGGACCCTGCCAATCGTCCACCAAATCGGCGGTCTGGCTGACACGGTCTGGGTTTACGACAAGACCAAGAATGAAGGTACCGGCTTTGGCTTCCGCGAATTCAGCGGCTACCAAATGGTTGAAGCCATCAAGAAGATGCTGGAGCTCTACCATGAAAAGGAAAAGTGGGCCAAGGCACAAAGAACGGCCATGCGGTCTGACTTCTCCTGGAAGAACTCAGCAAGCAAGTACCAATGGATGTACGGTGAATTACTGGGATAGTCGAAAATGATGAGGAAGATGAGTATGAAATCAAATAAAGTATCAGCAATAAACAGTAATTTACGGGAAATTACTCCGGAAGAATTCAAGGAAAGATTGGCCAGCAAGCTGGACCGGCACTTTGAAGAAAGCGTAGAGGAAGCTTCTAAGGAAGACATCTTTGCTGCTTTGGCTTCAATGGTCCGTGACGGCTATTCCAGCAAGTGGCGTAGAACCCGGATCGCGGAAAGTGCCAATGGCCACAAGCAGGCCTACTACTTCTCAATTGAATTCCTGCCAGGGACCTTGCTGAGAAGCAACCTCCTCAACCTGGGCTGGCTGGACACAGCCAAGGAGGCCCTGGCTGACTTAGGCATTGACCTGGACGAAATCGCTGCTGTTGAACCAGACATGGCGCTGGGGAACGGGGGACTGGGACGGCTGGCTGCCGCCTTTATGGACTCTTTAGCTTCAACTGGCTACGCCGGCAACGGTAACGGCCTGCGCTACAAGTACGGTCTCTTTAAGCAAAAGTTCGTCAACGGTTACCAAAAGGAATTGCCAAACGACTGGCTGAAGCAGGGGGACTACTGGGAAGTCCGCCGGGAAAGCAAGTCTGTCTTGGTTAAGTTTGGCGGCCGGGTCAACATGGTTGACGACAATGGCTGGCTGACTCCGCAATACGAAGGCGCTACTGTTGTCCGGGCCGTGCCTTACGACGTGGCCATGGTCGGCTACCATAACGGGGTGGCTAACACCCTCCGTCTGTGGGACGCGGAAATTGCCCCGGAAGACGAATTGAAGTACCCGTCAATTGCTGACCGGCGGAAGGTGGAAGACTTGACTTCCATCCTTTACCCGGATGACTCCAGCTATGACGGCCGCCTTCTGCGCCTTAAGCAGGAATACTTCTTTGTTTCCGCTGGTCTGCAGAGCATCTTAAACAACTTCATCAAGGACTACGGTGAAGAAAGCCTGGTAGATTTGCCGAAGTACGTTGCCGTTCACATCAACGACACCCACCCGGCCATGTGCGTGGCTGAAATGATGCGCCTTTTGGTCGACAGATACCGGATGGACTGGGACAAGGCTTGGGAAATCACTGCTCAAGTCATGAGCTACACCAACCACACCATCATGGCTGAAGCCATGGAAAAGTGGGACGTGGGTATGTTCAGCCAGCTTTTGCCGCGGCTGTTTGACATCATCAAGGAAATCGACCGCCGCTACGTGGCTGGCCTGGAAGGCAAGGTCTCCGGTGACGTGATCGAAAGAACTAGAATCGTCAAGAACGGGCAAGTTCACATGGCCCACCTGGCCATCATCGGTTCCCACTCAGTCAACGGGGTTGCAGCTTTGCACACTCAGCTGTTGGAAACTGAAGTTTTGCGCGACTTCTACCAGCTCTACCCAGACCGCTTTAACAACAAGACCAACGGGATTACCCTGCGCCGCTGGATCCAAATCGCCAACCCGGACCTGGCCAAACTTTTGGACAAGACAATCGGGAGCAACTGGCGCTTTGACAGCAAGGAAATGCTGAAGTTTGAAAAGTACTACCACGACACGGCAACTTTGACCAGCCTGCAGGAAATCAAGCTGGCCAACAAGAAGAAGCTGGCCAAGGTCATCAAGGACAAGACCGGCATCGTAGTTGACCCGGAAGCCATCTTCGACGTCCAGGTTAAGCGTCTGCACGCCTACAAGCGGCAAACTTTGAAGCTGCTCCACGTTCTGAAGCTCTACCAAGACCTCAAGGCCGGCATCGACCACCCGAAGCGGGTAGTCATCTTCGGTGCTATCGCTGCTCCAAGCTATGTCTTTGCCAAGCAGGTCATCAAGGTGATCAACTCTGTAGCTGATTTGGTCAACAATGACCCAGACATTAAGGGCAAGCTGAAGGTTGTCTTCCTGGAAAACTACAATGTTTCCCTGGCTGAACAAATCATTCCAGCCGCTGACCTTAGTGAACAGATTTCAACGACCACCAAGGAAGCCAGCGGGACCAGCAACATGAAGCTGATGGCCAACGGGGCCTTGACGGTGGCCACTATGGACGGGGCCAACATCGAAATCAAGGACGCGGTCGGCAGCGACAACATCTTTGCCTTCGGTTTGGACAAGGATGAAGTTTACAACTACTATGCAAACCACTCCTACCACCCACGTGACCTTTACGAAAGCGATCCGGTCATAAAGAAGACGGTTGATGCCTTGATTGACGGGACGATTCCAGATTGTGTCAGCGAAGGCCGGGCCTTATACGACGACTTCCTGAAGGACAACGAAGAATTCCTGGTTCTGGCCGACTTTGAAGCCTACTTGAAGGCCCAGAAGCTGGTTGAAAAGGTTTGGGCAAACAAGCGGCAATGGGCCCAGATGAGCCTGGTCAACATCGCTCACTCTGAACGCTTTGACGCTGACAAGACCATTGAACGCTACGCCAGTGAAATCTGGCACCTGGACAAGGTGAAAATTGACGCTGGGAAAGCGTAAGAGTGACTGATGAGAGCTATATTTAATTCTTGGGACACTAAATACAAGCAGCCCTTTGGCGCCACGCAGGCCAATACCAGTGTCAAGTGGGCGGTTGAAGTCGATGAAGAAATCCAGGAGATTACCCTTTGGCTGACTAAAAACAATGAGTCGCCGGTAGCTTACCCCATGACTTTCAACGATGAAAGCAAGATGTATGAGACCAGCGTCAAGATCGGCAGCTCCGGGCTCTACTACTACTACTTCAACATCAAGCAAAACGAACAGTTTTACTTCCTGGAAAGAAGCCAGGACGGTTTTGGCGACGGGGAGATCACTCAGGATAGCCGGGACATCCGGACCTTCCAGCTGACCTGCTATGACCGGGCGGTTCCGCAGGCTCCCTGGTACACCCAGGGGGTGGTCTACCAGATCTTCCCGGACCGCTTCAACAACGGCAACCCGCATGGGGAGGTCCAGGGCTGCAAGAAAGATAGTTTCATCTACGCGACTAAGGAAGACAGTCCTTACTACATTAAGGATGAGCATGGCGATATTGCCCGCTGGGACTTTTTTGGCGGCAACCTCGAAGGTATCCGGCAAAAGATTTCCTATTTAAAGGACTTGGGAGTGACGGCCATCTATTTGAACCCGATCTTCCAGTCTTCCAGCAACCACCGCTATGACACCCAGGACTTCATGAAAATTGACCCCATGCTGGGGACCGAGGAAGACTTCAAGAACCTAATCAAGGACCTGCACAAAAACAGGATTGCCTTGATCTTAGACGGGGTCTTCAACCATGTCGGGGCCGATAGCAAGTACTTCTTGAGCGCGGTCACGGACAAGACGGGACCTTACTATTCCTGGTTCAACTTCATTAACTATCCGACCAAGTACCAGTCCTGGTGGGGGGTAACCACGCTTCCTGAAGTCAACAAGAATAATGCTGACTACCAGAACTTCATCTGCGGGCCCGACGGCGTTTTAGCCAAGTGGACCCGGATGCATGTCGACGGCTGGCGCTTGGACGTGGCAGACGAACTTCCAATGCCGCTCTTGCGGGAGATCCGCGAGCGCCTGCAAAACGAAGACTGTCATGTCTTGATCGGGGAAGTCTGGGAAGACGCCTCCCACAAGTTTGTTAACAGTGAATTCCGGACTTACGTGGCCGGGGACAACTTAACCGGGACTATGAACTATCCGGTCCGCAACTTTATCGTTTCGCTCTTGCAGGCCAATAACGAAACGGAAGAAGTGGCCGCCTTGAATGACCTGGAGAAGCTGGTTGAGAACTACCCTAAGGCCTTTCTGGAAAACTGCTTGAACAATATCGGCACCCACGACACGGCCAGAATCAAGACCGTCTTGGGGGGAGACGAGAAACTGGTGGCCCTGGCCTTTGGCCTCTTGTTCACCGTGCCTGGCGTTCCCTGCGTCTATTACGGGGATGAAGCCGGCATGGAAGGGGACAAGGACCCGGACAACCGCCGCTACTTCCCATGGGGCAAGGAAAGCGACTTTTTGGAAAAAGAAGTCAAGGAACTGGCTCACTGGCGGCGAGAAAACCGGGCTTTGGTCGACGGGAAAGTCGGCTACGTCAAGATTGCTTACGGCATCAACGCCCTGGTCCGCTTCAACCAAAGGGAACTGGTCATTTACTGCTACAATAGGACCGACCAGGATATGATCCTGGACGCGGGAGAATTTCAGCTATATTGCCTGCCAGAGATGATTGGAGAGCTGGTAAGTGATATACTGGATCAAGAAAGCATAGCTCAGAAGGCTTATCTGCTCAAGACAGTTAAGCTGGACAGGAATGAAAAAGAATAAAAAGGAATATATAAATGGACGCAAAAGAAATTTTTGAACAATGGAAACAAGCTGCTCTGCCGGAAGATTTGGCTGAACAAATGGCTGAACTGGGTAGCGATGAGAAGTGGATCGAAGACGCCTTCGGCCAGGACATTAACTTTGGGACGGCCGGCATGCGGGGGCTCCTGGAACCAGGGACCAACCGGATCAATGTCTTCACGGTCGGCCGGGTAACTGAAGGCTTGGCCCGCTTGATCGATGAAAACGGCGAAGAAGCCAAGAAGCGGGGCGTGGTAATTTCCTTTGACTCACGCTACAACTCACGCGAACTGGCTACTCACGCTGCCCGCGTTTTGGGGGCTCACGGCATTCACGTCTACCTCTTTGACGACCTGCGCCCAACGCCGGAATTGTCCTTCGCTGTTCGCTACCTGCACACCTTTGCCGGGATCAACATCACTGCTTCCCACAATGCCAAGCAATACAACGGCTACAAGGCTTACGGCGAAGACGGTGCTCAAATGGGGCCGGAAAACGCTGACCGCCTCTTTGCCTACGCGCAAAAGGTTGAAGACATCTTCAGCGTTAAGGCAGCTCCAGTCAAGAAGCTGCGCGCGGAAGGCACTTTGCAATTGATCGGTGAAGACGTTGACGAAGCCTACCTGGCCAAGCTGGAAACGGTCAATGTCAACAAGGACATGATCAAGGAAAACGCCGACAAGCTGAAGATTGTTTACACTCCTTTGCATGGGACTGGCAAGATGCTTTATGACCGCGCCTTCAGACGGGGCGGTTTCAGCAATGTTGTTCCAGTACCAAGCCAGGCAATTGTGGACCCGGAATTCCCAACTTGCAAGAAGCCTAACCCGGAATTCCGTGACGTCTTCAACCCAGGCGTGGAACTGGCCAACGAAATCGGCGCTGACATGATCGTGGCTACTGACCCGGACGCTGACCGGATGGGAGCCTGCGTAAGAACTGACAAGGGCGACTTCCAGGTTTTGACTGGGAACCAAATCGCTACTTTGATGTCTTACTACCTCCTGCAAAACTTGAAGGACTCAGGCAAGCTGACTCCGGACTACGAAATCGTTACCTCAATCGTCTCCAGTGCCTTGCCATTCAAGATTGCCAAGGACTTCGGCATCAAGACCAAGTCAGTTTTGACTGGCTTCAAGTACATCGGTGAAGAAGTCGACCGGATGAACAAGGAAGGGGACGGCAAGTTCCTGATGGGCTTTGAAGAAAGCTATGGTTACCTCTTCCAAGCCTTCGCCCGTGACAAGGACGCCATGCAAGGGGCCTTGATGTTCGCCGAAGTTGCCAGCTACTACGCTTCTAAGGGCATGACTGTCTTTGACGGCCTGCAAGAAATCTGGAAGAAGTACGGCGTTGCCTACGAAATTACCCGGGCAATTGAAATGCCAGGGATCGGCGGGCAAAAGAAGATGGCTGAATTGATGAGTAAGTTGCGTGGTGAACACCTTAGCGAAATCAACGGGGTCAAGGTCTTGAAGATCGAAGACTACCAAGAACAAGTTACTGTCGAAAATGGTGAAGAAACTCCATTGACTGGCTTCCCGAAGTCAAACGTCTTGAAGTACTTCCTGGAAGACGAAACTTGGGTAGCCCTTCGTCCATCAGGTACTGAACCAGTGATCAAGGCTTATGTCGGCGTCAACAAGGCTGACATCGCAACTGCTGAAAAGGCAGCCGAAAGCTACCAAGACGCTATCAGCGAATTGCTGAAGTAATTTTAAAAGCATAAAGAAAGAAGCACCGCTAACGC
>NZ_CALVGT010000026.1 GCF_944327175.1 uncultured Lactobacillus sp.
TGGAGATGGCATAGTCATTAACTTTTTGGCCATTGACCATAATGCATACGTTAGACTTCCGGCTGCTAACATCAATACCGAAAACAGTTTTCAATAAATCCATAAGAATAAACCTCCGCTTTACTTGGAGATGAGCTGCCTTCAACCTAATCCAATCAGATCTAATTTTCTCAACAGGACTTTAATAGCCAACATACTTAGACGAGATTCTCAATTGAATGGTGAAGCTGCCAGTTTTTATTACGACATCGTGTGTCCAAAAAGCCCACGGCATTGGCTTCATCTCCACTTTATATAGTAAAAGAAAAAGTGTTGAACGACTACTCCGTCGAGTAATCATCCAACACCAGATTAGTATGTTTTGTTTGCTTTTTTATTCCTTAACTGTCAGAACCTTCAATTCCTTGCTAGTGTGGGTGAATGGCTTGAAGCCTTCCTTGGTGAGGACCCCGCAGTCTTCGATCCGGACGCCGGAAAAGCCTGGGATGTAGATCCCTGGTTCAATGGAGAAGCACATGCCTTCTTGCAAAACAACATCGTTGCCGTTATGATTTTTTAAATAATTGGACTTCGATTAAAATACGGGTTGCATTATTACCAATTACGGTGTATTATTTGCTCAATAATTAAAATTGTTGCATGAAATTAGCAATCAACTGATTACTGATTTTGCATAGGAGGATAAAATGAATAAAGCAATTAGATTGTTAGTGGTATCTGTAATGGCTGTAGTTCCATTTTTGCAGCCTGCATCACTAGTAGAAGCGAGTTTAGATCAAAGAAATGATGTTACTATGAACACTTCGACAGTTTTATCAAATAAAGAAATAAGTAAATTTGATAAATATGTTCAAGTAAAAAATAACAAGTTTATTCTTAACTTACCTGTAAATAATAGTTTTTCCAGTCAAGAAATTGAAGCAGTTCAGCAAATGATTGACAATACAAATGAAGACGTATCTGCTAATGATAAAAAGATTAATGTTACCACTAAAGAAGTGACAGCAACGTCTCCCTCAAACAATAATATAAAGTTTGGTATTAGCTTGTATGCTTCAAGAAAGAAGACGACCAAAAAGCATTATACTTATAAACTATTTTGGTGGGGAACAAGATACTATTTCAGAAGTAATGCGGCTGTTTATCAAATGGATCACGAATTAGACAGTTATGTGACAGCGTTGGCCATTACTGGAGCTTTGGCTGCAGTTGTTTCTTCAGGTGCTGCGGCAGCTGTTTCCGGTAGTGTAGCTGCTTATCTTAATAAAGTAAAAAGTGATTTAGACTATATGAATAACATGCATCCACATAGCTATTTGTACATGGATGTTAACAAAACTGGATTTTATAAAATCAAAACGTTTAAGTAATTAGGCGAGGATAAAGCACATGACGACAACAAACATGGTTCTTTTTCTGATTTACCTAACGGCAATGTATTTTTCCTTTAAGAAAACAGAAGATCCGTTTGTTTTGAAGCTGAGAAAATACCGGGGAATAATTTTGACCATCCTGCCTGCTGCTTTTTTTGCCATTTTTGTCATGAAGGAAGGCTATCATGATTTTCTGAATGTCTACTTGCTGTTGACCGTAATTGGGGTATACTACTTGATTCGCGACCTTCGCAAGGCATAATTGTATACAAAAAAGGCTTCTAGAAGAGAGATACTTTTAGAAGCCTTTTTCTGTTTTCAATTTTATTCCTTAACCGGCAGAACCTTTAATTCCTTGCTAGTGTGGGTGAATGGCTTGAAGCCCTCCTTGGTGAGGACCCCGCAGTCTTCGATCCGGACGCCGGCAAAGCCTGGGATGTAGATCCCTGGTTCAATGGAGAAGCACATGCCTTCTTGCAAAACAACATCGTTGCCGTTAGCGATGGACGGGAATTCGTGGACTTCCATCCCGATCCCGTGGCCCAAGCGGTGGATGAAGTATTCACCGTATCCGGCGTCAGTGATGATCTTGCGGGCTACGCCGTCAAGTTCGCTAGCGGTCATGCCTGGCTTAGCCGCGTCAATGGCTGCTTGCTGGGCAGTCCGGTTGACTTCGTAGATTTCCCGCATCTTGTCGGTCGGTTCCCCGTAAGCAACCGTCCGGCTGGAGTCTGAAGCGTAGCCTTCGTGCATGGTCCCCAAGTCAAAAAGCACCAGTTCGTTTGGCTGAACCGTGTTCATGCTTGGGCCTTGGTGCGGGTTAGCCGCGTTCTTACCAGCCTGGACAATGGTGTCAAAGCTGGTCTGCATCACGCCCTTTTGCAGCTTCAATTGGTATTCAATCTGGCTGACCACGGCCCGTTCGGTAACCCCGTTTCTGAGGGCCTCAAAACCGATCTGGAAGGCAAAGTCCGCTTCTTCCCCGGCCTTGCGCAGCTTGACCAGTTCGCTTTCCGTCTTGAAGAGGCGGATGTGGGCGATGAAGTTAGACAAGTCCTTGGAGAAGTCGGAGTCAGGGAATTGAGCGTGCAGGGCCTGGTAGTGGGCAACCGTCAAGCCGCTTTTTTCAACAGCCCAGTTTTGATAGTCCTTGGTCCGCTGCTTGATTTCTTCAGCGATCTTGCTCCATGGGTCTTCGCTGTCCAGGTAGCCGACCACGTCCCCGTCCCAAGCTGATGCCTTGGCTTCTTCATAGTTCAAGGCCGGGCAGAAGAGGAAGGGTTCGGCGTCCTTGAAGGCGAAAAGCTTGAAGATTCTTTCTTCAGGATCAGTAATGAAACCCGTGAAATAGTTGATGGTAGTCGGGCTGGAAATGTAGGCTACGTCCATCCCGTTTTCTTGCAGCCAGTTTTGTAATTTGTCTAAATTCATGGCAAAATTCTCCTTAATTAATGAAATCAACCTCAGTATAGCACTAAAAAAACTGAAAAAAGTTGAAAAAATGGCTGTAAGCGATTGCACCAAAAGCATTCTCATGGTATCATTATATCAGTAATTAGTATTTAGATAGGTGGGCTGTTATTATGCATAAGCAAGATGTAACCATTTACGATGTTGCTCGGGAAGCCAAGGTTTCTATGGCCACGGTTTCCCGGGTAGTCAACGGCAACAACAATGTCCGCAAGGAAACCCGTGACCGGGTCATGGAAGTTATCAAGCGTCTGCACTACCAACCAAACGCGGTAGCGCAGGGTCTGGCCTCAAAGCGGACCACAACGGTCGGCTTGATCGTGCCTGACTTGACCAACTTGTACTTTGCCGAATTGTCAAAGGGGATCGACGACATTGCTGTTTTGTACAAGTACAATATCATCATCTCCAGCGTGGAAAACCGCTTGATGAAGGAAGACGCCGTCATTCAAGGCTTGCTCAACAAGCAGGTTGACGGGGTCATTTACATGTCCAACAAGCTGTCTGAAGAAGCAGCGGAAGCCTTCAAGCGGACCGACACGCCAGTCGTTTTGGCCGGAACTGTTTCCGATAACCTGGAATTTCCGTCAGTCAACATCGACTACAAGAAGGCCGACACAGAAGCTTTGAACCTGCTTTTAAACGACGGCAAGAAGAAGCTGGCCTTGGTTGTGGGTGACAAGGAAGCGCCAATCAACCGGGACCACCGGATTCCGGCCTTTGAGAAGTTCGTGGCTGACAATGAACTGGAAGGCTGCGAGATTTTTGACAATATCAAGGACTACTCCGACGGCTACAACCTTTACCCGGAACTGGCCAAGAAGGGGATCAGCGGGGCCATCGTCACCAAGGACGTTTCCTCAGTTGGCCTCCTCAACTCCGCTCTGGACCGCGGGGCTAAGGTGCCGGAAGAATTCGAAATCGTTACGGCCAGCGCGACCCAAATCGCCTCAGTTGTCCGGCCAGCCTTGACCACGATCAAGCAGCCGCTCTACGACTTGGGGGCCGTAGCCATGAGAATGCTGACCAAGCTGATGAACGATGAAGGCCTGGAAGACAAGCACATCGTTTTGCCATACGAATTGATCAAGAAGCAAAGTACCTTGAACAAGTAAGATTTTTCTAAAGAGCCTGCCAAGCGGCGGGCTCTTTTAGTTTCGCCCGGGCAAAGGCGGCTGAACTTTGTGTTACAATCTTTTTATAAGATAATGGGGGGCACAAATGGATCACTTATACGAGCAATTCGACTTGATCGAAGAGATTACCAGAAACGACGGCAGTCAGTACTATGAAATTTCCAACATCGACCAAAACGGCTTCGCGGAACTGGCGGTCAACAACGGTTTAATCAAGAGCGTGCGGATTCTGGTCATCAACATCCCGCGCACCAAGGCGCTGGAAACTTACGAGCAGTACATTAACAAGGCCTACCAGCTGCATACTTTGATGAACGAAGAAGACTGGGAGAACCCGCAATGGGTGGAATGGGACAAGCCTAAAGGCCCGGTCAGGGATGCTTATGAAATGGTTTTGAAAGCGAACAAGATCGGCTAGGAGGAAGAAAATGGAAACTTTGCGGATTCTGCATACCAACGACTTGCACTCGCACTTTGAACATTTTCCAAAAATTAGGCGCTATTTGAAGCAGGTACAAGAAACGGCGGCTGCCGACCAGGTTTTGACTTTTGACGCCGGCGACTTCATGGACCGGTCCCATCCCTTGTCTGATGCTACAGAGGGCCAGGCCAACATCCGCTTGATGAACGACTTTCACTATGACGCTATCACGATTGGCAACAATGAGGGAATTTCCAACCCGCATGCCGTTTTGGAGCGGCTTTTTGACCACGCCAACTTCCCGGTCCTCTTGTCTAACCTCAGAGAAGAAGACGAAAGCTGGCCGGCCTGGGCCAATGATTACAAGATCATCAAGACCAAAAAGGGCACCCGGTTGGCTTTAGTAGGCTTAACGGCTGCTTATCCAATGACATACGGTCCCAACCACTGGCAGATCAAGATGCTGGGCGAGACTATGGACCGGGTTCTGCCGGAAATTGCCGGCCAGTATGACTGCTTGATTTTGCTGACTCACGTGGGCCTCAGAATGGACCAGTGGCTGGCCAAGCACTACCCGGAAATCGACCTGATCGTGGGCGGACACAGCCACACCCTTTTGGAAAAAGGGGTTAGGGAAGGCCGCACCTGGATCACCCAGACGGGCAAGTGGGGCAATTATGTCGGCGACATCAGCCTGGAAATCGGCGATGACCACAAGATCATTTCGATTAAACCAACTACCGTGCCGGTAGCTGATTTGCCAAGCCAGGCGGGCGATGAAGCAGAAATTGCCGCCTTATATGAAGAGGGGCAGAAGATGCTGCAGAGCCGGCAGGTGGCGGACTTGCCAGAGAAGTTCAAGGATGACAAGCTGGCCGCGATCGACGTCTCCTTGGAGGCAATCGCTGACTTTGCCGGCACCGACCTGGCCATGCTGAGCACCGGCCTCTTTTTGACGCCATTTAAGCGCGGCCTCATCAACCAGTTTGACCTCCAGCATGCCTTGCCACACCCGATGCATGTCGTCCGGACCACTCTTTTAGGCCGGGACTTGTGGCGGCTGGTCATGGAAGTGGAAAAGAACCGGCACTTTTTGGAACATTATCCTCTGGTGGGGATGAGCTTTAGAGGGAAGATTTTTGGCGAGGTCTACTACAGGGGGATCAAGTATGACCCAATGACCAGGAACGTTTTCGTCAACGGGCAATTGCTGGACCCGGCGGAAGAATACCGGATCGCCGTTTTGGACCACTATGTCCTGATCCCGTTTTTCCCGACTTTGGCCATTGTCGGTGAAAATGAATTCCTCTTCCCGCAGTTTTTAAGGGAAGTCGTGGGCGACTACTTGGGCCGTAAATATCCTGTGAAAAAAGAAGGTGAACTTATTGAGGAAAGAGCAGAAAGAAGCGAAAAAAGATAAAGAGAAGGAGAAAAAGCTAAAAGAAGCTAGAGGCAAGAAAGAGCAAAAAGAAGAGGCGGCTGAAGTCAAGCCCCTCCATCCCCTGGCAGAAGTTGCAATTGCCGGCGAGAAAGTGGTGATCAACCAGCGCGAATACCGCCTTTTGGTCAACCAGCGGGATGCCCTGGACCGGGAAGTCTTGAAGCAAAAATACGATCCATACCTGGATCAGTATGACTACCTGGTCGGGGATGTTTCCAGCGAGCATTTGCGCCTTAGGGGCTTTTACAATGACTATGTCAAGACATCCATTGACCGGAAAAAGTCGACGATTGTTGACTATTTGACTGAATACTGCAATCCTGGCGCGCCTTACTTTATCCTGGAATCCCTCCAGCCCAGCCGTAAGCCCCGGCCGACCCAGCGCCGGCGGCCAGCCAGAAAGCGGCCGAAGAACAAGGCGGCTTTTAGCGAAAGAAAGGTCAAGGACGGCCGGCCCAAGAAGGGCAGCTATGCTGAAAGCCGCAAGAAGAACCGCCGCCAGGCCTTTGTGATTAGAAAGAAGAAGCCGTGAAAGATTACCGCTTATTTTTGATTGATTTGGACGGGACCATTTACCGGGGCAAGGAGACCATTGAATCCGGCGTCCGCTTTGTCAAGCGCCTGGATGAGGCAGGTCTTGATTACCTGTTTTTGACCAATAACACGACCCGAACGCCCCAGATGGTAGCTGATAAACTGGCCGGGCACGGAGTCAAGACCGACGTTTCTAAGATCTACACGCCCAGCATGGCCACGGCCAGCTATATTTTGGAAAAAGAGGCGAAAAGGCCAATCGGTGTCTACATCATTGGTCAAATTGGCCTTTGGAAGGAGATACTGGACCGGCCGGAATTCTACTATGATGAGGAAAATCCCGACTACGTGATCGTGGGGATGGACACGGATTTGACCTACCACAAGCTCATGGTAGCCACCCGCTGCATTCACCGGGGAGCGGTCTTTATCGGCACAAATTCCGACCAGAACCTGCCGGTGGGCAAGGAATTGCGGCCAGGCAACGGTTCAATTTGCGCGGCCTTGGAAGTTGCCTCTGGGCAAAAGCCCCTTTTTATCGGCAAGCCGGAAGCTATTATCGTTAACCGGGCCCTGGACTTGACCGGGGTCAAGGCGGAAGAGGCCTTGATTGTCGGTGACAATTACCCAACTGACATTATGGCCGGAATCAACAGCGGAGTGGACACCCTCTTGACCTTGACCGGGGTGACGCAAAAGGCAGACCTGGCCGGTCTCACTCCGCCGACTTATTTAGTGAACGATTTGGATGAATTTAGCCTATGAAAAAATTCCTAAGCAAGCTGGGCCAGCCCCTTTTCCATTTCCTTTTCGCGGTTTCCAGTGCTGTCGTTGGCGCGATTGTAGTCAGTTGGCCCCTGCTTTTGCTTTTTACCTTGCTGGAGAAGACTTACCAAACGGTTAACTTGACCGTGGGCCAGGTCATGAGCAACTATAACCAACTCCTGCTTTACCTGGTCTGGCCTGGTCAGACCAAGCTGCAGATGAGCAACCTGCCGACTTCGGCTTCAGCGGCTGCTCACTTTGCCGATGTCAAAAATCTTTTTACTCTGGCCGAGCTAGTTTTCCTGCTCTGCCTGGCTCTCAGCAGCTATTTCCGCAATTACAAGAAGCCGCTTAAATTGACCCAGACCCAGGCCTTGCTCTTGATGCTGCTGCCGATTGTGGTCATGCCTTTTGCCTTGACCGACTTTGACAGTTTCTTCCGGGTCTTTCATACTTTCTTTTTCCGTAGCGACAACTGGCTTTTTGACCCGGCGACTGATCCAGTCATCAACATCTTGACGGAAGGCTTCTTTGCCTCCTGCTTTGCCGTTGGCGGGGCGATTTACGAGCTCTACCTGGCCCGCTTTTTGCTGAAAAAGTAAACCGGAAAGCACTTAAACAGAATTTAGACCAAAAAAATAAGGACCGGCAGGTCCTTATTTTTTGCTTTGTTTTATTCGCCAAATTGCTGCTCGTGCCGCATGGTGAGCTTTTTCTTCAAGGCCACGACCAGGATTGGCACGACTGAAACCAAGATGATGCCGATCACGATCAAGGAGAAGTGGTCCTTGACGAGCGGGAAGTTGCCGAAGAAGTAGCCGATACCGGTGAAGAGGGCAGTCCAGAGCAGGCCTCCCAGGATGTTGTAGATGACGAAAGTCCGGTAGTGCATCTTGCTGCCCCCGGAGATGAAGGGCACGAAGGTCCGGATGAAGGGGATGAAACGGCCGATCACGATGGTAATGGAGCCATGTCTTTCAAAGAACTTCTCCGCTGCCAGCCGGTTGTTTTCATTGATCAGCTTGTTGAACCAGCTGTGCTTGGCTCCGGAAGTGACTGACCACTTGCCGATTTCATAGTTGATGCTGTCACCGATAATTGCGGCAGCGGCGGCAATAAGATAGAGCAGCCAGACATTTAAACCGTATTTCGGGTTGGCGGCCATGGCGGCAGCCGCGAAGATCAAGGAGTCACCTGGCAGGAAGGGGAAGATGACCAAACCAGTTTCGATAAAGATGATGGCAAAAATGATCCAATAGGTTCCTGCCCCAAAGTTGTTGACGATGGTCACCAAGTGGTCATCGATGTGCAGGATAAAGTCAATCAGTGGCATGTGTTAACCTCATTTCTTATTTTTCTTTTTTCCGCTAGATACTGGTTGAGTGGATGGTCAGGCTTTTTTCCGGGAAGAGGTCCTGCATAATCGCGTTGACCGCGATCTGGGCTTCCCCAAAACCGATCCCGATAACTGGCACCCGGCCCGGATAGCCGCAGGAGTCGCCAATGGCATAGATGCCAGGCACGCTGGTCTGCATGGACCGGTCAACGGCGATCAAGCCCTGGTCCAGGTCAACCCCCCACTTGTTAACAAAGCGGTTGTCGGCCCGGAAGCCGTAGGCGACCAGGATCTGGTCAAAAGTTTCTTGAGTGACTTCATCTCCGCCGACCTTTTTCAAGGAAATTTGCAGCTGGCCCTTTTCGACCTGCATGCTCTTTGGCAGGTAGGGGGTCTTTAAGGTCACCTTTTGGTCAGCCTTCAAGTTTTCCACGCTGCTTTCCATGCCCCGGAACTGGTCACGCCGGTGAACGAGGGTGACGTCAGCGATTTGGGAAAGTTCCTGGGCCCAGTCTAAAGCCGTGTCTCCGCCGCCGAAGATGCCGATCTTCTGGCCAGTAAAGAGGTCAGGATTTTTGAAAAAGTAGTGGATGTGGTCTTCAGCCTCCGGGGTCGCCTTGAGGGGGAACTTTTTGGCCTTAAAGGCCCCGTTGCCAGTTGCCACGATAATGCTGCGAACCTGGTATTCGCCATCGATCACGAAGTCGTCAGTTTTCTCCAGCTGGCTGACCTTGTGGCCAGTGACCAGGTCCTGGTCGGTTAAGTTGGCTAAGAGGCGCTTGGTTAAGTCAGCCGCGGTGATTTCATTGAAGACAGGGATGTCCAGGATCTTCTTGAAGGGGTAGAGCATTTCCGGCTGTCCGCCAGGTTCGTTCAAGGATTCAAGGATAACCGTCTTTAAGCCATGCAGGCGGGCGAAGTAGGCCGCGAAAAGGCCGACTGGTCCAGCGCCAATCACGGCAAGATCATATTGTTTGATAAGCGAGATCTCCTTTCGAAAATATACTAAAACAACTTTACCATAGAACGCCGGCAAAATTAATTAAGAAGCGAAACGAAAAAAGTAAAAAACTTGTTACAAAATTTTCAAGCTGAAAAAGGCAAAAATCGAACTATCTTTTCTGGCAAAAGAGAATTCTTCAGCTAAAAGCGAAAAAGTGGAATATAAGCAGAAAACTAGCAATCACAACTCTGCCGGGTGGGCCAATCATAAAACGAATGAAAAAGCAAATTTGACGAATCGGAAAAAGCTAGTATACTAATGTTTGTTGCCGCGTGAGACAAGCAGGTCTCGCAGAGGCAAAAAGAAAATATCGAAAACTTGTTGACAAGAAGTCGACAAGCGAGTAAGATATAAAACGTTGCGTCACTAAGACGCAGTTGGTACTTTGAAAACTGAACAAAGTTTCGCAGTGTGCGGGTCAAACAATGTTTGATCCAAACAAATAAGCGAAGTCAATTCGCAAG
>NZ_CALVGT010000027.1 GCF_944327175.1 uncultured Lactobacillus sp.
ATTGTATGAGCCTCTGCCATTAAGATAATCAGAAGCAACTTGTATTTTTAGTTCGGATGAATATTTGGTCATAAAAATACCCCACAATCGTTAGATGTCTATGTCTAACAATTGTAGGGCACTTCAAGCAGGCAGGAGAGTTTTTTGCATGGTAATGGAAAAACGCAATCTATGAAGACAGTTGAAGCCCAGCAAAGCGAACTGATCCAGACTCTTTTTTGCTTTAAGGCAGTTCAACTGTTAAAATGTCATTGATATCAAGCAGGTAAAAAATCTTGTTGTCGGCATCCCGGAAAACGAAGCGGCTGGGTGAAATCCGCTTGGTGATCTTGCCGACCCGCCAGCTGCCGTCATTCAAGGTGACCAAGAGATACTGCCTCTTCAAGAAGGCCAGCTGCAATTTAGCTAAGTTAACTGCCAGGCTGTCGCCGCGGAGGGTGAGCCGGTCTTCGTCATAAGCAAAGAGATAGTGAAAGGCCTTCTTAAGGGGCTGAGCGGCTTGGCTGGCAAGGTTTTGAAATTTGGACATGGTGAAGACTCCTTTAAGTAAATTATTTTCGAACGCCCGTTTGTAAACATATTATACGAACAAGCATTCGAAAAAGCAAGCCCCTTTTTTAAAAAGCTTTTTTCGGGCTTAAGACTTGATCAGAAGGCGCTTATGGTCCAAAATAGAATTAATAGTCAAAAAAAGGAGCTATCATGGCAGATAAAGGATTACTGTTGGTTTTGTCCGGCCCGTCCGGGGTGGGCAAGGGAACCGTCAAAAGCGCAATTGTTGAACACAAGGTCTTCCCCTTCGAATACTCAGTCTCAATGACTACCCGCAAGCCCCGTGAAGGCGAAGTGAACGGGAAAGACTACTACTTCGTGACCAGGGAAGCATTCAAGCAGGCGATTGCTGACAATCAGCTGCTGGAATACAATGAATACGTCGGCAACCTTTACGGGACCCCTTTGGGCCCGGTCAAGGAAATGCTGGCTGCCGGCAAGGACGTCTTGCTGGAAATCGATGTCAACGGGGCCAGAACGGTTCGCCAACAAATGCCAGATGGCGTCTTTATTTTCTTGACGCCGCCTGACCTGCACACTTTAAGGGACCGGCTGGAACACCGGGGAACGGAATCCGAAGACGTGATCCGGGGCAGAATTGCCCAAGCGCGCAAGGAAATTCTGGTGATGCAGGACTATGACTACGCGGTAGTCAACGACACTGTCGCCAACGCCGTCAACCACATTAAAGCAATCGTTGACGCTGAACACGTCAGCGTCAAACGCGTGATCGACGATTATCGGAAAATGGTTAAGGAGGACTAAGATGAGAATTACCTATCCATCAATTGACAAGCTGCTAGACGAAGTTGATTCAAGATACTCACTGTCAGTTCTGGCTGCCAAGCGGGCTCATGAACTGGAAGCCGGCAAACCGGGCGCTTTGGACAACTACCACAACTTGAAGCCGGTCGGCCAGGCATTGGAAGAAATTGCTGCCGGCAAGGTTACGATTGACGTTGACCATCACGGTGAAGCCGACGAATAATCCTTGAAGAGGAGCGGACCAGAAGCCCGCTCCTCTTTTAGCGTAAAGGAAGGGAGAAGGACTTGATCGCAGAAGTTATTGTCGATGTGGCCGCTCACCAGACTGACCGCGTTTTTGAATACCATATCCCTGATGACCTGGAAGTTGAAATTGGCAGCCGGGTAGTGGTGCCTTTTGGCCGCCGCAAGGTTCAGGGCTTTGTCGTCGCCGTGAAAAAAAGCAGCGACTTTACCGGCCAGTTAAAGGACCTGCTCTTAGTGGTCGATGAAATGCCGCCTTTAACACCTGAGCTGGTCGCCCTGTCCAGCGACCTGGCCCGGCAGATTTTTGCCTACCGGATCAGTATCCTCAAGACCATGCTGCCGGGTGTAATGCGGGCCAACTACCGGAAAATCCTCCTGCCAAACAGCCCGCGGGCAGAGCATATGCCTCTCTTTGCCGGAGACCCGGTGGATCTGGCTAACCTGGAAGAGCCGCGTATGATCAAACTGGTCAAGCAGCTCTTGAATAAGGGGGATGCCAGGATCGAATATCTGGTTGAAAATAAGGCGAAAAAGAAGCTGATTTCAGTCTACTATCCGCTTCTGTCGGCCCATGATTACCAGGAGATTTTTTCAGAAACTAGAAAAACGGCCAGCCAACAAAGAAAATTGCTGGCAGATTTAGCCGGGAAATTTGCGGCTTATCCAAAGAGCCGGGAAGAATTGACCGGCCTGGGCATCAGTTCAGCAACTTTGAAAACGGCTGTCAGCAAAAAGTGGCTGCAGGAAAAAGCACAGGAAAAATACCGGCGGCCAACCAAGCCGGTTGCTCCCAGCCAGCCTTTGGCCTTAAATGAGGAGCAGGCCGCGGCCTTAAGCCGGGTCAGTCAGAACATCAAGGGCCGGGTCAGCCAGATCTTTCTTTTAGAAGGGGTGACGGGGTCCGGGAAAACCGAAGTCTACCTGCAAGCGATCAGCCAGGCCCTGGCCTTGGGCAGGACAGCCTTGATGCTGGTGCCGGAAATTTCCCTGACCCCCCAGATGGTCAAGCAGGTCCAGGCCCGCTTTGGCCAGCAGGTGGCAGTTTTGCACTCGGCCTTGTCGGAAGGGGAGCGCTATGACGAATGGCGCCGGATCCGCCGGGGCCAGGCCCAGGTGGTCGTAGGCGCCAGAAGTGCGGTTTTTGCACCCTTGGACAATTTAGGCCTCATCATTATCGATGAAGAGCATGAAGGCTCCTACAAGCAGGACAACAATCCCCGCTACCATGCCCGGGACGTGGCAATTTGGCGGTCCCGCTACCACCACTGCCCCTTGATTTTGGGCAGCGCGACTCCGTCTTTGGCCAGCCGGGCCCGGGCCCAAAAGGGAGTCTACCAGCTTTTGCGCTTAAAAAAGCGGGCCAAGAGCCAGCCTTTGCCGCGAGTCGACTTGCTTGACTTAAAGCATGTGCAGTTTGCCGGCAGTCAGTTCGACATCTCCTGTCCATTGGCTGAGGCGATTCAAAAGCGGCTGGAGAAAAAAGAGCAGGTAATCCTGTTTTTAAACCGGCGGGGCTTTGCCAACTTCATGCTCTGCCGCAATTGCGGCTTTGTCTTAAAGTGCCCTAACTGCGACTTGTCCTTGACTATGCATAAGGACACCTGGACTATGCAGTGCCACTATTGCGGCTACCAAGAAGCTGTTCCGGAAATTTGTCCCAACTGCCGGGACCGGCAGATCCGCTTTTTGGGGACGGGGACGCAGAAGGTGCAAGAAGAGCTGGCTGAGCTTTTTCCGCAAGCTAAAATCCTCCGCATGGACGTGGACACGACCCGGAGGAAGGGCAGCTATGACAAGATTTTGACCAGTTTTGGCCAAGGAGAAGCCGACATCTTGCTAGGCACGCAGATGATCGCCAAGGGCCTGGACTTCCCCAACGTGACTTTGGTTGGGGTAATCAATGCCGACACTGGCTTATGGCTGCCCGACTACAACGCTTCTGAGCGGACTTTTGAGCTGCTCACGCAAGTCGCTGGCCGGGCTGGCCGGGCGGAAAAGGAAGGGCAGGTCATGATCCAGACTTATAATCCAGACCACTATGCCATCCGCCTGGCCCAAAAGCAGGACTATGAGCTTTTTTACGCTAAAGAAATGCAGGTCCGCCATGCCGGCGACTACCCGCCATACTTTTACACGGTCCTGGTCTCCGTTTCAGCCAAAAATGAACAGAACGCGGCCCGGGAGGCTTTTAAAATCAAGCGGCAATTGCAGAGGGAACTGCGGGCTCCAACCATTATCCTGGGTCCGGCCCCGGCGACAATCAGCCGCTTAAAGAGCCAGTATTATTACCAAATACTGGTAAAATATAAAAGAGAAAAACACTTAAATGAGCTCCTGCACCAGATCCAGGACCAGGCCCAGGAAGTAAAGAAGTACGGCCTGACCGTCGAGATCGATTCAGAGCCAGAGAGAATTATGTAAAGGAATAAAAACATGAATTCAGTAATCTTTTTAGGGACGCCGCAATTTGGTGCTACAGTTTTGGAAGGCCTGATCAAGGCCGATTATCATATTTTGGCCGTGGTCACCCAGCCGGACAAGAAGGTTGGCCGCAAGCAAAAAGTCGTTTACTCCCCGGTCAAGGAAGTGGCTTTGGCCAACGACTTGCCTTTATACCAGCCAGTCCGCCTGTCCAAGTCAGCTGAACTTGACGAATTGCTGCAGCTTGACGCCGATTTCATCATCACCGCGGCCTTTGGCCAGTTTTTGCCGACTAAATTCCTGAAGTCCGCTAAGATCGCGGCTGTTAACGTGCACGGGTCCCTTTTGCCGAAATACCGGGGCGGGGCACCGATCCAGTATGCAGTCAGAAACGGGGATGCGGAAACTGGGGTCACCATCATGGAAATGGTCAAGGAAATGGACGCCGGCGACATGTATGCCCAGGCCAGCCTGGCGATCAGACCAGATGAGACCAGCGGGGAAGTCTTCGAAGAACTGGCTCCGCTTGGCCGGGATCTGCTTTTGGAAACTCTGCCAAAGATTGCCAGTGGCGAAATTGTCAAAAAGCCGCAGGATCCAAGCCAGGTAGTCTTTTCCCCAACCATCAGCAAGGCTGAAGAAAGAATTTCCTTGAAATTGACGGCTAAGGAGGCCAAGGACTTGATCCGGGCCCTCAATCCGGACCCAGGCGCCTACCTGGTCATCAAGGGCCAGCGCTTGAAGGTCTGGAAGGCAGAAGTGGCTGACGACAACACCAGTCTGCCAGCTGGCCACCTTTTGACCAACCAGGGCCGCTTTGCTATCAGCTTTGCCGGCAACACGGTCTTGAACCTGCTTGAAGTCCAGCCAAATGGCAAGAAGGCCATGGCCATCAAGGACTTTTTGAACGGGCAGGGGAAGAAGTTTGCAGCAGGAGAAAAGATCGTAGATGAAGACTAACGCCCGCACCGTGGCCCTGGACACCTTGATGAAGGTGATCAACCAGGGCTCATATTCAAATATCAGCTTAAACCATGCGTTAAAGGCGGCTAAGCTGCCGGGTGAAGAGAGCCGGCTGGCCACCAACCTGGTCTATGGGACCATCCAATACCAGCTTTACCTGGAATATCAGCTCAAGGACCTGGTCAAGGCCCGGCTGAGGGAGCCATATATCAAGCCCCTTTTATTGATGTCGGCCTACCAGATCTCCTTTTTAGACAAGGTGCCAAACCGGGCAGTTTTAGACGAGGCCAACAAGCTGGCTAAGGCCTATGGCCGGCCAAAATCTAGCGGCTACCGCCTGGTTAACGGGATTTTGCGCTCGCTTTTACGGCGGGGAGAGGTCCTGCCGGAAAAAGACGCGCCAGACTATCTCAGCATCAAGTGCAGCATGCCCCTTTGGCTGAGCGACTATTTCGTAGCCTACTGGGGCAAGAGCAGGGCAGAAAAAATCATGGCCAGCTTCAATAGCAAGGCGAAAAACGAAATCCGGATTTCGGCTTTGGCCGATGAAAAGCGGATCATCAGGGACCTGGACCGGACCCATTTTGACCCTCAGGAGTCGCCTTTGGCCAGCCGCAGCTATGCCTTAAGCCGGGGCGGGATCGTGATGACCGACTTTTTCAAAGATGGTGAAGTGACGGTGCAAGACGAAGCAGCCAGCCTGGTTGTGGAAGCCTTTGACTTTAAGGGAAATGAGCAGGCCCTTGATGCCTGCAGCGCCCCAGGCGGCAAGACCATTCAAATAGCTGAGCAATTGCCTGACGGGCAAGTGACTGCTCTGGATATCCATGAAAAGAAATTGCATCTGGTCAAGGAAAATGCCGCCAGAATGCGGGTTGCTGACCGGGTCAAGGTCAAAGCTTTGGACGCGCGGAAGGCAAGGGAGTATTTTTCCGGGCAAGAATTTGATAAGATATTGATAGACGCACCATGTTCCGGTCTGGGACTGCTGCGCCGCAAGCCGGAAATCCGCTACACGAAAACAGCGGAAGACATCAGCCATTTGGCTGAAATCCAACTGGACATTTTGAACGAAGTATGCGGCTTGCTGAAAAAGGGCGGGGAGTTAGTCTACTCCACCTGCTCAATCTCTGTAGAAGAAAACGAAGAAAACGTGCGGAAATTTTTATCCGCGCATCCAGATTTCGCATTGAAACCATTTGAAACGGCCAAGATCTCCGCGCCCAAGGGGATGCTGAAGATCCTGCCCGACAGCTACAACAGTGATGGATTTTTCATTGCCAAGTTTACGACAAGAGGTTAGTACTTGTGATTAAAACGGCATTTGCTTCAAGCATTGGTAGAGTTAGAGAGAGCAATCAAGACTTCGTGCAGATTTTTCAAAATCGCGTTGGGGTAACCATGGCCATCGTCTGCGATGGGATGGGGGGCCACCAGGGCGGCGATGTTGCTTCCACGATGGCAGTCAGCCACCTGGGCCACAATTTCGCTAACACCGACCTGCACGACAAGAATCTGGCCAGAAAATGGCTGGATGTCCAGCTGCGCTCAGAAAACGAAACGATTCTGAAGGCCGCAGACCGCTTTCCGGACTTGAACGGGATGGGCACGACGATTGTCCTGGCCATGTTCTTTGACCAGGAAGTCTTGCTTGCCCACCTGGGTGACTCCCGGGCCTACAGCTACTCTGAAGGAAATTTCCGCCAGATCACTGAAGACCACTCTTTAGTCAATGAACTGGTCAAGATGGGGCAGATCACCAAAGAACAGGCGAAGACCCACCCGCAGAAAAATATCATTACGCAAGCCTTAGGCGTTTCAAGCACTATTGATCCGGAATATAATGAACTTGAAATGAAGACTGACGACGTGTTCCTTCTCTGCACTGACGGCTTGACCAATTCCCTAGCGGATCCTTTGATTCAACAGGTTTTGGCGACCAAGGGCCTGAACCTGCAGGAGAGGTGCAACAAGTTGGTCAATGAAGCCAATCGTCTGGGCGGCGGCGACAATATTACCGTCTGCCTGGCCGTAAATGAGGAGGATGGCGCGAGTGATCAATAAAGGTTATTTGCTTGGAGACCGTTACCGGATCGTCGACACCCTGGGTGAAGGCGGGATGGCCAACGTCTACCTGGCTGATGACATAATTCTGAAGAGACAGGTCGCCGTTAAAATTATTCGCCTTGACTTGCAGAAGGACTCCCAGGTTCTGGCCCGCTTCCAAAGGGAAGCCCTGGCCACCAGTGAACTGAGCCACCCTAATATTGTCTCCGTTTTTGACGTGGGGACCGACCATGGCCTGCCGTATATGGTCATGGAGTACGTGAAAGGGCCCGACTTAAAGGACTATATCAGGGAAAACAGCCCGATTCCCCTGCCGCAGGTTATCAAGATCATGGACCAGATTTTGTCAGCGATGGAACTGGCCCATAAGCACAATGTGATTCACCGCGACTTGAAGCCGCAGAATATTTTGATGGATGAAAAAGGCAACATCAAGATTGCCGACTTCGGAATTGCGGTTGCCTTGAATCAAAGCGCGATTACCCAGACTAATTCGGTCCTGGGATCGGTGCATTACATGTCTCCTGAGCAAACCCGGGGCGGGATGGTCACCAAGCAGTCTGACATTTATTCCTTGGGGATCATCCTCTATGAAGCCTTGACTGGTCATGTGCCTTTTAATGGTGAAACTCCGGTGGCAATTGCCCTCAAGCATGCTGAAGACGATATACCGTCTCTTCGGAAGCAGAACAAGGCGATTCCCCAGGCCTTGGAAAACGTCGTTTTAAAGGCAACGGCCAAGGACCCGCGGGATCGGTATGCTTCTGTGGCTGAAATGAAGGCTGATCTGGACTCCAGTCTGGATCCGAGCCGGGCGGGTGAAGCAGTTTACCGGCCAAGCCATGGCAATAATGATGAAACTAAGATCCTGCCAGCCTTGAATGGCAAGGTCATGCAGGCGGAAAAAGCCAAGGAAGGCAAGGCTGAAGACGCAAAGAAACAGTCTTTATGGGCCAGTATCAAGAAATACAAGTGGTGGTGGATCGGGTCATTGTTCCCGGTTTTCGCCATTCTGCTTTTTATGTTTTTGGCAGTTGGTCACAACAATGTCCGGGTGCCTGATGTCGTGAACATGACGGAAAAGGCAGCCAAGACTTCTTTGAAGAGCGCTGGCTTGACAGTTGGCGCTGTGAAGCGGACCTATTCCAGCGACGTTAAGAAGGGCAAGGTAATTTCGACAACGCCGAAGGCCGACAGCCCCGTTGCCAAGGGGCGGAAGGTCAGCCTGCTGGTCTCCAAGGGGCCGAATTTGACTAAGGTCCCCGATGTTGAGGGCCTTTATTTGGCGACCGCTAAGAAGAAACTGACCAAGCTAGGCTTCAAGGTCAAGAGCCGGGAGGCACCATCTAGTGAATACGTGCCAGGCTTGATTATTTCCCAGAGCGTCAAGGCTGGCCGCAAGGTAGATGCTACTAAGACCAAGATCACTTTGGTAGTGGCCGTGGCTTTGGAAGACCAGCCCAAGCCGTCCAGCTCCTCCAGCAAGGCTACTTTTAAGCTGGACGATCTGACGGGGAAGAGTCTGGCAAATGCTCAATCTTATGCGAAAAGCAAGAAACTGAAGCTCAAGGTTAAGAAGGACTATTCTGACAGCGTGGACAGCGGCGACGTGATTTCGATGGATCCAGGAGCCGGCAGTGAGGTCTCTGAAGGAGACACCTTGACGGTTACGATCTCCAAAGGAGCGGAGAAGAAAGAGATCAAGAAGACCTTCACGGTTGACTATCAGCCTGAGGAGAGCTCATCAAGCCCGAGTGAGTCAAGTGACAGATCCGGCTCGTCAAGTTCCAGCTCATCCTCAGACCAGGGCAACCATGTCCGGATTTATATCCAAGACGATGACCATAGTCTGGGCAACATTTACCGGGATTTGTACATCACTAAGGATACGGACTTTACGATCGCCTTCTCGGTCTCCAAGGGAGATGGCAAGATCAAGATTGTCCGTGATGACCAAACCGTAGTTGACGAAACGGTTTCGGCAGATGACAGTGAAAGCGGGGACTAAATGGCAGAAATAGTACAAGGGACAGTGGTTTCTTTGATCGCTGGCTACTACGACGTGCAGACGCCGGCAGGAGTCGTACGGACCAGGGCCCGGGGCGTTTTCCGCAAGAACCGGGAAAAGCCCCAGGTCGGCGACAGCGTGCAGGTCAAGCTGGATGACCAGGGCCTGGCTTATTTGGTGAAGATTCTGCCCCGGAAGAACCGGATCGGCCGGCCGGCAGTGGCTAATGTCGATCACGTGCTTTTGGTTATTTCCGCGGTTGAGCCGGATTTTTCAACGGCTCTTTTAGACCGCTTCCTGGTCTTTTTCGCCTGGCAGGAAGTAGAGGTAACGATCTACCTGTCAAAGAGCGACTTGCTGGAAAAAGAAAAATTAGCAGAAATTGAAAGCCAGCTGGCATACTATCAAAAGATCGGCTACCGGGTTTACCTGGATAGGGAAAGCCTGGCAGCAGAACTTCCCAAGCAGATCGGGGAAAGTGAGATCTGGACTCTAGCTGGCCAGTCAGGGGCCGGGAAGTCAACCCTGCTGAACTTTATCAAGGAAGACGCGGGCCAAGCGACGGGCGCGATCTCAACCAGCTTGAACCGGGGAAAACATACAACCCGGACGGTTACCCTTTTCAAATTAGGAGAAGGCTTTTTAGCAGACACGCCAGGCTTTTCGGCAATTGATCTGACGCCGATCAAGCTGAATGAACTGTGTACGTATTTTAAAGAATTCAAGGCCTTGAGTCCGGGCTGCAAGTTCCGGGGCTGCCAGCACCTGCATGAGCCGAAGTGCGCGGTTAAGGACCAGCTGGCTTTGGGTGAAATCGCGGCTTTCCGCTATGATGACTATCTGGCCATGCGGACGGAAATTGAGGAAGGCCGGATGCCGGAATATTTGAAGTGATGAAATAAGTTAGGGTAGGGAGTTTTGTGATGGACGCGGCAGTGCTACTTGGCGGGCCAAAGGAAGAATGGCCGGCTGATTTGAAGGACCAGCTAAAGCAGGCTCAGGAAAAGGGCGACCTTTTGATTGGGGTTGACCGGGGAGCGCTGCTTTTGCTGGAATTAGGCTTTAAGCCGGATTTGGCGATCGGGGACTTTGACTCACTGAAGGCTGATGAACTGGCCTGGGTTGAAGGGACGGTTGCCGACATTCGCTATTCAGTACCCAAGAAGGACTGGACTGATTCAGAATTGATGCTGGGGATTGCTTTTGGCGATTATAAGATTGACCAGCTAAAGGTTTATGGGGCCACTGGCGGCCGGCTAGACCACGCGGCGATCAATGCTTTTGGCATTTTGAACCCGGACCTGCGCAAGTATGCCAACCAGCTGACCTTGATTGACAAGCAGAATATGATTTTTTACCGGCAAGCTGGCAGCTATGAGATTAAGAAGCAGGATTATACTTACTTTGGGGTAAGTTGCTTAATGCCAGTTGAAGACTTGACGATTGAGGGAGCCCTGTATGACCTGGCTCCTTATAGCGGCGATTATCTGCGCTCTTTTACCTCTAATGAATTTTTGCCAGATAAGGATAGCTGCCGGTTATCCTTGAAGAAAGGCTTAGTAGCGGTCATTTATTCTAAAGACTTGAACCGTTATGAGCAAGTTTGATTCGCAAAAGATAATATAATGGCTCTTTGTCAAATCTTACTGATGCTTGTCAAGGAGTTTTATATAATTTTGATAAAGGCACTAAACAGAACTTGTCTGTTTGGTGCCTTTTTTGAAGCAGATGGCATTCTGTTCCAATCTAATTCTCTTCAAAAGGTGAGTGAAATTAGAATAGCCATAGGCTGTGCGTTCAATTTGTTTGATTTTACGATTAACGCCCTCTAGACAGCCGTTTGAGAATAACATTCTAGCGCCATTAA
>NZ_CALVGT010000028.1 GCF_944327175.1 uncultured Lactobacillus sp.
AAAATTGTGGTAGATGATTTTAAGTTAGAGATAGCGAGGCCTATGTGCCTCTTTTTTTATTTTAAACAAAAAATCTTACCGACGGGTGTGTGACTTGACACCCATCAGTAAGAAATATTATAGAGCCAGAAATTTGCACCTCTTTTGCCGATTCTCTATAATGTTTTTTAGTATGGAGGTAATGAGCGCATATGAATATCGGTTTGTTTACAGACACCTATTTCCCGCAAAACAGCGGGGTGGCGACGTCGATCAAAACCCTTAAAGAAGCTTTGGAGGCCCAGGGTCACAATGTCTTCATCTTTACGACGACTGATCCCAACGTGGACAAGGACACGGTTGAAGCCAATATCTTCCGCTTCAGCTCCGTGCCCTTTATCGGCTTCTCTGAACGGCGGATCGCCTTCCGGGGCCTGTTTGAGGCAGCCAAGGTGGCCAAGGAGGTCAACCTGGACATCGTCCACACCCAGACCGAATTTTCCATGGGCTCAATCGGCAAGTACGTGGCCAAGCAATTGGGCATTCCAGCCATCCACACCTACCACACCATGTACGAAGACTACTTGCACTATGTCTTAAACGGTCACCTGCTCCGGCCGGTTCATGTTCAGCAGTTTACCAAGAGCTACTTGAAGAATATGGACGGGGTCATCGCCCCAAGCCAGCGGGTATCGGCTTTATTAAACCGCTACGGGGTAGAAATCCCTATGCGGGTGATTCCTACCGGGGTCGACCTGGACGCTATCAGTGGCCCGGACAAGACGGATCTGCGGGAGAAACTGGGGATTGCCCCGGATGCCCAGGTGATCATCACCCTGGGCCGGGTAGCCGCGGAAAAGAAGATTGACCGTATCCTCCGGGTTATGCCGGACCTGTTGACCGAATTCCCTAAGCTGGTCTTCGTTATCGCCGGCGACGGCCCGGACGTGGATGTCTTAAAAGAGCAGGTTGAGCGCTTGACTTTGGAAGACCATGTGATTTTTGCCGGCAATATTCCCCATAACCAGGTCGCCAGCTACTATAAGATGGCTGACTTCTTCGTTTCAGCCAGCGACACGGAAACCCAGGGGCTGACTTATATCGAGGCCCTGGGCAGCGGGCGCAAGTGCGTGGTTTACAAGACCGACTACACTGACCAGGTCTTTGACGATCCGGCTTACGGCTTGACTTTTGAAAGCTTGCGGCAGATGAAGGAAGAAATCGCGGCTTACCTGCGCCAAGGCCGGCAGGAGATTCCGCCTCAGCTCTTGGAAAAGAAGCTGGAAGAGATCTCCGCCAGCCACTTTGCCAGCGAAGTCTGCAAGTTTTACCAGTACGCGATTGACAATTATCAAGTGAAAAAAGAGGACAGCAATGATTAGAATCAACATGTTTTCCCAGGCGGACTCGGTCGCCGGCCAGGGGGTCGGGGCAGCCTACCTGGAACTGATCCGGCTTCTTCGGACCCACCTGGTCGATGACTTCTATGTCACCATCAACAAGTATGGCAGAAGCGACCTGACCCACTACCACACCATCAATCCGACCTACTTTGCCAACAGCTTCTCACCAGCCAGAGGCCGCAAGATCGGTTACGTCCACTTTTTGCCGGACACCTTGGAAGGGTCAATAAAATTGCCAGGGGTAGCCAAGAAGGTCTTCTACCAGTATGTGATCGACTTTTACAAGCGGATGGACCAGATCGTGGTCGTCAATCCGATCTTTATCGACAAGCTGGCGGAATACGGCCTGGACAGAAACAAGATCCGCTATATTCCGAATTTCGTGGCTAAGAGGGAATTCTATGAACAGACCCAGGCCAAGAAGAACGCTACCCGGCAAGAACTGGGCATCCCCCAGGACAAGTTCGTCGTCTTTGGCGACGGGCAGGTTCAGGCCAGAAAAGGGGTCGACGACTTCGCCAAATTGGCTGAAGCCAACCCCGACTACCAGTTCATCTGGGCCGGCGGCTTCTCTTTTGGCAAGATTACTGACGGCTATGACCACTTCAAGCAGCTGGTGGACAATCCACCAAAGAACCTGACCTTTACCGGCATCATTGACCGGGAAAAGCTGGTTGACTACTTGAACATGGCCGACCTCTTCATCTTGCCATCCTTTGACGAACTCTTCCCAATGTCAGTTCTGGAAGCCTTCAGCTGCGGGACTCCGGTCTTATTGCGGGATTTGGACCTTTACCGGGCCATTATTGACGGCTACTACCTGTCTGGCAAGGATTTTGATGAAATGAACGAGCAGCTGCGCTTCGCGGCCACCCATCCGGAAGTCCTGGCCCGCCAGCAGGAGCTTTCTCGCAAGGCCAGCCAGCAGTACTCTGAAGACCATCTGGCTGAAATCTGGCGGGACTTCTACCAGGAGCAGTACCAGCTGGGCCGCGAATTGGGGCAGATCAGTTATGAATAAGAAAAATTTCTGGGGAGTCCTGATCGTCTTATTGATCAGCTCCCTTGTTTTATACTTCGACCTCCGGGCCACGCCAATGGCGACTTTAAAGGCGGCAGCTGGACAGATCATTCCCTGGCGCCTGGTCCTGGTCTTTTTGGCCATGGCCTTGTCCTATGTCTGTGAAGCCTTGATCCTCCGCCTTTTGGCCAAAAGGCCGGGGACAGCCAAGCGGAGCTTCTGGTCTTATCTGCGGATTCCGCTCATCCAGGCCCTTTTCAACGGGATTACCCCGATGGCTACTGGCGGGCAGCCGTCGCAATTGGCGGCCATGGTGGAAATGGGCATGGCCGGCGGCCGGGCAACCTCAATTTTGATGATGAAGTTCATCTGTTACCAGCTGGTTGTCTTATTTGCCTATTTGACGGCCTTTATCTTCGGCTTTCACTTTGTGGCCGGCAAGTTCTCGGCTTTAGCCATCTTTATTTTCCTGGGCTTTGCCCTACACGTTTTCTCCATCATCCTGCTGCTTTTAGCCATGTTTGCCCATAACTGGACGGTCAAGATGGTTAAAAAGCTGATGAAGCTTTTGGGCCGGATTTTTGGCCAGGAAAAGGCCCAGGCCTGGGAAAAGTCAACCCTGGATCAGGTGGAAAGCTTCTACAAGGAAAGCCAGGCCCTCAAGGCCGAGAAGAACAAACTCTGGGGCGTGGTCCTCTTGACGGTTGGCCAGCTGCTTTGCTACTACTCAGCGCCATTTTTGACTTTGCGGGCGCTGGGTCAGCCGGTTGACTATGTCCAGGTAACCCTAATGACGATCTTGATCATCATGTTCATGGCTGTGATCCCGCTTCCTGGGGCCAGTGGCGGGGCGGAATTCAGCTTCCAGACCCTGTTTGCCAGCTTCATCAGCCAGCCAGGGGTGGTCGTTTTAGCCATGTTCTTGTGGCGCTTTGCGACCTACTTCTTCGGCATGATTCTCGGCCTCTTTGGCTGGTCTTTCAAGCCGGCCAAATTGCGGGACTGATTTTTTGAGGTGGAAAAATGCAAAAACTCAAAGAATTCGTTAACTGGCTGCGGACTTCCAAGAACGGCTTCTTCGCCCTGGCGGTCTTCGGCTACTGGCTCAAGTGTTACCTAATCTATCTGACCAAGTTTACCCTGGGGGCAACGGGGCCGATGCAGGGCTTTCTTTTGCTCATTAACCCTATTCCGTCGGGGATGCTGATCCTGGGTCTGGGGATGCTGATGAAGGGGCGCAAGTCCTACTGGACCATGCTTGTCCTGGACTTCCTCCTGGCTACCTGGCTCTTTGCCAACATCCTCTACTACCGGGAATTCTCCAACTTCCTCTCTTTCTCCCTGCTGCAGAATTCGGGCAGCGCTTCGGAGAATTTGGGCAAAAGCATTGCCGGCATCCTCAAGGGCAGCGACTTTTTAGCCTTTGCTGACCCCTTGATCCTGTTGGGGCTTTTGCTGGGGAAGTTTTTCAAAATGGACCTCTACGCCCAGTCTTGGAAAAGGAAGGTTGCCATTGAACTGACGGCCCTCATCTTGATGGGGGGCAACCTCCTTTTGGCCCAAAAGGACCGGTCAGGCCTGCTCACGCGGACTTTTGACAACAACTACATCGTCAAGTATTTAGGGATCAACGAATATGCCCTTTATGACGGGATCAAGACGGCCCAGACCAACGCTCAGATGGCTAATGCCAAGGTGTCGGATTTGAGCTCTGTTAAAAAGTACCTCAAGGCCAACTACGTTCAGCCAAATTCAGCTTATACGGGAGTGGCCAAGGGGAAAAATGTCATCGTCATCCACCTGGAAAGCTTCCAGCAGTTTTTGATCGGCTACAAGTGGAAGGGCAAGGAAGTCACGCCTAACTTGAACAAGATCTACCATTCCAAGCACACTCTGGCTTTTGATAACTTTTTCAACCAGGTGGGGCAGGGGAAGACCTCTGACGCGGAACTGATGCTGGAAAATTCCCTCTTCGGGGTCCAGTCGGGGTCAGCCATGTCGACTTACGGGACCAGCAACACTTTTGAATCCATGCCGGCCATTTTGAAGCAAAAAAGCGGCTACACTTCTGCTGTTATGCACGGGGGGACGGGGTCCTTCTGGAACCGGAACAATGCCTACAAGTCTTTTGGCTATGATTATTTTGCTTCCTTGAACTACTACCAGTACCAAAACAGCTGGTACTTGGGCTACGGTTTAAAGGACAAGATCTTCTTCAAGCAGTCGGCCAAGTACATCTCTGAACTGCCCCAGCCTTTTTACCTGAAGATGATCACGGTCACCAACCACTACCCATATACCCTGGACAAGCAGAACCAGTCGATCAAGAAGACCACGACCGGGGACAACACGGTTGACGGCTACGTGCAGACGGCCCACTACCTGGACCAGGCGATCGGCGAATTCATGGCCTGGCTGAAGAAGACCGGCCTGGATAAAAAGACCCTCCTGGTCTTCTACGGGGACCACTACGGAATTTCCAACAACCACAACGATGCCATGGCCCAGCTGACCGGGAAGAAAAATTACGGGGAGTTTGACGACCAGCAGCAGCAAAGAGTGCCGCTCATGTTTTACGCAAGCAACCTTAAAGGCGGCATTAAGCATACCTACGGCGGGGAAATCGACGTGATGCCGACCCTGCTCAACCTGCTGGGGATCAAGAGCAAGGACATGATTTTGTTTGGCCATGATCTTTTAAGCAAAAAGAACTCGCAAGTCGTGGTCCAGCGGAACGGGAACTTTATTACCCCGACCTACACCAAGGTGGGGAGCAGCTACTATTACACCAAGACTGGCAAGAAGGTCACCAGTGCCAAGGAAAAGAAGGCCTGCCGCCTGATCGCCAACCAGGTTTTGACCCAGCTGACCCTGTCTGACCGGGTCGTGACCGGGAACCTGCTTCGCTTCTACCACCCGTCCTGGTTCACTCCGGTCAAGACCAGCGACTATGACTACAACAAGACTGACTCTTTAAAGAAACTGGCAGAAGCCGGTAAGAGCAAGACCAGCTTAAAGAGCCAGCTGGGCAAGAAGGACGCAAGCAGTCTTTATAAAACTGACGCGCCCGAACTGAAAAAAACTAAGACAAAGTAAGTCTATCTATGATAGAATAGTAGAGTAATTGTAGAATAAATTGGAGGCAGTGCATTGTACAACTTTATTATGACGCTGTTGATCATTGTTTCAGTGCTGATCATTATTGCGACAATGATGCAACCACAGAAGCAGCAAGATGCCTTGAACGCTTTGTCCGGCGGCGCCGTCTTTAGCGGCCAGACCAAGAAGCGGGGCTTTGAAGCCTTTATGGAAAAAGTGACGTCAGTTCTACTGGTATTGTTCTTTGCTTTTTCGATTATTTTGGCAATCCTGTCTTCTAAATAATCATTAACCTCCCGATCACTTGCTTGATGGGAGGTTTTTTTTAACGAAAATACAGATGGAGAAAATAATGGCGCAAAACGAGACTGTATTGGCGGGCGTGTTAGAGATCTTCCGGCATAACCCGCAAAAGCAATTCAGCGTTGACCAGATCGAGCGGCAGGCCCGCCGGGACCGCTTGGGCAACTTTACCGACCTGGTCAAGGCCCTGGCCTACCTGGAGCAGGAAAAGCAGATCATCACTGACGGCAACGGCCGCTACCAGCTGGCCCAGGAAAATACTGAAGTCGAAGGGGTCTTCCGGGCCAACGACAAGGGCTTTGGCTTTGTCCGCTTAGACGATGAGGAAGCCGATGACGTGTTCATCAACTCTGACGCTACCAAATTGGCTTTAGACGGAGACCGGGTCAAGGTCAAGATCACGGCCGGCGGCAACCCATGGAACGGAAAGGGGCCGGAAGGGCAGGTTGAAGAAATCCTGGAGCGCGGGGCTAGCAGCATTGTCGGCGAATACACCCCTTTGGAAGACCTGCAGGTCAAGATCAGCCACTTTGCCGGCTACGTAATTTCGACCAACAAGAAGTTCAAGAAGTACCGGGTCTATGTATCCGAAAACGGCTTGATCCCGCAAATGGGGGATATGGTCAAGGTATCTCTGAAGACTTACCCGACCGAAGACTTGCCAGACCAGATGACCGGGGCAGTTGTCGAAATTATCGGTAACAAGAACGACCCGGGCGTGGACATCATGTCCATCGTGGCTGAACACGACATCCGGACTGAATGGCCAGAAGATGCTTTAGAGCAGGCCAATGCTATCCCGGACCACGTAACTGAAGAAGAAAAGCATGAGCCAGGCCGGCGGGACATCACCGACCAGCCAGCCGTCACGATCGACGGGGATGACTCCAAGGACTTTGACGACGCGGTCGTTTTGTGGAAGCTGGACAACGGCAACTACCACCTGGGCGTCCACATCGCTGACGTGGCCCACTATGTTAAGGAAGGAACGCCTTTGGACCGGGAAGCTTTTGCCCGGGGCAACAGTACCTACTTGGTCGACCGGGTTATTCCGATGCTGCCGTTCAGACTGTCCAACGGGATCTGTTCCTTGAACGAAGGCGTTGACCGTTTGGTTTTGTCCTGTGACATGGAAATCACCCCGGAAGGTAAGCGGGTATCTTATGACATCTACCCGGCCTTGATGCGGTCCCACGGCCGCTTGACCTACAACAAGGTCAACCAGGCCTTGCGCGCTGACGTGCCAGACAGCGACTTGGAAGACAAGTATGTTAAGGTGCGGCCAATGCTCAAGGACATGGCAGCTCTGCATGAAGCCCTGTATAACCAGCGCCACGCCCGGGGGGCCATCGACTTTGAAGAACCGGAAGCCAAGATCATCGTGGATGAGAAGGGCAAGCCGGTGGACATCGTCTTGCACAGCCGGGGGACGGCCGAAAAGATGATTGAATCCTTCATGCTTTTGGCCAATGAAACTGTGGCAGAAGCCTACTACAGAAAAAAGGTGCCTTTCCTTTACCGGGTGCACGAAACGCCGGAAGCTGACCGGATCACCAGATTTTTTGAATTCTGCAGTGCCTTCGGCTTGAACGTCAAGGCAGATCCAAACGATATCAAGCCGCTGGACTTGCAGAAGGTGGTTACCAAGACTTTGGGCACGCCGGAAGAAGCAGTTGTGCAGATGATGATGCTGCGGAGCTTGAAGCAGGCCCACTACTCAGAAGATCCGCTGGGCCACTTCGGGATCGCAGCCAAGTACTACACCCACTTTACTTCCCCGATCCGCCGGTATTCAGACACCATGGTTCACCGGATGATCCACGCCTACCTGGAAGAAGGAATGGGGGATGAGGTCAAGGAGCACTTTAAGGAAGAACTTCCGGAAGTAGCTGACCAGACTTCAACGCAAGAGCGGCGGTCAATCGATACGGAACGGGCAACCAACGACTTGAAGATGACCGAATACATGGCTGACCAGGTCGGCAACAAGTTTGAAGCGGTTGTTTCATCAGTAACCAGCTTTGGGATGTTCGTGCAGTTGGAGAACACGGTGGAAGGTTTGATCCACATCTCCAACTTGAAGGACGACTACTACTCATACGATGAAAAGACCATGACTTTGACCGGCCGGGCAACCCACAAGAAGTATAAGGTAGGGATGCCGATCAAGGTTGTCTTGACAAATGCTAATGTTGAGCAGCACCAGCTGGACTTTGAAGTTTACGATCCAGATGCCAAAAAGCGGCCCCACAATGACCGCGGGATGGGCAGAAGAAACGGGGACCGGAACTTCAAGGGCCGGCGCAATTACGGCGGCCGCGACAAGAGCGGTGACAGACGCCACAAGCCAAGCCGCAACAACCGCGGTCAGCGGCTGGGGCAAAGTGAAAGAGGCAACCGCCGGCGGCCAAACCGTTAATATGTAAGCGGGAGGTTTTTTATGAAACAAAAAGCCAAGGATGAAAATGTCCTCGCGCAGAACCGGCAAGCCCGGCATGATTATTTCATCAAGGATACTTATGAAGCCGGGATTGCTTTGACGGGGACGGAGATCAAGTCAGTCAGAGCCCGGCACGTGACCTTGCGCGACGGCTACGTGCAGATCATCAACGGGTCGGCCTTCCTGGAAAATGTTCATATCGATGAATACAAGGAAGGCAACCGCTACAACCATGACCCGCTGAGAAGTCGCAGACTACTTTTGCATAAGAAGGAAATCGCCAAACTGGCCGATGTCAAGGCCCAAAAAGGGATGACTATCGTACCGCTCAAGGTCTATTTAAAGCATGGTTTTGCCAAGGTCTTGATTGGCGTAGCCCAGGGTAAGAAGGAATACGACAAGCGCGAAACGATCAAGAAGCGCGACCAGGACCGGGAACTGCGCAGAAAATACAGAATTTAAGAAATCCGCCGGAAGGCGGATTTCTTTGTATTCGCGTATACTTATCTGCATATTACGCTTTCCAAAAAACTTTTTCAAAGGCCGGCATTAGTTGTAGAATAAGTGTAAGCAAAAAATTCATTCAGAGTAATAGAAAGAGGATAGACAATGGGTTTTTGGATCATGCTTTTGTCTGGCTTGATTGGTCTGGGCTTGGTAATTTTTGGTGTTGAAAAGGAGCTGCCAAAGGGGCAGAAATTTGCTTTTTGGGTGATCGGCGCTGCTCTGCTGGTCTTCGCTGTTGCCTTGGCTCTGCCAAATGGCCTGCAGCTTTAGTTACCTAAATTAAGTCAATCGCGAGGTACTAGCCAGACCAGTACCTTTTTTCTTTGCAAAAATTAGTCCAGACCGCTTTCCGAAATAGTTTTCGCTCTTGCGAAATACCTTTCACAATCTGAAATATTGTCCTTTGTTTCCATAAACGCTTTACACATCTGGAAGCGGTGTCATAATAAAAGTGTAAGCAAGCTTACGGGAGGTCGGGGCGCCTGAAAGGCCCCATGTGATGAAACAATGTCTTTTGTAAGGAGCAATTGATTTATGCCAGATAAGAAATTTTCAGTAGTTATTGCCGGCGGTGGCAGCACCTTCACCCCTGGCTTTGTTATCAGTCTCTGTGCCAACCAAGACAAGCTTCCCCTGCGGAAACTGAAACTGTACGACATTGATGCTGACCGGCAAAAGAAGATCGGTGACGCCTGTGCCATCATCGTCAAGGAAAAGGCACCGCAAGTCGAATTTGAATATACGACTGACCCGGAAGAAGCCTTCACTGACGTTGACTTCGTCTTGGGCTCAATCAGAGTCGGCAAGTACGAAATGCGTAGCCAGGATGAAAAGATTCCTTTGAAGTACGGGGTCAACGGCCAGGAAACTACCGGCCCCGGAGGCATGGCCTACGGTTTGCGGTCAATCCCAGCCATCATTGAAATCATCGACTTCATGGAAAAGTACTCGCCAAATGCTTGGATGGTCAACTACTCCAACACGATCGCGATTGTCTCTGAAGCCTGCCGGCGCTTCCGCCCGAATGCCAAGGTTATCAACATCTGCGACATGCCAATCGATGACATGGGCAGAATGGCAGCCATTGCCGGGCTCAAGAGCTTCAAGGACCTCGACTTTACCTACTACGGCCTGAACCACTTCGGCTGGTGGAAGAGCGTTACCAACAAGAAGACCGGGGAAGACTTGATGCCGCTTTTGAAAGACTACGTCAAGAAGAACGGCTACTACGTAGGCGGAGACTTCGACAAGGAAACCGAAGCCAGCTGGGTCGAAACTTTCAAGAAGGTTGCTGACTGCTACGCCTTGGACCCGACGACTCTGCCAAACAACTATATGCAGTACTACTACTTCCCGCAATACGAAGTGGAAAACGCCAACCCGCACTACACCAGAACCGATGAAATCCTGGAATACCGGCAAAAGATCGTCTTCGGTGAATGCGACCGGATTGTCAAGGAAGGCACGGCCAAGGGCAACCTTTGGGAAAGCGAAGTGCACTCCAACTACATCATTGACATCTGCCACGCGATTGCCTTCAACACCCACGAGAAGTACCTGGCCAACATTCCGAACAACGGGGCTATCAGCAACTTCCCAGACGACGCTATCGTTGAAGTGCCTTGCCTCTTTGGCGCAGACGGCGTGCAGCCGCTGGTAGTCGGTGAAGCCGGCCGCTTCCAACTGGGTCTGATGATGGAACAAGTAACCTGCGAAAAGCTGGTTGTTGATGCTTATGAGCAAAAGTCCTACATCAAGATGCTGCAGGCCTTTGCCTTGAACAAGACTGTTCCAGACGCAAGCGTGGCCAAGAAGATCCTGGACGACATGATGGTCGTCAACAAGCCGTACTGGCCGGATTTGAAGTAGTCAGAATGAATTGAAATAAAAAGAAACAATGCAATAAGCAGTAAGGAGGAAGATTGCTTATGATGCAGAAACTACAGAAATTCGGGGCAGCGATGTTCGTCCCTGTCCTGCTTTTCTCATTTGCAGGTATCGTGGTTGCCATCACGAGCCTTTTGAACAATGCGTTAATCTTTGGCTCGCTGGCTAACCCCAACACCTTCTGGTATGGCCTGTGGGACACCATCCAGCAGGGGGGCTGGACCGTCTTCAACCAAGTCGACATCCTCTTCGTGGTTGGTCTGCCAATCGGGCTAGCTAAGAAGGCCCAAGGGCGGGCAGCGATGGAATCTATCGTTACCTACTGGACTTTCAACTACTTTATCGGGGGCTTTTTGACCCACTGGGGCAAGTTTTTTGGGATTAAAGACTTTGCCAACACCCAAATCGTGGCTAACTCCACCAACCAAGGCTTGACCATGATTGGCGGGATCAAGACCCTGGATACCAGTATCGTTGGTTCCTTGATCATCGCCGGGATCGTGGTCTGGCTGCACAACCGCTACTTTGACAAGAAATTGCCTGACTTCTTGGGGACCTTCCAAGGCTCAGCCTTCGTTGTTATCTTAGGCTTTGCGGCCATGTTCCCAATGGCCTTCTTGACCTGCTTGGTTTGGCCAAAGGTTCAACTGGGCATCACCGCCTTACAAGAATTCATGGCTTCTAGCGGCTTGATCGGGATCTGGATCTTCAACTTCTTGAACCGGGTCCTCATCCCAACTGGCCTGCACCACCTGGTTTACATCCCATTCCAATACGGTCCAGCCGTTGTTGCTGGTGGTTTGCAACCATGGTGGCTCAAGCACCTGACCGAATTTGCTGCAAGCACTAAGTCCTTGAAAGTCTTGGCACCAAACATGGGCTTCATGCTTTACGGGAATGAAAAAGTCTTCCTGGTACCAGCTATCTGCTTGGCCTTCTACCACACCGCTAAGAAGAACAAGAAGAAGCAGACTTCAGCCTTGCTCTTGCCAGCTGCTTTGACTTCATTCTTGGCCGGGATTACCGAACCAGTTGACTTTACTTACCTCTTTGCTGCGCCAGTTTTGTGGATTGTCTACTCAGTCCTGGCTGCAACCATGAATACGACCATGTATATCTTCGGCGTCTCCGGTCAAATGACTGACGGGGCGATCGGGATTGCTTCCATGAACTGGCTGCCGCTTTGGGCCAACCACTGGCACGCTTACCTTGCCCAGTTCATCATCGGCTTGATCTACGCTGCAATTATCTACTTCATCTTCCGCTTCATGATCGTGAAGTTTAACTACATCACTCCAGGCCGGGAAGCTGATGATCAAGAAGTTAAGCTCATGAACAAGAAGCAATACAAGGAAGCTAAGGCTGCTGAACAAGCTGCTGAAGCAGCTGGCGAAAACTCCAGCGACCCATACATCGCTAGAGCTACGGCATACACCACTTTACTGGGTGGTCCTGAAAACATTTCAGAAATCACTTCCTGTGCAACCCGTTTGCGGATCACGGTTAAGGATCCTGATAAGGTCGGGGCTGACGCGGCCTTTAGAAAGAACCGAGCAGTCGGCGTTGTCCGTCACGGTCAAGCTATCCAAGTCATCGTTGGCTTAGACGTTGCCCAAGTTTTGGAAAGAATTGAAAGCATCATCGCCGACAGTGGCAACACCGTTGCCAAGACCGAAGCCGACCCGGATGAAGAAAAGGCCACCGGTTACCTGGACCTGCTAGGTGGCAGAAGCAACATTAAAGAATTGACTTCTTGCTCAACCAGAGTAAGAGTCCACGTCTTTGACACTAAGAAGGTTGCCGGCGACGACGACTTCAAGAAGTTCGGGGCCAGCGCCGTTGAAAGACGGGATGACCAGGAAATCGACATCGTGGTCGGCCTGGAAGCTGAACGGGTTGTCAACAAGATGAAGGAAATTATGTAAGTTTTTAAATTGGTCTAAGCCCATAAAAGTGCTATTCTGTTAACTAGGTGAAAACGTCACCAAGTTAGCAAGAGGAGACTTTTATGGCAGGACTAAAAGCACGAATCGTGGAAAAATCAAGTGATCTGAATCCATCGGATAAGAAGATCTTAAATTACTTGCTGAACAATGCTGCTGAATGCAGCGAACTCAGTCTGGCGAAATTGGCCAAGAAACTTTATGTTTCAGAATCGGCCATTTTTCGCTTATGCAAAAAGGTCGGTCTAAGTGGCTACAGCGAATTAAAATACGAGCTGGCAGATTTTTCCAAGGGGGAGAAGCGGATGGTTAAGCAGCAAGATACCTTCGCTGAGCGCCTGGTCAAGAATCTGCGCTCAGAGCTCGGCTATTTCAGGACACTGGATTTTGAAAGCTTTTATTCGACCTTAAATCAGACAGAAAATATCTACATTTACACCACCGGCTGGCAGCAGGCGTCTATCGCCAGCTATCTCTCCAACCAGCTTCTGGTGAATGTGGGCAAGCCGACGGTTGTCATGCCATCAGCGATTAGTGAATTGAAGATGTCGAAGAATTGGCTGCAAGACCATGACCAATTGATTGTGATTTCCTTCTCCGGGGAAGATCCAGACTTGTGCCAGCTCCTGGATGAGCTGCACCTGCTCAATGAGCATTTGACGATTACTTCGCTGACGACCATCAAGGAGAGCCGGCTGGCCAGTCTGTCTGACTACAGTCTCTTTTTCCAGCCAAGTCTCTTCCATGAGAGCATCAGCACCAAGAACTGGGCTTTTAGCCCGGCTTACATAATGATTGATTTATTGATTAACGGTTACTGCGAGTGGCTGAGAAAAGAGGATGAATAATGCAAGAGAAAGCTTTGAATTGGCTAGACAGGTTGACTAAGTCTGCCCGTCTGACGCCGAAAAGAATATTAAAAGTCTACACCTTCGTCCTCTTTTTTGCCCCGCTGGCCTACCTGCTGCTCTTGCAGCTGCAGGCCGGGGCGGCCAAGCAGCCGATCACTGACTTCATCGCGGCCAGTCCCGCGACCACGGTGTCAATCATCGTGGCAGCCGGTGACTTTCTCTTGGGTTACCTCTGCTGGATCGACGGCGGGGCCCTCTTGGCCGACCGGCGCCAGTACATGAAGTTTATGAAGCTGCAGCTGTGGACCCAGCTGATCGTTGGCAACTGGGTCTGTCTCCTCTTCGCTATTTTTGCCCTGCGGCGGGGAGAGGATTTACCTAAAGAGAGCAAGGTAAAGCCGAGCCAGCTGCTGTCCTTGACCTACTTGATTGCTTCTTTATTCGTAATTTGTTTTGTGTTCTATGTAATTCTCGCCTTTAGAGCGGTGAAAGGTTGATATTCATGTTTAATTTCTTTAAAAAGTCCAAGTCAAAAGGCAATGAAGTCAAGGCGCCCATCAAGGGCAATCTGATTCCCCTGTCCGAAGTCAGCGATGACGTCTTCTCCCAAAAGATGCTGGGCGACGGTTTTGCCGTTAAGCCGACCGGCCAGGAAGTAGTTGCCCCGGTTTCCGGGACCATTACCACCCTGTTCCCGACCAAGCACGCCATCGGCATCAAGACGGACGAAGAACTGGAAGTCTTGATCCACTTGGGGATCGACACGGTGGAACTGAAGGGGGAACCCTTCAAGCTCTTTGTTGAGCAAGGCGACTCAGTCAAGGCTGGCGATAAGCTGGCGGAAATGGACATCGCCGACGTGGCTGATCACGGCCTGGACAACACGGTCATGGTGGTTTACACCAACATGGACCTGCTTAAAGAAGTCAAGGATGTCGACCCGCGCCCTGTAGAGGCGGGCGACGACGCGCAGGAAATTGCCTTTAACTAAAGCGCGTGATAATTTTTACCATTTTTAACATTACTCTTTAATCTAAAACTTTTACTTTATATTTTTACTCCTCTATTTTAAAAAACTTTCTTTTACTAACTCATAAATCGCCAGACTGCTCCGGGACCTTTCCCGGGGCAGTTTTTTGCATGAAAAAAGCAGCCTTGCGGCTGCTTAGGCGAGGGATTTAGCCAACATTTGGTGGGGGATGCCAGCTTCCATAAAGACGGGACCGACATCGTGGTAGCCGTTAGCCAGGTAGAAGTCCCGGGCATTGGCTTGGGCGTGGAGGTAAAGCTCTTTGGTTAAGTTATTTGCCAAAACGTAGTTTTCAATAGCGCCTAAAAGCTGACTGGCGATCCCGCGGTGGCGGGCAACTTTTTGCACGGCGACCCGGCCGATGTAAAAGCGACCTTCTTTGTTGAAGAAGCGGGCGGCCGCCAGGGCATTGCTTTGGTTTTCGTTTAAAAGGAAGACGTGATAAGCAGAAAGGTCCTGGTCGTCCAGTTCAGGAACCGTGATTTCCTGCTCGGCAACGAAAACATCATCGCGGATTCTGGACAGGCAAAAGACCTCCCGGGCAGAGAGCTCATTAAAATGTTTGACTTGGATTTCTTTGCTGAAGTCGTTTTTCTGACGCTTTTTCACGGTTGACAGGATCCTTTCCATAACTAGTTAATTATTTTTAGTCATTGTAGCAGGCTTGAAAGATTTGTCAAATTACTTGTTTATTTTCTGAAGTTTTGAACGGGAACATCTCTATAGAGCACGAGGCCAAGGTGGCAAGAATCTCTGAAGAGCAGCTCTACTATTTGATGAGCAGGAGGATTTCAGAAGCCAAGGATACGGAAATGATTGTGATGGGCTTTGTGGAAGCATTTACCAAGGAACTGCCGATGGAATACGTGGAGGAACTGAACCGCTTGATCAAGTACCAGATGGTGGGCTTGATCGGGTAAATAAGAAAAATAGGCGCAAAAAACGTCTGGAATTTCTGAAGTGCCATAGAAAAGTTAGACATTTTAGAAAATCTTAAATAGTTGCCATTACACGATCTCTGTATTTTACAGGGGTCGTGTAATTTAGTTTATTGGACCGTCTGATGTTGTTAAACCAATATA
>NZ_CALVGT010000029.1 GCF_944327175.1 uncultured Lactobacillus sp.
CTTTAGCCATGATTAATCTGGCTGAGTTAGGTCGAGTGTTCATTGTTTGTGGTAAGACCGATATGCGTCGGGGAATCGATTCGCTTGCTTACATAGTTAAGAAGAGCTTCAATCTCGATCCCTTCTCTGGATGTGTCTTTCTCTTCTGTGGCAGTCGGAGGACCGATTCAAAGCACTTTATTGGGACGGCCAGGGATTCTGGCTGCTCTATAAACGCTTTGAGAATGGGAAGCTAGCCTGGCCAAACAATGAAGACGAAATTTGAGAGCTGTCCGATGAGCAAGTCATGCACTTGATGCAGGACTCTACCATTGATCCTAAAGTTAAAAACACAAGAGCTCGTGATGTAATGATTTCACGAGCTTTTCTGGTATTCTTATGATTTTATGAATCAAGGAGGGACGATAACCATGACCGACAAAGAAATTTCAGCTTTAATCGAAACGCTCAAAGCAGCTAACGAAGAGCTGCTTAAGCCAGATTGCCCTTCTTACTGAACAAGTTGAGTATTTGACTTGTAAGCTTTACGGCAAATAAAGTATCGTCAACCCAGATCAGCTGAGCCTTTTCGAAGAAGACAATGCCTCCCAAGATGATGAGGACTTACCCTCGCATTACCGAAACTATTACCTATAAGAGACGTAAGCAAGTCGGCAGAAAGCAAGATATCTTAGATTCTCTGCCGGGCGAGAAGGCTCATTACCAGTTGGATGGCCTTACCTGTCCAGATTGCCAGCACGAGCTGAAAGAGATAGGTGGCTTCTGTGCTAGACAGGAGTTGCTCTATATTCCGAGACCAGGTTAAGCGAATTGACCGTTGTGGAGCGTAAGAACTAGCTATTGTCGTGGTGATGAGGCCATGGCTAGTTATATTATAGGCGTACTTGGAAACTCTTGGATCGATCCAAGAGTATGAGTAGTCAGGTAGCCATTGATGGATAATCAACGTCTGGAAGCCCATTTACAGTTGCCAGAAGAAGTCCCATAAACTAATTAACCCCCACCTTAGCATTACTAGGGCGGGGGCTATGTTGTACTATTTGATCCTTACGTAGTCTTACGCTTGATCAAGCTTACAGGAATAGTTTGTGAGGCATCGTATATTTTTGATTTGTGGATCATAGAAAGTAAATTGTTACAGCAAACGTCGCAAATCGTGTTGATGTCTTGACGGATAGAAGTAATACCAAGCTCTTTTGACTTAGCTGATCCGTCAAAACCAACGATGGCTACTTGTTCCGGTACCTTGTATCCCAACATTGAGGCCTCTTGATACATGAATGCTGCCAAGTTGTCGTTGATGCAGAAGATACCTACTCTTTTATGTTGGCTGAGCAACTCAGATATTTTACTATCAAAACTGTCTTTTTCTGCTTCTAGATCCAGATCTTCAGATGTAGCTGAAATCTTAATAATGTTAGGCTCGAGTCCTCGGCTTTGGCAAGTATTGCTGAAGCCGAGGATTCTTTTTTCGTTACTTGAAAATCTGTCTCCTGCCGTGGTAATCATAATTGGATAAGTACCTGTATCAATTAAATGATTAGCTGCCAGAACACCACCTTGGTAATTGTCACTAGCAACGCAAACGATTCCATCTTTTAACTTAGGGAATCGGTCAATATAGACAGTTGGGAGATCATAGTTGGGAAATTTATCTTTCACTTCTAAACTGGAAATGATAATAAGTCCGCTTACTAGACCATGTCCCAACTTCTCAACATATCTCTTTTCGGTATCGGGATTTCTGTCGGATGAGCAAATGATTGTCAAATAACCGGCCTTGAATAGGATCCGTTCACAAGTTTCTACCAATTGAGCATAGTATGCATTCATGATGTCGGGTACGATAATCGCAATCATACTAAGGCTTCCCGTCTTCATCCCTAATGCCAGGGGATTTTGCTGATAGCCCATCTCTTTAGCTGCTTGCTTAATTTTTATTTCGGCTTCCTTGGAAAAGTATCCTTTACCATTAAGAACCCGTGATACAGTTGATACGGCATAGCCAGTTTTCTTGGCAATGTCTTTAATTGAAATATTCATTTTTAGAAACCGCTTTACTTTTTAGTTAGTTCTATTGTACAATACTTCTTGAAGAAATGGAAACGTTTGCCTAGTCCGTGATGTGATAAAGATAAAAGACTTAAGCAAACAAGTTTTGAATAAAGGAGTAAGACTAATGAGACTAGAAGATTTACATGTTCAACTCTATGCTGACGGTGCCGTGATCTCTGACATGGTTAAGGCTAAGGAAACTGGCATGATCAAAGGGTTTACGACCAATCCGTCATTGATGAAGAAGGCCGGTATCACCAATTATGTGGAATTTGCCCAAGAAGTTTTGGACAAGGTAACTGGCCTGCCGATCTCTTTCGAAGTATTTGCTGATGACTTTCCAACGATGAAGAAAGAAGCCGAAAAGCTCAGCTCACTTGGTGATAACGTTTTCGTTAAGATTCCAATCACCAACACTAAGGGTGAAAGCTCAATCCCTCTTATTCATGAATTATCTGAAGAGGGGATTCAAGTAAATGTTACAGCAATCTTCACTGTTGAACAAGTTAAAGAGACCGTAAACGCACTTAAGCCGGGCAGCGTCAACATCATCTCTGTCTTTGCCGGACGCTTGGCTGATATTGGTATTGACCCAGAACCAATCATGAAGGAATGTGCTGAAATTTGTCACGCAAATGGTGGCAAGAACCTCCTGCTCTGGGCAAGCTGCCGTGAAGTATTTAATGTCTTTGCTGCTGACCGTGATGGTTGCGACATTATCACTTGCACGCAATCAACGATCGACAAGTTCCCGTTGATCGGCGAGAGTCCTGAACAAAGAAGCTTGGAAACTGTTCGTGGATTTAACGCGGATGTGCAGAAACTTGGTTTTTCAATTTTGTAAGATAGTGGGGGTTAAAAGATGTTTTTATCTGCTCTCTTAGTAGCTCTGCTAGCGATCGTATCTCAGTGGTGGTTCTTTGCACCTGCTACTAGAACGATGACCTATCCATTAACAACGGGGCTTTTGGTAGGTATCTTCATGGGGCAACCAATGCTGGGGATGCTGGCTGGTGCCCAGATTCAACTGGTATATCTTGGCTGGATTAATACCGGTGGTGTAATGCCATCAAACACAATGGTTGCTGGTATCTTTGGGACCGCATTAACAATTCTGTCAGGTGCTAACCCTAAACTGGCCGTTACCTTCGCAGTGCCATTCTCATTGATTGGTCTGCTGATGGTCAATGCCTATGAAACAATCAACTCATTCTGGGTACACCGGGCAGACGCTGCTCTGGAGAAAGGGAATGTTAAGGCTATTCGCTTCTGGAATTATGTACCAAGCTTCTTTACCGCAGCCGTTCTCTATGGGATTCCGGCATTCTGCATGGTCATGTTTGGCCAAGGCTGGGCCAAGGGTTTGCTGAAAGCTATCCCTCAAGATCTGACGACTGCTCTTGAAGTTGTTGGTGCGATCATGCCAGCCATGGGGATTGCTATGTTGCTGAACTACCTGGGTAAGAAATCATTGATGCCATACTTCTTTATCGGTTTCTTCCTTACGGCATACTTGAACTTGCAGACGATGGCTATCGCTATCTTTGCTGGTTTGCTGGCTTACTTGATCTTCCTTAACGATTCAAAGAAGGGTCAAACTGTTGAAGCTGCAGCCCCGAAGAAAAAGGTTCGCCGCCTTACTTTGGAAAACAGAACTGGCAAAGTTGCTGAAGTATCTCCGACCGCTCCTCAAAACACAGCTGACCTTAAGGCAGCTGAACCTGCGATTGAATATAAGAACAAGCTGACCCACAAGGATTTGGTCAAGACTTGGCTTTGGGAACAAAGCGATGAAGTTTGCTACAACTATGAACGTATGCAGGCTTTGGGCTTGACCAACATGATGATTGAACCAATCCGCAAGCTGTATCCAAATGATGAGAAACGGCAAGCCGAAGAATTGAAGAAGTACATGGTCTTCTTCAACACTGAACCACACATGATTGGGCCGGTCATTCACGGCGTTGCCTTGTCAATGGAAGAAGCTCGTGCTAATGGTGCCGCAATTAGCGCTGAGGACATCAACGGTGTTCGTACTGGTTTGATGGGACCGGCCGCAGGTATTGGTGACACGGTTCAACAAGGGATCTTGTTCCCAATCTTGGCAAGTATTGGTTGCTCAATGGCTTTGGAAAAGAATTACTTTGGGCCAATCTTCTTTACGGTAGTCTTCCTGGTTATTATCTACGCAATTGGTTACTGGCTCTTTATGTACGGGTACAAGACTGGGCGTAAGTCAGTCATTGATATTTTGAAGACCGGGATCTTGGACAAGGTTACTAAGGCCTTTAGTATCGTTGGTTTGATGGTTGTCGGGACAATGGCCGCGACTAAAGTAGCCGTGAAGTGCCCAATCGTATGGCATGTAGGGCAGAGTACTGTTAAGGTTCAAGCTTTGCTGAATCAACTGGCACCATGCTTGTTACCTTTGGGGATCACAATGTTGGTTTGGTACTTGCTTAGAAAGAAAGTCAATGCAACCTGGATTATTATTGGTATCTTCGTATTGGGCATTATCTGCTCTTACGCGGGAATCCTTGGTCTGGCTTCCTAAGAGGTGCACATATGGTAGAAATTATTTTGGCAAGTCATGGTGATTTTTGCCTTGGGCTAAAGCAGACGGCTGAAATGATCACTGGTCCGGCTGAGAATCTGTCAGCTTTATCCTTCCGACCTGGAGAAGATCCTGAACAGTATCAGCAGGATCTGCAAAAGCTGATAGAAAGTCGGCAAGAAAAAGGCGAAGTTCTGCTCTTGATTGATTTGAAGGGTGGAACGCCTTACAATATGGCCATGATGACTAAGCAAAAGCTAGACTTTAAAGTTGTTGCTGGGGTAAATGTGCCAATGCTGCTTTCAGTGTTGACGGGGATGCCAGCAACAGCGGATGAAGCAGTGCAGATCGCGCTGAGTCAAGATAACTGGGGAATTGAGCTGGAAGAAATGCCCCAGACCAGACGCAGAAGATTGCTAAAGTGAAGGAAGGAGTCAGTATGGAAAACTTAGTATTGACTAGAATTGATGACCGCTTGATCCATGGACAAGTTATGACTAAATGGCTTAAGGAAACTGGTGCTGAAGATATTTTGATCATCGATGATGCAACTGCAGCCAATGATTTTATGATCTCGGTATTTGAACAAGCCGTTCCAGAAGACAAGGGAATTGGCGTCTTCAATAAGGAAGATGGTGTAAAATTCTTAAGCCAGCCTTTGGAAGAGCCGACCTTGATCTTGGTTAAAGGACCGGAAACTGTTGAATACCTGGTTGACCATGGCATAAAGATCGACAGTTTGGATCTGGGCGGTATGGCCGGCAAAGATGGCCGTAGCCCACTTTTCCAATTTATTTCGACCAGTCCGGAAGAAGACGAGTGCTTTAAGCGGCTGATTGACAAGGGCGTAGACGTTTACGTTCAAATCACACCTCAAAATGAAAAGCAGCCAATTCTTCCTTTGATTAACAAGAAAACCGAAGGATAATAAACTTCCTCAAGAACTTCGACAACAAACGCGGATCTCTTCACAAAATGAAGGGGCCGCGTTTTTGTGTGCAAGTTATTGTCCACTACGTTGGATTAGTGAAGTACAATAGCGATAGGACGTTTTGCCTGATTAGAAATGTGATGAGGAAACTAGAAATGTTGGATATAATCAGATTTGACGACTTAGTGGAAGAGTACCAGAAGGACTTTGAGTACAGAATTCATAGTGATCATTCTTTGTGGTTAGCAATAGCATGCTTTCAGAATAATTGGAGCTTAGATGGCCAAGATTTTGAAAGCATGTTTGCTGATGTTGTACAGAATCTAAGTAACATTCTTAATCTCAATACGTTTACGTTTGATAGTGACGCGTTGCTAGAACTTATTGAAAGATCTCCGAAAATAGTCCATGCAATGATGGTTGATCTGTTTGATGAAAATCAAGACACCGTCATTCGAATCAAAAACTTTAAACAGCAAGCCAATGAATTGCTGGACGAGGACTACGCTTTAGATGAAGAGACGGTCAGTATGTTGCTTTGCCTTAATTCACCTGATAAATACATTGTATTTAACTTGCGAGGCTGTCAAAGACTGGCTAGCTGGCTTAAGTTAGACTATGAATTTGAGCAACAAGCTACTGTCAAGAATCTACAAAATTGGTTAGTCGTAGCCCAGGAAATTATTGAGCGATTATCTGACAATCAGCTACTGTTTGATGAGTATACGTACTATCTTGAGTGGGATACTGAAGAGGAGCCAAATTATCTACATTACCTGTGCGATAAGTTTGGGAATGATTTTCAATGGTCTGCTGAGAAGGATTCTAAGCTTTTGGTACTAGCATCCGATATCTGCAATTATCTTGCCCAGAATCGTGATTTGATTCCTACAACTGGCCAGAAGCAGTATTGGTGGCTGAATGCTAATCCCAGTTTTGGGAACCTGTCTGATTTAAAAATTGGTGAGGAGCGTTATTATACCCTTTATAGTGAAAGTGGTCATAAAAGACGAGTCTTCCAGCATTTCTTGGATGCAAGGGTTGGTGACAAGGTCATTGGCTATGAATCATATCCTAGCCGGAATATTGTAGCTTTGATGGAAATCAGCCGGGCTAGTGATGGTGAGGCAGTCTTTTTCAAGAAAATCGAAGAATTTGAACATCCAGTAGCTTATAAAGACCTGCGGCAATCCCCGGAACTGAAAGACTTAGAAGTTTTCATCAGCCCAACTGGCTCACTATTCAAGGTAACTGAAGACGAATTCAACTTCATTATGGATAAGGTAAGAGAGCATAATCCGGTGGCATATACTAAAGAGAATTTTCTCTCAGAGGTTTACATGCCAGAAGCAGACTATGATCGCTTAACAGCACTGTTAAAGTACAAGAAGAACATAATTCTGCAAGGCGCACCTGGTGTAGGCAAGACTTTTGCGGCTAAGCGGCTGGCGTATGCAATGATGGGGCAGAAAAAGGACGAAAATATTGAGCTGATCCAGTTCCACCAAAGCTACACTTACGAAGACTTCATGATGGGCTACAAGCCTACTGAACAGGGCTTTGAACTTCGCTATGGTAGCTTTTACCGCTTCTGCAAGCGGGCGGCTGAGCATCCAGATGATCCGTTTTTCTTTATCATTGATGAGATAAATCGCGGCAACTTAAGCAAAATTTTTGGTGAGCTGCTCATACTGCTCGAAAAGGATTACCGAGATCAGCCGATAACTTTGGCTTACACAGATGAACCATTTGCCGTTCCAAGCAATGTTTATCTGATCGGCATGATGAACACTGCTGACCGCAGCCTGGCAATGATTGATTATGCCTTGCGGCGGAGATTCAGCTTCTTTGATATGAAACCAGCTTTTGAAAGTACTGGCTTTATGAAGCGACAGCTGATTGCTAGTAATGTCATTTTTGACAGACTGATCAACCGAATTGAAGAACTTAACGATGAGATCAGCAGAGATTCGTCTCTTGGACCAGGTTTCTGCATTGGCCACAGCTACTTCAGCAATCCAGATGGAGAATGGACGCGTGATAAACTAAGACTGATTGTTGATTACGATATATTGCCGATGCTGAGAGAATACTGGTTTGATGACCAGGATAAGCTGGAACATTGGGAAAGCGCGCTGCATGAGGTTCTCAATGATTAAGGACAAGAGTATCTTCATCAAGAACGTCTATTATATGTTGAGCTACGCGTTTGGCAACTTGCATGAAACTGATTATCAAAATGTTGACAAGGAAAGTTTTGATAATCTGGATAATCTGTTTGCCGCAATCTTAGCTAAGGGGATCGGCAAGCAGCTTAAACAGGGCCTGTACCGTGAATATGTAGCTTGTCATGATAATCTGCCGGCTGTCCGCGGCAAGGTTGATATGGTCGAAACTGTCCGCAATCAACTGGCTTGCCGGAAACTTGTAGCCTGTGACTTTGATGAGTTATCTGCCAATAACTTATACAATCAAATTCTAAAAGCGACAGCCTGGCAGCTGGTTAGGTCAAAGAAGGCTGACAAGAAATACCTTGATCAGCTCAAGAAAGAGTTGGTCTTCTTTGCTGAGATTGATATGGTTGATTTGTCTAAAGTGTCATGGCATAAACTTCGTTTTCACCGTTACAATCAGAGTTATTGGTTGCTACTAGGATTATGTGAGTTGCTAACTGAAGGTAAAATCATGACTACAGAGCAAGGGACAATACGGTTGACTGACTTTGCCGATGATCAGCGGATGTCGCACCTGTACGAGAAGTTCATTCTTGAGTATTACGTGCAAGAGTACGCGCAAAAGTATTGCGGCTTTACCGCAAAGGCCGCGATGATTCCCTGGCAGCTGGACGATGGCAACAAGCATTTATTGCCGGTGATGAAGTCAGATGTGCTCTTGTCATATGGTGGTAGGAAATTGGTGATCGATGCCAAGTATTATGCTCATAGCTTACAGAGCAACTTTGACACGAAGACGATTTACTCGGCTAACCTTTATCAGATTTTTACCTATGTTAAGAATCTGGCGGCCGTACGGAGGGACGATACGGTGGCAGGGATGCTCTTATATGCCAGGACTGATGAGGAGATTGTCCCAGATGAAGACTATCAGATGAGCGGAAACCAGATCAGCGTGAAGACACTGGATCTGGGGCAGGAGTTCCCACTAATTAAAGAGCAATTAGACAGAATTGTAACAGAATACTTTCCAAAATTGGGATAAAGCAAATCCCCGTATCTGCACTATCGCAGGTACGGGGATTTTTCTCGTTCTATCTACCTCACAAACATAACGGTAAGGGAAAACCAGTTGTTCTTGACGCTCAAGTTCATGGTGGCGTTGTAGCGCTTGGCGATCTGCTCAATGCTGCGCAGACCGTAGCCGTGGGGGCGGCTGGTATCTTGCTTGGTGCTTTTCGGCAAGGCACCATTTTCCAGTTTAGGCTGGGCTTCGGTATAGTTGCGGATATTATAGACAATCAGATTTCCCTTTTGCGTGATCCGCAGGTCAATTAGCCGCTTCTCCGGGTCAGGGATCTTGCTGACAGCTTCAATGGCGTTATCCAGACTGTTGCCCAGCAAGCTGCAGAGGTCCATGGTATCGATTTGGTCCAGCAAGCGGCCGTTGGCAATGCAGGTTAGAGTAATGCCATGCTTGATGCAGTAGGCATTCTTTCTGGTCAAGACCACGTCAACAATCGGATTGCCTGTCTTGACATCAGCCTTATATTGCTTGATTTCATCTTGCAGGCGCTTGATATACTCGTCCCGCTTGTCTGAATTGCTTTCCAGGGCAATGATGTCCAGCTGGTGCTTCAAGTCGTGGAAGCGCTGGTTAACGATTTCATTGCTTTCGCGAAAAGCCTCATACTGCTCATATTGCGTGTTGAACATGTTGTTCATGTTGGTCAAATCCCGCTGCAAATAGTGCTCATAGCGCTGGTTTTCCTGCAGGGAAAAGAGGAGCAACCCGCAGAGATCTACGAAGGTTCTAACGGTGAAAATCGTAAAGCCATTGCCCACATAAAAGTGTCCCCGGGGAAAGAGGAAGCCAATATTGCTGACAGCAAAAACCATGGCCATGATCAAGAGGCTGTTCAGGGCTGACTTGTGGGAAATGTGCAGGAGGGAGTAGTTGTCCGGGGAGCTTTTGGGCAAATAATGTAAGACTGCGATGATCAAGGCGTAAATGATGATCATGGTCAGAATTTCCAGCAGCTTACTAAAAGCCTGGTCAAAGAATTGGATGCCCAGGCAGTACAGCTGCCAGGCCAGGGCGGCCATAAATTCCGCCGTTATGAAGGCCCGGCTGAGGTGATAGAACTTAACATCCGTGGATGTCTGTTCTAAGTAACCAATCATGAAGCCCATCCAAGCTAAATTGGCAAACATTCCCGGCAGCCAGAAAGCGAGCGTCAACTGTCCAGCCAAATACTGCAGGACTACTTGGCCCAGGGCAAAAGCAATGTAGCCAAGCCAGCGCTTACTCCGTATCTGCTGACGGGGCAGCTGCTCAATCATCATGATGCAGGCTGAGCTTTCCGCCAAAGCCGTGTAATAGCGGGGAATATCAGGCAAATTGATGTCCATCACTTACCTCCGATCCCCATATATTCAGTCAAAGCATTCATGAATCCCTTCTTGCGTGGCCGGCTGATCGGCAACCTGGTGTTGGCAATCAAGACGTCATTGCCGCTGACGCCGGCAACGTGCTTTAAATTAACGATAAAACTGTTGTTGCAGCGGTAGAAATTATAGTCAGCCAGCTTTTGCTCAACATTCTTCATCGTATCCGAAGTCTCCAGGACCTTTTCATCCCCATTGCTTAGCACATGGTAGAAGATGGTATGGGCATTGCTTTCAACATAATACAGTTCATCCAGCAAGACCTTGACGATCCCTTCTGAAGTAGTAATAGCAATCGCGTCTTCCTGGCGCTTGAAGCGGTCTTCAATCCGCTTGAAGTGCTCGCAAAAGTTGAAGTAATTGACCGGCTTAAGCAAGAAGTCGCTGGCATCAACCTTGTAGCCGTCGATGGCATATTGGACATAATTGGTGACAAAAATCAGCGGGATTGTCTTGTCGATTTTGCGGATCCTAGCCGCCAGCGTCATTCCGTCCATCAGCGGCATCTGCACGTCTAAGTAGATCACGTCGAAATTATGGTTGAAGCTTTCCAGGAACTTTAGGCCATTGTCAAACCAAACAATTTCAAAGTTTTGCTGGTACTCCTGCTGGTAGCGGGCGAAGTGGGCGCTGAGGCGCTCCATTTCTGACTGATTGTCTTCAACGATCGCGATTCGCATAATTTAACACTCCTTTTACTAGCGCCTATGGTATTGCTTACAAACAGCATTTATTATAGCGGGCTTTTGCCTGGTAAGCTAGCCAGCTGACAAATTATGTGGCAAAAATGGCAAAAAATGCGGCAGAAAAATAAACCGCTTTCTATAAGCGTATGATTAGTCTTGTTAAGATCGATGGAGGTTAGTCTATATGTTAAAGAATCAAAAATTGCTCGACCAATTGACCCTTAAAGAAAAAGCCCTGCTCATGGCTGGCCAGGGCGAATGGCAGACCCGGGCAATCAAAGGCAAGCTGAAGAGCATCTTTTTGTCAGACGGACCATTCGGTCTGCGGAAACAATCTGGAGCGGGGGATCACTTGGGCTTAAATGCCAGTGAACCAGCCACCTGCTTCCCATCTTCAGCTACTTTGGCTAACAGCTGGGATCCAGCCGTTGGCCGGGAAGTGGGCCAGGCCCTGGGCCGGGAAGCCCGCCGCCTTGATGTTGACCAGGTTTTAGGGCCGGCCCTCAATATCAAGCGCAACCCGCGCGGGGGGCGGAGCTTTGAATACTTCAGTGAAGACCCTTATTTGGCCGGTAAAATGGCCGCGAGTATGATCCAGGGCCTGCAGGAAAATGGCACGATCGCTACGCCAAAGCACCTGGCCGTCAACAGCCAGGAAACCCGCCGTATGGCCTCCAACTCGGTTGTTGACCAGCGGGCTCTGCACGAGCTCTACCTGACCAATTTTGAAATTGCCGTCAAAGAAGGCAAGCCAAAGTCCATCATGTCCTCTTACAATGAAATCAACGGCAGCTATGCCAATGAATCCAAGTGGCTCTTGACTGATACCCTTCGTAAAGACTGGGGCTTTGACGGCTACGTGGTAACTGACTGGGGCGGGGACAATGACCATGTCTCCGGTATCAAGGCCGGCAGCAACCTGGCCATGCCCGGCTTGGGGGTTAATGCGGCCGAAGAAGTGGTTAGAGCTGTTGAAAATGGTCAGCTGAGCGAAGCAATCTTGGACCAGCGGGTTGATGAACTGCTCACGGTCATCCTGGAAGCACAAGCTAAGCCAGATGCTGGCAACTTCTCTTGGGAAGAGCAGCATGCCGTGGCCCGTGATGCCGCTAAGAAGAGCCTGGTTCTTTTGAAAAATAAAGATCAAATCCTGCCACTAGCTAAGGGAACCAAGGTGGCCCTGGTCGGCGACTTTGCCAAGAACCCGCGCTATCAAGGGGCTGGCTCATCCTTGATCAACTCCCATGATCTGGAAAGTCTGCTGGACACGGCCAAGGACTACCCAATCGACCTGGTTGGCTATGCCCAAGGCTGCCCGCGCCAGGGGGAGGCTAAGGCGGAACTGGTTGAAGAAGCCAAGGCCCTGGCTGACAAGTGTGAGGTCTATGCGGTTAACGTTGGCCTTGATGAAAGCGCGGAGTCAGAAGGGCTGGACCGGACCAGCCTAGCTATTCCGCCTTGTCAGGTCAACTTGCTGGACGAACTGGCTAAGACGGGCAAGCCAATTATTGTTGTCCTCTCAGGCGGGGCGGCAGTCGAGCTGCCCTGGGAAGACAAGGTCAGCGCGATCCTGCACGAATACCTGGGCGGGGAGGCTGGCCCAAGCGCGGTTTGGGAAGTTTTGACCGGGAAATACAACCCGTCCGGCCGCCTGGCTGAAAGCTATCCTTTGACGGAAACTGATATTCCTTTTGACAGTGAATTCCCAGAAGAAAAGCACAATGTCTACTATAAGGAAAGTATTTTTGTCGGCTACCGCTACTATGAAACGGCTGGCGTCAAGGTCAAGTATCCTTTTGGCTATGGCTTGAGCTACACCACTTTTGCTTATAGCAACTTGGAGATCGATGATCAAGGGGCCAGCCTGGACGTGACCAACACTGGCCAGGTCGCCGGTAAAGAAACCGTCCAGCTCTACATTGGTAAGGAAGATTCGCCTTTGCTGCGCCCTAAGCGGGAACTAAAGGGCTGGGCCCAGGTGGACCTGGAGCCGGGTGAGAGCAAGCGGGTCTCAATCCCCTTTGATGAATACTCCTTCCGCTACTTTGACCCGGCAAAGGGGGCTTGGGAAGAAGAAAAGGGCCGCTACCAGATCATGCTTGGCCGCAACGTTGCTGATATTGTTTTGACTGGCGAATATGACTTAAAGCGGGGCATTGTCCCGGAAGTGGCGGCAAGTAGCAGCTATGACAAGTATAAGGAAGGCAAGCTCTTGCTGGTGACTGACCATGATTTCGCGGAAATCTATGGGACAAAATTACCGGAAAACCTGCCAGCTGGCCGGCGGGAACTGGAGTGGAATGACCCATTGCGCGAAATGGCCAACGCTAAGTCCTGGCTTGGCCGGGCGACTGCCAAGTGGCTAGCCAAGAAGATCCAGGAGAGCCTGGAAAATAGCAAGCCAGACCTGAACTTCCTCTTTAACTACAACATGCCTTTTAGAGCAATGACGAAGATGATGGGGGATATGATCAGCCGGCCGATGGCTGAGGACATTCTTTTTATCGTCAATGGTCATTTCTGGCGGGGGAGCGGCCGCTTGATTAGAGATTATTTCCAAAACAATCGTAAAGTTAAGAATGATAAGGATGTGCAAGAATGAGTGAGAAAGCAGTAATGACGGCCGCTGAGCTCGAAAGTGCCATTGACCGTTTAGCAGACAACAATGACAGCTTGACCAAGTGGATGCTCAAGCACCGGAAGAATGGGCTGGTCCATGGCCTGCTTAAATTCCAGGCTAAAAACCCAACCCTTTACCAGTTCCTGGTCTTCAATATTTTGAGCAATTGCGCGACTGTAACCAACTTTGTCGTGCTCTGGCTGAGCACCTTGCTCTTCTTTAAGCATATTACCCAGCCTTTCAAATGGTTTATTTTCGACTACAGCAAGCCATCAACTGGTGGTCTTGGCGGCTTCTATTCCTTTATTCTTGCCTATGTCTGCGCGCAAGTAGTCAACTATTTTGTGCAAAGAGATGTTGTTTTTGGCGCGGAATTTGGGAAGGCCAAGCTCTTTTGGTACGTGGTAACGGTGGTCTTCGCCGGGATCGTCTCGGTTTGGATGCCGCCTCACATCATTGCTGTTTTAAGCCCGAAGATCGGTAATTTCTCAGCTACGGTAGCCAACATCTGCAACATCATTGCCCAGGTCGTGATCAACTGGCCAATGATGAAGTTCGTCATCATGAAGTAAGCAAAAGTTCCTTACAGGTTAATCGCCTTGTAAGGGCTTTTTAATTTGATGTTCAGCAGATGAAAGGGAATACAGAATTTGTGGAGAAATTGACAGAAAATGTTTAAATAGATAAAACCGCTTTCTTAAAGAGTATGATTAAAGCTGTTAAGAAGTAATGAAAGTGTTTAGGAGAAAAACAGACGATGAAGAAGAAAAAGCTTCGCAGTTTATGGATCTCACTCGGCGTAATACTAGCCTTTGTATTAGCCGTTGCTGGGATCGGCTATGCAGTCATCAATTCCTTAAAGGCTGCTGGTGTCGTTAGTGATCAAGATATTACTAACACGATTCAAGTTGGTGGCAAAAACTTGTTACCAATTCCAATCGTTTTAGTATTGATTATTGTATTGTTGATTGTTTTCTGGAAGAAGAGCAGCAAGTTCAACTTCTTGCTTAAGTGGGAATCTTGCGTTGCCTTCTTGCTGACGGTGGTTATCAGTTTGGCCACCATGGTCTTTGGGCCAATGCAAGGTTTGATGAACGCCAACAATGCCGCTTCCTCCATCAAGAAGGTCAGTGCTTCAACGGTTAACAAGAGTGATGAACTTTCCAAGACGATCACTAATGAAGGCTCAGTTCTTTTAAAGAATGAGAACAACTTCCTGCCAATGAAGGCGGGCAATATCAACGTCTTCGGCTGGGCTTCAAGCAATCCGATCTACGGTGGGTCAGGTTCTGGTTCAACAACTACTAACGGGGCAGTTGACATCTACCAAGGCTTGCAGATGGCCGGCTTTAAGACCAACAAGCAACTCTTGAAGTTCTACACCAAGTACCAAAAGACCCGTCCAGTTGTTGGGATGTGGGGAGCTGACTGGACTTTGCCAGAACCAGAAAGCAGCAAATATTCTGCTGGCATGCTGGACCACGCTAAGAAGTTCTCAGACACAGCCTTGGTCGTAATTGCCCGGCCAGGTGGTGAAGGTGCCGATATTCCAAAAGACATGTCTAAGATGGATAAGGGCCAAGTTTACAAGAACAAAGGTGACTGGGACAAGGGTCAAACTTACCTTGAACTGAACAAGCGGGAAAAGGCCATGATGAGCCTGGTTAACAAGAACTTCAAGAATGTCGTTGTTTTGATCAATGCCGCCAACACCATGGAACTTGGCTGGCTGAACGACTACAGCCACATCAAAGGTGCAGTCTGGATGGGCGGCCCAGGGATGAAGGGCTTCTCCAGCCTGGGTAAGATCTTGAAGGGTGAAATTAACCCATCTGGCCGGACGGCTGATACTTACGCCTACGACTTGAAGAAGAACCCGTCATACAACAACTTCGGCAACTTCATGTACAGCAATGCTCAAGCTGCTTATGTTCACTACACTGAAAATATTTATGTCGGCTACAAGTGGTATGAAACTCGTTATCTCAACAACGAAAAGGCATATAAGAAGGCGGTCCAATACGCCTTTGGTTACGGCTTGAGCTACACTAAGTTCAGCCAAAAGATGAGTGACTTGCGGACTGACTCAACGACTGGCAAGATCAGTTTTGACGTCACGGTCAAGAACACTGGCAAGCGGGCCGGCAAGGACGTTGTCCAAATTTACTACACTGCCCCTTACTACAATGGCGGGATTGAAAAGGCAGCGACCAACCTGCTTGACTTTGCTAAGACCAAGTCTTTGAAGGCCGGTGAAAGTCAAAAGCTGCACTTCGCTTTCAACTGTGAAGACATGGCTTCATACGATGAAGCAAATGGTGGTGCCTACGTCCTGGACAAGGGTACTTACAAGATTCAAGTAAAGAACAACTCACACGATGTGCTTGCTTCAAGAGACTACAAGCTGGCTGACAAGATTACTTACGGCAAGAACAACAAGCGGTCAAGTGACCAGACTGCCGCAGTTAACCAATTCCAAAATGCCGAACAAGATGGTACTGGAATTACCTACTTGAGCCGGAAGAACAATTTTGCCAACTACAAGCAGGCTACGGCTGCTCCAAGCCAAAAGGCGGTCCTTAAGGCAAGCTTGATCAAGAGCGCTACTTTGGCGCAAAACTACAAGAATACTTTGCCAACTGCTGGCTCAATGCCAACGACTGGCAAGGGCGGCAGCTTGACTTTGGCCGATGTCCGCGGCTTAAGCTACGACAACAAGAAGTGGGACCAGCTGCTGAACCAAATGTCTGTTAAGGATATGGTCAACTTGGTAGCCTTCGGTGGTTACCAAACCATGCCAATCAAGTCGGTTGGCAAGATCGGTACGCACGACTTCGACGGCCCAGCTGGCTTCTCCAGCTTCTTTGTCAAGGGCTTGAACACTACTTCCTTCCCAGCAGCGGTTATGCTTGCTTCCACTTGGAACAAGGACTTGGCCGACCAGCGCGGGAAAGCAGTTGGTCAGCAGGGTAAGGAGGCCAACATCTATGGTTGGTATGGCCCGGCGATGAACTTGCACCGTTCAGCCTTCGGTGGCCGGAACTTCGAATACTACTCAGAAGATGGTACTTTGGCCGGTAAACTGGCTGCCAAGGAAGTAGCTGGTGCTGCTAAGTACGGCGTTTACGCCTACATCAAGCACTTTGCCATGAACAACCAGGAAACCAACAGAATGCTTGGTTTGATGACTTGGTCAACTGAACAGGCAATTCGTGAAAACTACTTGAAGGCTTTTGAAGACGCGACTAAGAGCGGCCAGGCTCATGCAGCCATGAGTGCTTTCAACTTTATCGGCAACCGTTGGTGCGGGGCTAACAGTGCCTTGCTGAACAAGGTGTTGCGCGGTGAATGGGGCTTCAGAGGCTTCGTTGAAACTGACTACTACGCAGGCGGCTTTATGAACGCAACTGAAGCAATTGCTAATGGTAACGATGCAATGCTATCTACTAACGGGGCAGCTAATGCAAAGGTAACTGATACCAAGAACCCAGCAACGGTGAAAGCTTTGCGGACTGCTAGCCACAACATCCTTTACACGGTTGCCAACTCTGGTGCTTACGCTAAGGGCAACTACAAGAAGGGTCAAAGCGTTCTTTGGGATTACCAAAAGACTTACAAGAACTACATCATTACTGCCGTAGTTGTCATCGTTTTGATTCAAATCCTTGGTTTGCTTATCTTCAAGAAGAAGTACTTGGCTAAGAACTAAGCAATTAATCTGGCAATAAATTTATGACAGGAAAAGATGCCTCCAGCAGATTGGAGACATCTTTTTTGCTAGAATCGTGGAGGCTTTTAATATGGAAAAAATACTGACCATTATCGTTCCCTGCTACAATTCAGCGGAATATCTTGAGCGCTGCGTGGATTCGCTGCTTGGTGGCGGCAAGCGGGTGGAGATCATCTTGGTTGATGACGGTTCAACCGATGCGACTGGCGCGATGTTGGACGGATATGCCCGGGACTACCAGAATATCCGGGTGATCCATCAGGAAAACCGGGGACATGGCGGGGCAATCAACCATGCCTTGGCAGTCGCCCGCGGGCAGTACGTGAAGATCGTGGACAGTGATGACTGGCTTGATCCCAATGCCTATCAGGCAGTGCTGGATTTTTTGGCCGGGCATGAGCCGGTAGACTTGCTGGTTTGCAACTACCTGTACGATAAGCCTGCCCTTCAGCAGCAAAAGCGGGTGAAGTTCAACTTGCCAGTCGGTGAAACATTCGGCTGGGACCAAGTTAAATTGCGGCCAGGCCAGTACTTGATGCTGCATGCAATCATCTACCGGCGGGAGGTATTGGCGGAATCTGGCATCAAGCTGCCGGAAAAGGTTTCCTATGATGACAACCTGTTTGTTTTTGAGCCAATGAAATATGTTGATACAATTTGCTATTTGCCGGTGGACCTGTACCACTACTATACCGGCCGGGATGACCAGTCGGTCAATGAGCAGGTAATGCTGCGGAAAATCAACCAGCAGCTCTTGATCAACCAAAAGATGATTATTTTTTACGCGGCGCAGATCAGTGAGAGTGATCCCTGCCAGAAATATTTGAAGTACTACTTGGAAATTATTACGACGATTTCTTCGGTAATTCTGCTGCTGGCTGGTGATCGGCAGAGCTTGAAACTGAAGCGGGAATTGTGGGACTTTCTGAAGGTCTATGACTACGCGACTTACAAGTCCTTCAGAAAGCGGCCGCTTGGGCTTGGGGTGAATTTGCCAGGCCGCGGCGGCCGGCGCGTAGTTACCCGCTTGTATCAAGTGGCCAAGAAGATCTATGCCTTTAACTAGAAAAATAAGGGACACACCCCCGTCCACACATCCTAGTCTTGAGATTGATAGTCTCGATGTGCCTCTTGGTTGTAGCACTTAATAGGCGCTCTTTTTTATGCTCAAAAGCCCTGCATCCAACTTACGGATGCGGGGCTTTCTTTACTGCTTGTCTTGGTAATTCTGCAGGTTATTGGTCAAAAATGCGTCAGATTAGCATCACTTTTGTGTCAATTTGATATCTTTCTGCAGGTATTTATCCTTGACCCCATCAATTACTAAATTCGAGCTGCTGAGGCCATCTCTGTTATTAGCTAGAGTAAAGCGAATTTTTTGGAGGAAATAAAAAATTTTGGCACTTTTTCTTGTACTAGTAAATGAAGGGTAAAAAATTATCCTTCTAGATCGGAGGAAATATGTCAAAAAGAAATTCACAGCAAACTCATGGCACTAATGACCTGGTCGAAAAAGTTTTGCTAGACAAGAACGAAATCTTTGCGGACGTATTGAACGGCTTCATCTTCAATGGCCAGCAAGTCATCAAGCCAGAGATGCTGGCAAATACCAACACGCTTAGCTACTACAAAGCTAACGGAAAGATTCACAGCCAGGACCGGGACGTAGCTAAGCTGCTGACGATCGGCAAGAAGAAGGTCGTCATCTCGCTGGTCGGCATTGAGAACCAAACCCGGCCGGACAAAAATATGCCAGCGCGGGTGATGAACTACGATGCCGCGGCCTACCGCTACCAGCTCACTAAGAGCAAAAAGCTCTACCCCGTACTCACGCTGGTGGTATACTACGGGAAAGAAGCTTGGAACTACAGCCGGAATTTGCTGGGAAACATCGATATGAAGAAGCTGCCCGAAGAGATGCGACCACTGATTAGTGATTACGAGATCAAGGCTTTTTACCGGGTTAGTGATTTGTCCGTGCAAGAACTGGATAAGCGCTTCAAGAGCGCCTTTTTCTGCCTGACGGAATACTTCATCCAGACCAATGCTGGTGAAGAATACCACCCAAGCGCCAAAAAGATGTCAGTGGAAGATATCATGCTTCTTTTGGATATGATGAATGCCCTGTCGGGTACCCATGCTTATGACGAGTTAATCAAGAAACTAGAAAAAAGAGATAAGAACGAGGTGACTACCATGACTGAAGTACTGCCACAATTTATCCAGGTCAAGATTGATCGGGCAAAGAAGGAAACGACTAAGGAAGTTACTGCAAAGGTAACCGAAGAAGTTACTAAAGAAACGACTGAGAAGGTAACTAGAGACTACTTGATCAACATTTTGAACACCACTAACTTAACTCCAGATGGAGCCATGGACATTCTAGGTATCCCCGAATCTGACCGGTCTATGTACAAGAACTTGCTCAAGAAAAAGTAAGCAGCAAAAAAGCTGACAAATTTGCCATGTCCGCTGTGCTATAATATAGACACCACGATTATGAACCAGGTTCATCGGGGATTCCCCCTAATTGCATATCTTATTGTTGAGTTTGCAAGAAATGGTACCAGCTGATTACTTGTACCGAACCGGTTGGGGCGCTTAATAGGCGCTCTTTTTTTATGCACTTTTTTGAACCAACTACTCGTTCTTTTTATAGGAAGTCTTTTTCTCTTTACACGCGTGCTATAATGTAAAGTCTGAGTGTCTAAGTGGGAGCTTCGGCACTTAGCTATTTAATCATGTGTTTTTTGAGGAGGAAGAGATGAGGATATTTATGGCCGTATTATGGCCCATATTGCTAGTAGCATCTGCTGCTATGACAACGATCAGCTATCATAAGAAAAAATCTGGTAAGGCTGATAAAGATTACTATTCAGTTAGAGGGTGGGGCTGCCTTGCCTTTTTGTCCCTGCTAGGCGTTATGATGAGCTATCTGCCGTTAGGAATTTCAAGTGTAGGGGGATGCCTCTTTATTGCAGCTATTGTTCTGATGTGTTTTGCCTACAGTAAAAAAGAACACAAGTTAAAGGTACAAAAGGCAACCGCCTGGCTCTTGCTGGCCCTTTCTTTTGTGACTGTCGGTGTTGGCAGTGTAGCCGCGGAAGAATACAGTCCGCAGACCAAAGTCGTGGTTAAGTATACTGGCGCTAAGGAATACCAACAGGTAAAAGAACAGAATGCGGCGCTGATTTCTGCCAAAAAGGCCGCCTTGTTGGCCTACGCGCCTCTGGCTAAGAAGGTTAAGAAGCTAGAAGCTCAGGAAAAGGCCGAAAAAGAAGCAGCCGCAAAGGCTAAGCGGGAACAGGAAAAGCAGGCAGCTGAAGCTAAAAAGGAGGCTGAAGCTGCCCGTAAAGCCGCGGAAAAGCAAGCCGCTGCCGCATCTAGTGCCAGTGATTCAAACACTGATGACTCAGCTGATACTTCAAGTGACCAGCGCGGTGATATGAACACTGCTGATTCTCAGAAAATCGTTGGTAATGTTAACTCCAAAATTTATCATGTCCCTGGCCAGGCCGGCTACCATATGAATTCGTCAAACGCTGTCTACTTCAACAGTGAAGAAGAGGCGCAGAGAGCAGGTTACCGGAGGGCTAAGAGATAATGAAAAAGAAAAGAATGATTTTTGCTGCTGGCGCGGTTGTTCTGCTTTTTGCCGTGACTTCTACCAAGCCGGTTGATTCCCAGAATTATCCAAAGATTACTGTTAAGACCAAGCGGGTCAATAAGTATAAAGATAAAATCGAAGACTATGAGTCCGATAATCTTACTTTAGAAGCTGAGACTGATCTTATTAAGGATAAGACTGAGGAAGCTAAGGAAAAGCTGGCTAAAAAGCCGGGTAGTAAGACTAACCAAACTACGTCCACGAAAGAAACGGCTTCTGCTAAGCCAAAGCAAACTGATCTGGCATCCCTGACTTATAGCGGGCAACTGTCTACTGAAGTAAATAACAACCAGCCCGACTTCAGTCAAAGTGATCTGTCAACCAGCCGCGGTGCCTGGCAGACCTACGGCAATCTGGACAGCTTGAACCGGGCTACTACAGCCAATGCAATGCTGAATCAGTCCTTGATGCCAACTGCTAAAAGAGAACCTTTGCACTGGAATCCAACTGGCTGGCACAACAAGCGGATTTCCAGCGGTTGGCTCTATAACCGGAGTCACTTGATCGGCTACCAGCTGACTGGGCAGAATAACAACCCGAAGAATCTAATCACTGGTACGGAAGAAATGAACGTATCGGGGATGCTGCCATACGAAAATGAAGTAGCTGACTATTTGAAGGAATCTTCAAGCAACTATGTCCGCTACCGGGTTAAGCCAATCTTCAAAGGCGATGAGCTTCTGGCCCGCGGCGTTCAAATGGAGGCCAAGTCTGTTGGCAGCAACGCGGTTTCCTTTAACGTCTATGTCTTTAACGTCCAGCCCGGCGTTGTTTTGAACTACAGTGATGGTACCAGCCGGGTACAGAACTAAATTACATTAGAAAAAGTTCTCTGCAACTGTTAGACTTCACTTCTAACGGAGTAGAGAACTTTTATCTTTTATGGACTTTAATACATTACATTAAGTGAAGTGTGTTGAGTAGCACAATTCCTACAGTGAAAAATACAATGGAAACTGAGGAATATGGCTACCTGGCCCTGCGGAACATCTGCTTTTAAGTTTTGTCTTTGATCCTGCTCTTGACATATGTCAAGGATGAAAGCGATTTATTGCTGTATACTTGGACTACGGTAGCGGGCAGCGCTGGCAACCTTGCTTGCCGACCTGGTGACTTGTCTGGCTTGTTACTTTTTGGCGAGAAAGTCGGCCCGCCTCTTGCCCAGCGGGAAAAAGCCGGCTAGCAGCCTGCTGGGCTGTCTTTATGTTTACTTGGTTTGCCAAGCTGCTTTAGCTAAAGGACTAGGGCCTGGAGCGACCGTCTTTTGGGCAGCCCTCTGGGCCATCCTCGGCTACTTTGTGATTTTATATCTGCTTGGCAACCGGGTCTTGCTGGAATTTAAGCGTGGAAGTAGATGGGAGTAGGAAAGGAGATATTTTTGTACAAAATAGGCAAAAAGTCCTTGTGAATAGGTAGCGCTTACAATATAATGTGGATATTAGACTGAACTAGAAAAGGAAAAGTACAAATGAATGGATTTTTAGGAGAGTTCTTAGGAACGATGATTTTGATCGTGCTGGGTGTCGGCTGCGGGGCCGGGATCAGCTTGAATAAGGCTTATGCTAAGGGGCAGGGCTGGCTGTTTGTCGCCTTGGCCTGGGGAATGGCGGTAACCTTCGGTGTTTACGTGGCTGGCCAATTTGGCTCACAAGGTCACCTCAATCCGGCTGTAACTATTGGTTTCGCGGCTTTCGGCTTCTTCCCATGGAGCCAGGTAATGCCGTACTTGCTGGGGCAATTCCTGGGCGCATTTGTCGGGGCAGCTCTGGTAATCCTGCACTACTACCCGCACTTCAAGGCAACCAAGGCTGACGAAGGCAACAGCGTGGGGATCTTCGCGACCGGCCCAGCTATCAACAATCCTGTTTTCAACTTCTTGAGTGAAACGATCGCGACTTTTGTCTTCGTCTTCACCTTGCTCAACCTGGGCAACTTCACCCAAGGTTTGAAGCCTTTGATCGTTGGTTTTTTGATCATGGTGGTTGGCCAGACTTTGGGCTCGACGACTGGCTTTGCCTTGAACCCGGCCCGGGACTTCTCACCTCGTCTGGCTTACGCGATTTTGCCAGTGCCAAACAAGGGCGGGGCTAACTGGGCTTACGCCTGGGTGCCAGTTTTAGGCCCAATTGCCGGCGGCCTTTTGGCTAGCGGTTTGCAGGCATTGTTAAAATAGAAAAATAAGCTAAAACTTACCCTTGAACTCCAGCTCGAGCTCAAGGGTATTTTTGCCTGGAAAAAATCGGTTATAATCTAAGGCAGAAAGGAGCTCCCATGACCGACTACTACACATCCGGTGAATTCGCCAAGCGGGCCCACGTGTCCGTCAGAACGATCCGCTACTATGACCAGCAGAATCTCCTCAAGCCTTCAGCCAGAAGCAAGGGCGGGGCCAGGCGCTACAGCGATGCTGACTTCGCCAAGCTCCAGCAGATCTTGCTTTTAAAGTACCTAGGCTTTTCCCTAGGGGAAATCCGTGGCCTGACCCTGGGGGCCAGCGACCGGCGCCGCCTCCTGGATTCTCTCCAAATCCAGCGGCGCCTAGTGGAAGAGCGGATTGAAGAAATGACCGCCGTTGAAGCCGCCATCGACTCAACCACCCAAACCCTGGAAGCTGGCAAGCCTGTTGACTGGAGCCGGATGCTGGAACTGCTCCACCGGTCAACCATGACCCAGAGCCTCAAGGCCCAGTACCAGAACGCCACCAACATCTCTGCCCGGATCCGCCTGCACCGGGACTACTCCATGAACAAGGAAGGCTGGTTCCCCTGGCTTTTCCGCCAGCTGGACTTGACTCCTGGCTTAAAAATCTTAGAGATCGGCTGCGGGAATGGCGAACTCTGGGCCACGAGCCACGACCGTCTGCCGGAGGACTGCCAGGTCATCTTGACCGACATTTCAGAAGGGATGCTGGCCGACGCCAAAAAGGAAATCGGGGAAGATAGCCGCTTTTCCTATGACCAATGCGACGCGGCCCACTTGCCTTTTGCCGACGAAGAGTTTGACCTGGTCGTCGCCAACCACATGCTTTTTTACTGCGACGATATCCCTCAGGTCCTTAAAGAAGTCCGCCGGGTTTTGAAAAAAGGGGGCCGCTTCTGCGCGTCAACTTACAGCAAGTGCCATATGCACGAAATCACTGACCTGGTCCAAGAGTTCAACTCCCAAATCGTTTTATCCTCAGTTAACCTCTATGACCGCTTCGGCTTAGACAACGGGGAAGAGATCCTCGCTCCATTTTTTGTCCAAGTGACCTGCCAGCGCTACGAGGACGCCATCGAATTAGACGAAGCAGAACCAGTTATTTCTTATATCTTGTCCTGCCACGGCAACCAGAACGCGCTTCTGCTGGACCGTTACCAGGAATTCAAGCAATTCGTTGAAGATGAAGTCGCTGGGGGCTTCCACATCACTAAAGACGCCGGGACCTTTATCTGCCGCAAATAGCGGGCAGCTGTGCAACTGATGAATTTAGTGTGGCTGCGTAAATTATGGGGCTGAATTTTGCAAATATCGTCTTGGCTACGTAAATTATGGGACTGAATTTTGCAGATATCGTCTTGGCTACGTAAATTATGGGTCTGAATTTTGCGAATATCGCCATGGCTGCGTAAATTATGGGGCAGAATTTTGCGAATATCGCCATGGCTACGTAAATTATGGGGCTGAACTTTGCAAATATCGCCATGGCTACGTAAATTATGGGGCTGAACTTTGCGAATATCGCCATGGCTGCGTAATTTTTTCAGCTCAAGTCTTTAAAGTTTAAAAAAATGGCAGTTATTTTATTTTTTCTATTGAAGCTTACGTAACGTCATGTTTTATACTTTGAGTCAGTTAAGAAAAAATTGCTTAGTTTGAACTTGGAGGTTCATTACATGAAAATTATCGTTACCGGTGGTGCCGGCTTTATCGGTTCCAACTTTGTCTTCTACATGATGAAGAAGCACCCAGACTACAAGATCATCTGCCTGGACAAGCTGACTTACGCGGGCAACCTGTCAACCTTGAAGGATGTCATGGACAAGCCAAACTTCCGCTTCGTCAAGCTAGACATCTGCGACCGCGAAGGCGTCTACAAGCTTTTTGAAGAAGAACACCCGGACGTTGTTGTTAACTTCGCCGCAGAAAGCCACGTTGACCGGTCAATCGAAAACCCGGAAATCTTCCTGCAAACCAATATCATCGGTACTTCCGTTTTGATGGACGCTTGCCGCAAGTACGGGATCAAGCGTTACCACCAAGTATCAACTGACGAAGTTTACGGCGACCTGCCGCTGGACCGGCCAGACCTCTTCTTCCACGAAGACACTCCGCTGCACACTTCCAGCCCATACTCATCATCAAAGGCCAGCGCTGACCTTTTGGTCGGTGCTTACGGCAGAACTTACGGCCTGCCTGTAACTATTTCCCGTTGCTCAAACAACTACGGCCCTTACCAATTCCCGGAAAAGCTGATTCCATTGATGATCCAAAGAGCCTTGGACGACAAGCCTTTGCCAGTTTACGGTGAAGGTCAAAACGTCCGCGACTGGCTTTACGTTGAAGACCACTGCAAGGCCATCGACCTCATCTTGGAAAAGGGTACGGTTGGTGAAGTCTACAACATCGGCGGTCACAACGAAATGCACAACATCGACATCGTTAAGCTGATCTGCGACTACCTGGGCAAGCCTTACTCCTTGATCGAACACGTTACTGACCGCAAGGGTCACGACCAACGCTATGCTATTGACCCAACCAAGATCCACGACGAACTTGGCTGGTTGCCAGAAACCATGTTCAAGGATGGTATCAAGAAGACCATCCAATGGTACCTGGACAACAAGGAATGGTGGGAAAACATCATCTCCGGTGACTACCAGAACTACTACCAGGAAATGTATGGCAAGAAGCAGGTTTTAGACGAAAAGTAAGAGGCAAGGAAGAGAAAAAATGAAGGGAATTATCTTAGCAGGTGGTTCAGGCACTCGCCTGTATCCATTAACTCTGGTCACCAGTAAGCAGCTTTTGCCTGTTTACGACAAGCCAATGATCTACTACCCGTTGTCAACCTTGATGCTGGCCGGGATCAAGGATATCTTGGTCATCTCCACGCCAGCTGACACTCCGCGCTTTAAGGAGCTTTTGGGCGACGGGTCACAATTTGGCGTCAAGCTCTCTTACAAGGTGCAGCCAAGTCCAGACGGTCTGGCTCAAGCCTTTACTTTGGGCGAGGATTTCATCAACGGTGAACCTTGCGCCATGGTTTTGGGCGACAACATCTTCTACGGCAACGGCTTTACCGATCTTTTGGAAAAAGCTGCTCGTGACGCCAAAGCTGGCCAGGCAACCGTCTTTGGCTACTACGTCAACGATCCAGAACGCTTTGGCGTGGTTGACTTTGATGAAAAGCCAGAACACCCAAAGAGCAACTACGCCGTAACTGGCCTTTACTTCTACCCAGCTGGCGTGAGCGAAAGAGCTGCCCAGGTTAAGCCAAGTGCCCGCGGGGAAGTGGAAATCACCACTTTGAACGAGATGTACTTAAACGCCGGCAACCTCGGCGTACAGCTGCTGGGCCGGGGCTACGCCTGGCTGGACACTGGGACCATGCAGAGCCTGGTTGATGCTTCAAACTTTGTTAAGATGGTTGAAGAACGGACCGGGGTAAGCATCTCTGCCCCAGAAGAAATTGCCTACGTGCATGGCTGGATTGACGAAGCTAAGTTGATGGAAGCAGCCAAGCACTACGGCAAGAGTCCTTACGGCCAGCACCTCAAGGCAGTGGCTGAAGGCAAGTTGAAGTATTAGTTTTTTAGAAAGAAGCATCAGAAAAAATGGGTCAAATCAAAGTTGAAAAGAATGTCGGCGGTATTGAAGGTCTGGCAGTGATTACGCCAGCAGTTCATGGGGACGACCGTGGCTACTTCATGGAAACCTACAACGAAAACGACATGAAGGAAGCTGGTTTTGACATCAACTTCGTCCAAGACAACCAATCAAGCTCAACCAAGGGCGTTTTGCGGGGCCTGCACTTCCAAAAGCACTTCCCGCAATGCAAGCTGGTCCGGGTCGTGCGTGGGGATGTCTTCGACGTTGCCGTTGACCTGAGAAGCGACTCCAAGACCTACGGCAAGTGGTACGGGGTTGAACTGACTGCTGAAAACAAGAAGCAGTTCTTGATTCCAGAAGGTTTTGCCCACGGCTTCCTGGTTTTGAGCGATGTGGCTGAATTCTGTTACAAGGTTAACGACTTCTGGCACCCAAACGATGAAGGCGGTATGGCTTGGAACGACCCTGAAATTGGGATTGAATGGCCGCAATTGGTTGGCGAATACCCAGGCTCAGCTGACGCCAGCGGCTACGCTTTGGAAGACGGCACTAAGCTGACTTTGTCTGACAGGGACCAAAAGTGGCAAGGGCTTAAGGACACTTTCAAGTTTTAATTAGGAGGAAAAAATGAAGGTTTTCGTAACTGGCGTCAATGGCCAACTGGGCCACGACGTGATGAACGAACTGGCTAAGCGCGGCTACGAAGGCGTAGGCAGCGACTTGGCTCCGGAATACAGCGGGATCGCTGACGGCTCAGCCGTTACTACTGCTCCTTATGTTTCTTTGGACATTACTAACGCAGAAGGCGTAAAGAAGGCCATCACTGAAGTCAATCCTGACGTGATCGTTCACTGCGCAGCCTGGACCGCGGTTGACCTGGCTGAAGATGACGACAAGGTTGCAGCTGTCCGCAAGGTCAACACTGATGGTACCCAAAACATTGCCAACGTAGCCAAGGAATTAGACGTGCCAATGGTTTACATCTCCACTGACTACGTTTTCGATGGCCAGGGCACTACTCCATGGGACCCGGACTTCAAGGGCTACAAGCCAATGAACGTTTACGGGGAAACCAAGCTGGGCGGGGAACTTGCCGTATCTGAAACTTTGGACAAGTACTTTATTGTCCGGATCGCCTGGGTCTTTGGCTTAAACGGGAAGAACTTCATCAAGACCATGCTCAACGTGGGCAAGACTCATGATGAAGTCAAGGTGGTCAGCGACCAAATCGGTACGCCAACTTACACTTTGGACTTAGCCCGCCTTTTGGTCGACATGATCGAAACCGACAAGTACGGCTACTACCACGCGACTAACGCGGAATTGCCGGAAACTGCCAGCGGCTATGACGAAAATGGCACGAAGACCGGCTACATCAGCTGGTACGATTTCACCAAGGAAATCTACCGCCAGGCTGGCTACAAGACCAAGGTAACTCCGGTTACCACGGAAGAATACGGCCTCTCCAAGGCTGTACGGCCGTTCAACTCCCGTTTGGACAAGAGCAAGCTGGAAAAGAATGGCTTCAAGCCGCTGCCAACTTGGCCAGACGCCGTGCACCGCTACCTGGAAGCCTTGAAGGCTGACGGCTTCTTTGACTAAGCAATTTTTGAAAGCACTGGACTGGAAGGTCCGGTGCTTTTTTGCATACTCATGGTAATCGTCCAAGAGGCACTAAAATAGAGCATGCCATAGGACTAAACAAGCAAAATATGATATTATAGGTAATAAGGCAGATAGCGCCGAGCACACCATGCGCTAAGCATGATGCTGCTAAAAGATATAAACGCCCTCTTGGAATATGCTCTCAATTTCCAAGGGGGGTTTTGTTTGCCCAAAAATCTTAAAATTGTATTTTTGCGGGAAAAAGAAGGGGGACTTCAATCCCTTTTTTATCAAAATGGCCTTTTTGACAAAAAAGAATGCTAAAAAGTGCTAGAAATGGTATTATAAATTGCTAAAAACGTGATTTTGAGTAAAAAGAGGGGAGCAGTCAAATAGAGCACTATCAGCCCTTGGAAATCGTTAAGTATCAGCATGGCTATGATCCAAACTTTTCTTTAGATGCGGAATACCAACAACGGTTGGCGAATGTATTGATCTGCGGGATGCAAAGAAGCACCTTAGCCGGGACTTGTCAGCAATTAAGCCTTTCACAGAGCTACAGGCTAAAAATAAGGAAGCTCTTAACTAATTTCTTGATCCAGATCAAGGCCTCGCGAATCTTTCCAAGCTACAATAACCTTATCTAAACAGATGAGGTGACCAAGATGAACGAAAAAGCAGATTTGAAAGACAGACTGACGCCAATGCAGTATGCCGTGACCCAAAACGCGGCGACTGAACCGCCTTATACAGGTGAGTATGATAATTTCTTTGAAAAAGGAATCTACGTCGACGTAGTCAGTGGGGAAGCCCTCTTTTCCTCTTTGGACAAGTACGATTCCGGCTGTGGTTGGCCAGCCTTTACCAAGCCCCTAACCAAGCTGACCCAGCACCGGGACCAGTCCTTTGGCATGGAAAGAACTGAGGTCCGCAGCCGCCAGGCTGACTCCCACCTGGGCCACGTCTTCACCGACGGCCCCTTGGACAAGGGCGGCTTGCGCTACTGCATCAACTCTGCTGCCCTCAAGTTCATCCCTTATGACCAACTGGAAGAAGCAGGTTACGGCGAATACCGGCAGCTTTTCGAATAAACGAAAAAACTGACGACTTCCTTGATTTGGAAATCGCCAGTTTTCTTCTTTTCTAACCTAAAATTGCCTTGTCGCTGGCGAATTCCTCGCCGGATACGACTTCAAACTGGTGGAGCAGTTTCTCCACAGTCAATTTCTTCTTTTCTTCACCCTTGATATCTAAAACGACCTTACCGTCGTTCATCATAATCAATCGGTTGCCGTGGACGATCGCATCCCTCATGTTGTGCGTCACCATAATAGTGGTCAGCTTGCCTTCTGCAACGATCCGGTCAGTTGCGTTTAAGACCTTCTCCGCCGTCTTCGGGCCAAGCGCTGCCGTGTGTTCATCTAGGAGAAGAACCTTTGGTTTAACCAAGGTTGCCATCAGCAAGGTCAAAGCTTGTCTCTGCCCACCGGACAACAGACCTACTTTAGCAGTCAACCGGTCTTCCAGCCCCAGGTTCAAGACATTCAGCTTTTCCTTGTATTCTTCCCGTTCTTTAGCGGTGACTTCCCACTTAAGCCCTCTGCGCTTGCCGCGCCGGGCAGCCAGGGCAAGGTTCTCGTCAATTTGCATGGTGGCCGCTATCGCATCGATCCATAAATTATTACGGACGATCTTCGCTTTAATTAAGAATGATCAATTGTATAACTATGACGTAGCCAAACATAACCAAAGACTTTTGTCATAAGAATTGATCCAATAGATATTATAACAGCCTCTTTTTTGAAATTACAGAAGGTGGCTGTATTTATCATGCTCTAAATCAGATATTTGACTAGATTCTCCGAGAGTCATTTCCCGATCAAGCCCGTATTTCAAAATAAAATTGCCTAAAATCGTTGATAACACTTGACTTAGAGTAGAAAAAAGACGTCATCCCTCGTTTTAGGGATGGCGCCTTTTGCGCTTTTTTAGCTTTCTTCTTCGCTACAGATAGCGATAATCCGCATCTTGTAGCTGAAGGTGTGGTCTTCGGTAACCTTTTCACCAGTGGTGCTGCTGATGACCGCATCGATATGGCCGCCTTCAGCAACAAACTTGTCGATTTGTTCCTTAACTTGGGTAAAAGTGCCTTCAAAAACCTTGGTAAATTGCATGATTTCCTCCTTATCTAGTACTTTATTTAATTTTAACTCTAAAAAAGGAGGAAAGGATTAATAGGAAGATATTAATTTGGCCACTTTTTGCTCAAGAGGTCCAAGAAGCTGACTCCGGCTAAGTCTTGGAAAGTAACTGACTTCTTTTTGGCCAAGGGGCTGTCCTTGTCGCACATGATAGAAAGAATAGAGAAAGAATAGAAAAAGATTAGGAAAATGACTAAAAAACTCACGCAAAAGCTGAGCAGTCTGTTCAGTGCCCTGGTTCTCCTGTTCGGTCTGCTGGCTGCAATTCCAGGCGGCCTCAGCACCGCTCACGCGGCCAGCTTCAAGTCTACAAGGTGGCTGAAGTTAAAGATGGCAAGTAACAGTACACGGCGGCTTTTGCCAAAATGGACGAGGATATCTCGGCAAAGATGCAAAGCACTGTCATGACTGAGTCTTTCGCCCAGAGCCTGGCTGCTTACGCGGCAGCTAATGAAGTTAGCGGGCAGACCAGCCAGATTTCAAGCAGCGGGGAGGCAGTACTTGATGCTGACGGCCAGGCGGTTTACCTGGTAACGCAGACAACCGCGGCCAGCGGCTATGAAAAGATCAAGCCCTTTACCCTGGTCTTGCCCTATGTGCAAGACGAGCACAGCATGAGCCAGATCATTGCCAAGCCAAAGCTGGAGAAGACTACTCCAGCTAAGCCGGCAACACCGTCGACGCCATCAGTGCCAAATTCATCATCTTCCTCATCTGTCAGCTCGGGGAAGAAGGTGGGCACTAAGCCGCAGACGCCTAATACGCCGGTTGTGACGTCATCAACCTCATCTGTTTCTACTAGCAGCCGGCAAAACGTACCGACTTTGCCGCAATCGCCGAGATTGCCGCAGACGGGGTAGTTGAACTGGCCGATCCCGCTTCTGGCTCTCTTAGGCATGGCCCTCTTTATGTGGGGCTGGGCGCAAGAGAGAAAGCGGCAGTAAAATAGCAAGAATAAGGCTTTTAACAGTCCTGTTGCTGAGCAGCAGGGCTGTTTTTGCTTATGCTCTTTGTTTATACTTTTTTGAAAAAATATAACTTTTGTTTTTTGTGTAGAGATATAGAAATTGATCATGTTAGAGAATATTGGGTCAGATTATGTCAAATTGTGTCATTTGATATGATTTTGCCGAGTGTCTGCTTTAACAGCTTTAATATCTAGACCGACCTTTTTCAATCAATACCTAGCAAGTAAGTATCACAAACGCTCCCTTGATATGGTTTTCAAGAAAACTGGAGGACAACTTTACAGTCCGTCAACCGAAGCTCTATACACAGACACAAATATTACTCGTTTGCCAAGTGGCTCCTCAAATGAGAGGAGACCATTTGGCTGGATGCAACACAGCATCCACTATCCCGTTCGCAAATGAGACGTTCGGGAATACTTTTCTTACTATCTGCATTGCACCG
>NZ_CALVGT010000030.1 GCF_944327175.1 uncultured Lactobacillus sp.
TTATTTGTTTGGATCAAACAATGTTTGACCCGCACACTGCGAAACTTTGTTCAGTTTTCAAAGTACCAACTGCGTCTTAGTGACGCAACGTTTTATATCTTACTCGCTTGTTGACTTCTTGTCAACAGGTTTTTGATATCTGTTTTGTCTTCAATTGTCTTTCCTTACGAAAGCGCTTCGTGTTTTGCTTGAAGACATTTACTACTTTACCTCCATTTTTTGTTTTCGTCAATCTTTATTTTCAATTTTCTTCTAATTTTTCTTAGCTTTCATTTGCCAGCTTTTTGCAATCCATCCCTACTCTGTTTTTCGCCACTCCCCTTTCCCGGGTCTAGCCCAGCTTGTAAAAAGGTGAAATCGTTCACTACTTTTACTTTTTCTGCGCTTTCATCATTCTACTCTAGCATAATCGTGAGCATTTACACACTTCAAATCCATTGAAATTTAAGGCGCTTTTCGGCTTGACAAAGAAAACAAAGGTTTTATCATTCTAGGTAAAAATGTTCACAAGAAATAGTTGGACCTGATTTTAGTCATCTGTAATCCACCAATAAAACAAAACAAGTCCCGTTTGACTTTATCAAGCAGGACTTGTTTTTTGTAAAAAGAGCTTTCAGTTAATTATTGCTTGTCCTTGGCAGCCAGCCAGTATGGCAAGGCCACAAAGACGATACCGCCAACCATGTTGCCCAGGGTTACCCAGAGCAGGTTGTAGAACATGCCGCCAGCTGAAACGGCCCCTGCCCCTTGCACTGGATTCAGCAAGGCAACGATAAAGGTCGTCATGTTGGCCACGCTGTGTTCAAAGCCAGTTGAGAAGAAGGCCAAAAGGCACCAGAAGATCATGATCAGCTTAGATGAATCGCTCTTGGTCTGAAAGCCTGACCAAACAGCCAGGCAGACCAGGATGTTACAGAGAATGCCCCGCAAGAAAAGCTGACCAGCTGGCGCGGCCATCTTAGCGGCTGCGGCCTTGGTGAAGACAGTTGCTGTAACCGGCAGATCCAGGCCGGACTTGGCAAACATCCAGGCCAAGATGCCGGCCCCCAGCAGGTTGCCCAGCCAACAAACCAGCCAGAGAAGACCGGCCTGGCCCAGCTTGACCTTCTTTTCCAAAAGGCCCGCACTCATCACGAAGTTGTTGCCAGTAAAAAGTTCAGCTCCGGGAATGACCACCAGGCTCAAGGCAACCCCGAAGACCAGCCCCTTGATCAAGTTGGCGGCCGGGTTAGTTCCTAATTGTCCCCCAATCGTGAAAGCCAGCAGGATCCCGAAACCGATGTACATCCCTGCCAAAATAGAAAGCACGACATAGCCGGCTGGATTAGTCTTCAGCAGGTTAAATTTCTTTTGTGCCGCGCCAGCAGCCGCGGCAAATGATTCCTTATACATTATGTTACCTCTTATTCTTTTGCATGAAAGCACTTAATTCTCGTAAATTATTATATGCTTTTCCCCGGTCCGTGTAAACGCTTTTCTTGATATAAATCAGATATTTTTCTAGTAAAAATATTATTACTGGGAATATTAGTAAAGCTAAGTACCAAAGAAAAAAGCTCAAGCCCAGCAGTCATGCGGGATTGAGCTTTTTACAGATTATTAATAAACCAGTCAATGACATTGTTCCAAAAATGCTTCCAGTGGTATGAGACCAGTTCCCAGCCGTGCAGACGGTTGTCATAGTAGACTCTTTCCCCGTCCGGGCTGGTGATGACAAGGTCTTTGAAGACTCCGGAAGGCTCCGGCCTTGGGCTTTTTACTGGAAACGACCACTAATTTCGGCTGGTAATTAAAGCGCCACTGGCAGTATTCCAGACAGTTGTGCAAGTACTGTCTAGTGCCTTTAAAAGTGGCTGGAAAAGCCTGGCTCTCCTGGTAGCCCAGGGCCAGTTCGGACCCTCTTTTAAAGACTTGCGTAAGCGGCTCTTCTTTTTACCCTTGGTTCTCCTTGCGCATTTTTCAATCTCCCCTTTTATTTTTTGAAAAAATTGTAATTACGATGATCTTATAAGTGATTTACACTTCCATAACTTTATTCTAATCCAGCTAGTTTTATAGATAAAGCGCTAACAGATAAAATGCCATTTTTGTTCAAAATACTTTTATTTCTTTTGACTTATCAAAAAGGTATTTTAAGAATTATTTGCCAGCGTGGACAAGACCGCTCTTAACGCCTAAAATAAAAGTGATGAAAATTCCAGAACAAAAAACGGAGGATGTCATGAAAAAGAAAGTTCTCTTGATTGCCTTTGCTGCCCTGGCTCTGACCGCCTGTTCTAGCAAAAAGACCACGATTGACAGCGAAAGTGCTAAGAAGGCCGCGAGCTCAATTTCCAGCTCAAATGTCGTCAAGCAGACCAGTAACAAGATCAATCTTACTAATTACAAGAAGATCAAGGTCATTGAAAAGACCGGGTCCACCCCCAGCCAGGTAACTGACCTCCTGGGCCGGGAAGCTGACGCCAAGAGCAAGGCCAAGACCAGTAAGCTGAAGGCCACCATCTACACTTGGGAAGGGGTCCAAAACGGCAGCGCTGGCTCCAACCTGGCTGTTGAATTCGCCAACGGGGTCGCTATTGCCAAGCAGATTTCTGGCCTTATCGTTAACCGGTCCAAGCAAATTACGCCCAAAGACTACAAGTCCCTCAAGAAGGGAATGAGCCGGGAAGAAGTCGAAGCCATCGTCGGCAAGCCCAACGGCTACTCAGAATCTGACTATTCCAATTCTGACGTCAGCCTCTGGCTCTACACCAGCGGCCTGAAGAGCGATGGCAAGGCCAACTTCTACGTTGCCTTCCAGAAGAATAAGCTAGTCGTCAAAAAAGCCCAGAACTTTAACTAAAGCAAAAGAGCTCCCGGAAGCCGGGAGCTCTTTTTTGGCTAAAAAATTAAACAAAAAAGCAAGCATTTCTGCTTGCTTAAGTCATGCCCACTAAAGGAGTCGAACCTTCACTCTGTTGCCAGAACAGCGACCTGAACGCTGCGCGTCTGCCAATTCCGCCAAGTGGGCCTTTCGATGACAACATTTATAATAGCAAAAGTTTTCGGAAAAGGGAAGGGCTTTTTACAAAAAACTCGTCTTAATTACTTCCCCCGCTGGACCAGGCATTGATCTTCCCGCCTTTTTCCAGCAAAAGCCGGCCCTGGTCATCAAAGCCGGCGCAAGTGCCGGAGATGGTCTGCCCGGCAATTTTTAAAGTAACCCCCCTGCCAGTCAATCAGCTTGGACAGGGGTTCCGCCCCAATCGCTGCGCCGCCGTGGCCGGGGTGTAGGCGTCTGGCGACATGGTCGCCACGATGATCAAGTCAACATCGGCTGGGTTTTCCTCTTTAAATATTTTGGACAAAAGAAGAACAGACCCGGGGCTATTTTGCTCCGAGTCTGTCGACTAAGTTATTTTCTTTTCAAAAAAATATGCTATTTTTCCAGCCGCTTGTGTTCCATCTGGCTTCTGGCCTCCTGCAATTTTTCTTGCTTGCTGTTGATGTTTTTGACTCCCAGAATATCCAAGAAGAAAGTAAAGATCGGGACGCTGACGATCAATCCCCAGGTACCGAAGAAGTGCTCGCCAAAGAGCAGGACCACGAAGGTATAAAAGATCGGCAATTCCGTCTTGCTGGACATGAATTTCGGGTTCAAGATATAGGTTTCCAAAGCGTGCAATACGGCGATCATGATCAAAATATAGATCACGTCCTGGATCCCGCCAACCGTATAGGCCACCAAAGACAAGGGGATCAAGGAAATGATCACCCCGGCAACCGGGACCAGGCTGCAGATGAAGACCATGAGGCCCAAGGCAAAAATCTGCGGCATTTTCATGAAAGCCAGGCAGACAATAGTCAAGGCCGTGTTGCAGATGGCGATAAAGAACTGGGCTTCCAGCACCACCCCAAAGGTATTGGTGAACTTACGGCCAAAGTAGGCAATATCCTCAAAGAGCCAGCCAAAGAGGTCAGACTTTAAGAAAGACTGGCTGAAAGAATGCATTTCTTTTAACTCAATCGTGTAAAAGAAACTCAAGACCAGGGCCATGACAAAAGACATAGCGACTGAGCCAAAACCCTTCAAGGCCGCCGTAAGCGCCGTTAAGCTGCTCTTGACCTGGCTGGAGATCGTTTTTTCAGACACGTACTTATGCAGCTGAGTCATCAACCAGCCCACGTCATTAGTCTGGTAAAAGTCGATCACCGATTTGGTCATCTTAGTCACCTGCTTGACCAAAACCGGGACATAGTAGCGCAGGGCCAAGTAAAGCAGGATGACAATCAAGAGATAGGTCAAAGCGACAATCAATTTGTCAGAAACATGCTTGAATTTCACCTGGACGAACCTAACCAGGTGAACGATCAAGTAGGTAAAGATGAAGGTGAGCAGGATCGTGTTCATCATCGCCCGCACATAGTACAGGGCCAAAATGATCATGACTAGGACCGTTGCCCGCCGCAAATGAATGTTGTTTTTAAATTTGTTCCATAAACTGGCTTCCATAGTGCCTTCCCTAACTAATTAATTTCCGGAAAAATTATTTTATCTATTGTAAACTTTTTCACCAGGAAAAACAAATCAGAAGGCACCGCCGCCGCTGCCACCCCCAAAGCCGGCGCTGGAGACGCTGGAGGCCGAGAAGTTGCCGCCCGAGCCAGCTGAAGAAGAAATTGCCGCATCAAAGCTGGAGGCAAAGGCCCCGTAGCTGGCACCGGCATAGTAGTAAGTCCAGTAAGGATCGGCCACGATCTCTTCCGGGAATTCCAGCTTCAGTTGCTTAAGGACCTTCTTGGCCAAGCCAAAGGCAATGGCATAAGGCATAACTTGTTCCCAGAGGGTTAGTTCCCCGATGTCGCGCAGCTTGAACTGGCCGATATCATCCAACATGGCTTCAAAGCCCAAAGCCTGTTCAGTTGCCCTTGCCCCCTTATCCGTCAAGGAAGAGAAGCGGCGCAGGCGCAAAACGGCAACTGCAAAGGCGGCCAAGATCCAGACGGCAACTGGAAAGAGCCACAGGAAATATTTATCATACAAGAAGAAGCTGACGAGAATAGCCGCGAATGAGAGAATCATTATAGCTGTGGTGTATAACGACAACATCTCCTCCCGGTCCTGCAAGTCTTGGTCAATGTAGCCTTCTTTAATCAAGACCTTTTGGCTGGCCTTCTGCCAGTTCTTATAGCTGGAAGTAATCCCCTGTCTGCCTCCATTTTGCTTTAAGTCCTTGTTACTAAAAGAGCTTCCATTGCCGACCTTTTTGAAAAGCCTGTTTAAAAGCGGCAGGTCGCCCTTGTACTTGCTAGTCTTGGTATAAGTGAAGTTCTTCCCCTTCTTGCCTGGAGTGATCGTAATTTCGCCCCGGCCAGCCCGCAGGGCAATTTCAGCTGCCAAAGCCTTACCGTCTGGATCCTTTTTGGTGACTAGGATCTGAGCCGTGGTCGGGCTGAAGGCAGGGATTGCAAAATTGTGGCCGATTTCTTTCTTGGCCTTGACCGGGCTGCCCGACTTTCTGCTCTTGATAAAGACCGGCAGATAAAGCAGCGGTGATAAGGCCAAAAGGGCCAGGCCGATCAATTCATATACGCTATGACGGGCCTTTTTAGCAGCCATTTCCTTGGCCAGGGCTTTTTCCTGGTCCACGACCTTGGCCGCGATTTCCCCGGAATGCCGCTTTTTATTCTGGCTGACTAAACTATTTGGAAAAAGCAGGTGCAGCTCTAAAAAAGTATTTTCTGGCAAAGTCGCAACTTCCGCCTTGACCAGGCCCTTTTCCTTATCAACGGTCAAATGTCCATCGGCGTTGACATGGGCCCAGCCCTTCAAGAGGGACAGATTTTTGCCCTTAAAACGGACCGCAGCTGTAACGTTAGAAATTTCTTTATCCCAGCCGTCTCCGACAATTTTGAAATTCAGTTCAGAGGCGTCCTCGTAGCTGTCAACTGCTCCGGAAATCTTGTAGCGGTAGACTACCTGGACCTTCCCATCGTCAACATGATGGTAGACCTTGAACTTGTAGGAATTGCCATCTCTATTGAAGTGGTAGACATTGCCGCTATCTGCCTGGTTGTTCAAGGCCGGCTTGACCGTCTTCCCGCTCTCCAGGTCCATAACTTCAACGCTTTGCCCGCTGACCTTCTGTCCGCTGGCCAAATTCTGGGTATAGTAGACCCCATTGGCTGAATCATCAAAGTCATAGACGATCTTCCGGGTCATGGACAAGGAGCCGTCAGAATTAACGACTGCCGTGACATCCATCTTGGTCAAGTCATAATCGGCAAAAACTTTTCCTGGTAAAAAGAGGGCCGAAAAGCTGGCCAAAAGCAAGGCCAGTACCCATAAATACTTCCGTTTCATCTTTTTCTCCCTTTCATTTTTCCATTGTTCAGACAAGCAAGGCTGGCTGACACAATTTGAGAATATTTTTTCTTAAATTTATTATAATTCAAGCAGCAATTGCTTGGCAACGCGGAAAATATCAGTATTTGTCGCTAGAAAACACGCCTTTATTATGCTTGCATTCATCAACCGTGGTATACTGTAGTTACTAAGCTGGTTTAATAGACCAAATTGTGTTGGGAGGAAATACAATGCGCAAAACAATGCTGGCCGGCATCCTTGCCGCTGAACTCGCCTTAGTCGGAGCAGCTGTCTTTTATCACCAAAGCCAGGCTGACAAGAGCAGCGAGTCCTCTGACAGCAGCAAGACCTACAAGGTCTACAGCAAAGCGGAAAAGGCCAAGGCCGACAAAGAAGACGATAAAGCAAAATCATCAAGCAAGGCTAAAAGCAAGAGCAAGAAGAGCAAAAAGAAGTCATCCAGTTCTTCAAGCTCTTCAGAAGACGTGAGTCAATCATCATCTAGTCAATCATCATCGAGTGACTCTTCAAGTTCTTCAAGCAAAGACTCATCCAGTTCAAGCTACAGCTACTCCAGCCAGGCTAAGTCCAGCAAGAAGAAGTCAACCAAGAGCTCCACTGGCTCATCCAGCTCTAATTCTACTTGGGGGTCTGCCTACAGCAACTCAACTTACAGCTACTCCAGCCCAAGCAGCTCCACTAAGTCCTCGACTTCAACTGGCTCTTCCAGCTATACGGCTAAGAAGAGCAGCTCAACTAGTAGCACGACTAGCAGCAAGTCTAGCAGCAAGTCTACGGCTGATGATGACGTCAACACGACAGAAGATCTGCCGGAAGAAACTGTCAATGACGACAGCGATAATTAAAGAGTCGGCAAACAAAAATAGTTCAAGATCCTAAAACGATCTTGAACTATTTTTTTGCGCTTTTTCAGCTTTTTCTTTATTCTTCGTGAGACTTAACATCTTCCGCTGCTTCAGCTTCCAGGGAGGCTTCGTACTTTTCAACGCCTTCCTTGGCTGCTTCAGCGACTTCGATGCCCAGGTCGGCCAATTGCTGGTCAGCAACCGGAGCCGGAGCGTGCATCATTGGTTCACTGGCGCTGGCGTTCTTCGGGAAGGCAATGACGTCACGGATGTTGTCCTTGCCAGCCAAAAGCATAGCGAAGCGGTCCAAGCCGATGGCCAGGCCGGCGTGCGGCGGGAAGCCCATGTCCAGGGCATCCATCAAGAAGCCGAATTGTTCGTAGGCGCGTTCCTTAGTAAAGCCCAAAGCCTTGAACATCTTTTCCTGGATGTCCCGCTTGTGGATCCGGATGGAACCGCCACCCAGTTCGTAACCGTTCAAAACGATGTCGTAGCTGCGAGCGTGAGCCTTGTGCGGGTCAGTTTCCAGGAGTTTAATCCCCTTGTCGTCTGGCATGGTGAATGGGTGGTGGGCAGCAATCCAGCGCTCGTCACCTTCGTCGTATTCAAAAAGCGGCCAGTCAACAACCCAGAGGTACTTGTAAGTGTCCTTTGGAATGATGCCAGTTTCCTTGGCCGTTTGCCGGCGCAAGTAGTTTAAGGAATCACAGCAGACCTTCCATTGGTCAGCGATAAAGAGGAGGAGTTCCCCGCCTTCCAGGCCGAATTCCTTGACCAGGCCGGCCTTTTCTTCATCGCTCAAGAAACGGGAAACAGGGCCGGAGAAGTCGCCGTCTTCATACTTAACCCAAGCCAAACCCTTGGCGTGGTAACGCTTGATATGGTCCTGCATAGCTTCGATCTTCTTGCGGGAGTAGAACTTCGCCCCGCCCTTAACCGCGATCCCGCGGACAAAGCCGCCGTTTTCCAAGGCAGAAGCAAAGACCTTGAAGCCGGACTTGGCAAAGACAGCGCCCAAGTCATGAATCAGCATCTCGTAACGGGCATCTGGCTTGTCGCAGCCATACTTGTCCATGGCTTCCTGCCAAGTGATCCGTGGAAGCGGCAATTGCAAGTCAATGCCCTTAACATCCTTCATAACCTTAGCCAAGAGGCCTTCAGTTACTTCCTGGACCCCTTCTTCATCCATGAAGGAAGTTTCCAGGTCGATCTGGGTGAATTCCGGCTGCCGGTCCCCCCGCAAGTCTTCGTCTCTGAAGCAGCGGGCGATCTGGTAGTACTTGTCAAAACCAGCCCCCATCAAGAGCTGCTTGAAGATTTGCGGTGACTGCGGCAAGGCATAGAAGGAGCCTGGGTAAACCCGGGAAGGAACCAGGTAGTCCCGGGCGCCTTCCGGCGTTGACTTGCCTAGGTCCGGGGTTTCAATGTTGATGAAGCCTTCCCCTGACAGGTAGGCGTTGGTCGCCGTCATGATTTGGGCCCGCATGATCAAGGCCTTTTGCAGGGTTGGCCGGCGCAGGTCCAGGTAGCGGTACTTCAAACGGGTCTGTTCGCTGGCAACCAGGTCATCCTTGATTTCAAATGGCGGAGTCTTAGCCTTGTTCAAGACCGTGATTTCGCTGGCAATGACTTCCACGTCCCCGGTCTTCATGTCTGGGTTCTTGCTTGAACGTTCATTAACGTGCCCCTTGACTTCAACCACGTATTCCTGGCCCAAAGAAGAGGCTACATCCATCAATTCCTTGCCTGAGTCGTGGTTGACAACGACTTGCACAATCCCTTCCCGGTCGCGCAGGTCGATAAAGATCAGCTGGCCCAGGTTCCGGACTCTTTGCACCCAGCCGTAGAGGAGGACATCCTGGTCCAGATACTGGCTGGTAATATTGCCACAATAATCAGTTCTTTTTTCCATTTGCATCATTTTGCTAAAAATCTCCTATTTTTCGATCTTGGAAAGCAGGTCTGCCTTGTTTTCCAAGTCAGTAAATTCCAGACTGAACTGTTCCCCGTCGCTCAAGCGCTTGACAGTCAGCTTGCCTTCAGCCAGTTCCTTGGCTCCCAGGGTGACGACATAGCGGGCGCCTACCCGATCAGCCTTTCTGAACTGGGCTTTCAGTTTCTTTTGGTCAACGTCGTATTGGGCACTGAAGCCAAGAGAACGGAGCTGGCGGGCAACTTCCACGGCCTTGATGTCGGTGCCTTCACCGATGTTGGTGATGAAGAAGTCAATTCCCTTGTCTTCAAACATTTCCGGGTTCTGCTTGGAAAGAACCAGCATCAGTCTTTCTTCCCCGATCCCGAAGCCGACAGCTGGGGTTTCCGGGCCGGAAAATTCTTCAACCAGGTGGTTGTAGCGGCCCCCTCCCAAAACAGTTGACGGGCTGGACCAGAGTGACTTGTCATCAACCATGAATTCAAAGATCACACCGGTGTAGTAGTCCAGGCCCCGGACCAGGTCATCATCGATCACGTACTTGACCCCTAATTGGTCCAGGCTGGAGAGGATCTTTTCAAAGTTCTCCTTTGATTCATCATCCAGGTAGTCCCGGATCTTCGGGGCTTCCGGCAGGAATTGCTGGTCTTCTTCAGCCTTGGAGTCCAGAATCCGAAGCGGGTTCTTGCTAAGCCGTCTTTGGGAATCTTCTGAGAGCTGGTCCTTAACTGGAGTAAAGTATTCAACCAAGGCATCGTGGTAGGCCTGGCGGACCTCGCTGTCACCCAGGGTGTTGATGTGCAGCTCGTAGTTCTTGACCCCCAGTTCAGCCAGGAGGTCGTGGCCCAGCAGGATGGTTTCCACATCAGCCAGGTAGCCGTTTGACCCAAAGCTTTCCACCCCGATCTGGTGGAATTCTCTTTGCCGGCCGGCTTGCGGACGTTCGTACCGGTACATCGGAGCGATGTAGTAAACATTAAAAGGCTTGACATAGTCAGGGCCGTAGATCTTGTTTTCCACGTAAGCCCGCACTACCCCAGCCGTCCCTTCTGGCCGGAGGGCAATATGGCGGCCGCCCTTGTCTTCGAAGTCATACATTTCCTTTTCAACCACGTCACTGGTTTCACCAGATGACCGGGAAAAGAGTTCGTAGTTTTCAAAACTTGGCGTTCTGATTTCATGGTAGTTGGCCCGCTTGAAGAGGTCACGGGCGATTTGTTCCACCTTTTCCCACTGGCCGGAAGTTCCCGGGAGAATGTCGACTGTACCTTTTGGTCTTTGAACTCTCATAAATTTCACCTTTGTTTCCTTGTTTTGACTAAGATAATAAAAAGCGCCCTTGAATTTAATCAAGGGCGCTTGAAAACAGCACGGTACCACCTTTTGCTTGCTGTCATTAACGCTGACGAAACGAACCATTATCTGCTAAAGGGTCACAGCTAGCAGCCATCTGCTCTTTCACCAAACGGGCAGTCTCTAAAAAGGCCGGGCTATCTTCATTCTTTGTCATTGATAATTCTCATTAAGTTTATCCTGTTTTGCCTTCCTAATCAAGTTGGAAAGCGTTTTTTTGCAAATTATTTTGCCTATAAGTCCAAGACAATCGTAAAGGGACCGTCGTTTTCCAGTTCGACCTTCATGTCCGCCCCGAACTCACCAGTTTCCACGGTCAAGCCCCGCTTTTCCAGTTCTTGGTTAAAGTCTTCCCAGAGCTGGCTGGACTTAGGCGGCCGCATGGCGTGAACGAAGCTTGGCCGGTTGCCCTTCTTTGTATCGGCCAGGAGGGTAAACTGGCTGACGGACAGAATCTGCCCGCCGACATCCTTGATGCCCAGGTTGGTCTTGCCAGCTTCATCCTCGAAGATCCGCATCTTGGCGATCTTGTCGGCGGCCTTGACCACCTGCTCTTCCCCGTCGCCCTCAGCCAGGCCGACTAATAAAAGCAAGCCCTTTTGGATCTGGCCGACGGTCTCGCCGTCGATTCTGACAGCGGCATGGTTGACTCTTTGAATTACTACGCGCATTTTTCTAAAAATCTCCCTGCTTCTAGCTTAGTTGTCCGTCCGCTTAGTGTCGTAAACGTCCGGAATGTCCCGCAGCTTGGCCATGATGTCGTTCAGCTGGGCAGCATTCTTGACTTCGACCGTTATATAGAAGTGGGCGATGTTTTCTTCATTGACGCTGGCTGAAACATTGGTGATGTTCTTGGTCAAGGCGTTCAAGCGGTTAATGACATCACCCAGCAATTTCTGCCGGTTGTAGCCAAAAAGCTCGAAGTTGGCGTTGAAGCTGGCCTGCTTGCCCTCATCAATATTGTTCCATTCAACGTCGATCAACCGCCCTTGGGCAGCCGGATCAGCATTGAGGACATTACGGCAGTCTGCCCGGTGAACAGTAACCCCCCGGCCCTTGGTCACGTAGCCGACGATCGGGTCGCCTGGAACCGGGTTGCAGCACTTGGCAAAGTGCAGGTCCAAATCTTCCAGGCCCTGGACTTTGACCAAGCTGTCCGGCTTTTTGCCCTTGACCTTGGACTTGGCATCGTCTTTTTGCGGAGCGGGCTTTTTAACCACGCTGGAAGCTGCTGCCTGCTGGCCGGCAGACATGATCTGGGCTTCAAACTGCTTCTGCTTCTCTTCTTCCTGCTGCCGGCGCAGGTCGACCGTCAAGCGGTTGTAGATGGATGGGGCAGACATGTTGCCAAAGCCGATAGCAGCGTACATGTCTTCGTCGGTCTTGAAGCTGAAGTGGTCCAGGACTTCGTCGATATGGCTCTTGTCCAAAAAGTCCTTGGCGCTTAAGCCGTTTTCCTTGAGCAGTTCGGTGAGCTCGCTCTTGCCCCGGGCCACGCTTTCTTCCCGGTCAATGTCTCTGAAGTAGCGGCGGATCTTGTTCTTGGCCCGGGAAGTCTTGACCATTTCCGCCCAGTCTCTTGATGGTCGGGCATTGCTCTGGGTCAAGATGTCGACCACGTCCCCGTTTTTCAGCTTGTAGTCCAAGGGAACCAGCTTGTCGTTGACCTTGGCCCCGATAGCATGGTCACCCACTTGGGTGTGGATGGCGTAGGCAAAGTCCAGAGTGACTGACCCTTTAGGCAGTTCGTAGACTTCCCCTTTTGGCGTAAAGACATAGACCTTGTCGGCAAAAATATCCGAATGAACGGCTTCCATGAACTCGCCAGCGTCGCTAGAATCCTTCTGCAGCTCCAGGATTTCCCGGCCGATATCCAGGGCCCCGCCGTCTTTTTCATCAACGCCTTGGAAGTTGCCCCGCTTGTAGGCCCAGTGGGCCGCCACACCATATTCAGCAACCTCGTGCATTTCTTCAGTTCTGATCTGGATTTCCAAAGGCTTGCCGCCAGGACCAATGATAGTCGTGTGCAGGGACTGGTAGCCGTTGGCCTTAGGCATGGCAATGTAGTCCTTAAAGCGGCCCGGCATTGGCTTCCACTTGGTATGAACTGCCCCTAAAACTGCATAGCAGTCCTTAACCGTCGGCACGATCACCCGGACAGCCAGCAAGTCATAGATTTCGTTGAAGTCCTTGTGCTTGTTGACCATCTTCTTATAGATGGAATAGATGTGCTTTGGCCGGCCACTGATGTCGTACTTGATCCCTAAGGAATCAAGAGTTCCCCGCAAGTAATCGATGGCGTCCTTAATGTAGCCTTCCCGTTCACTGCGCTTGGCGTCCATCATGGAGACGATCTTGTAGTACTCTTCCGGGTTCATGTAGTGGAAGGACATGTCTTCTAGTTCCCACTTGATAGTCCCAATCCCCAGCCGGTCAGCCAATGGAGCATAGATGTCCAGGGTTTCAGAAGCAATGCGGCGCTGCTTGTCTGGGCGCAAATGTTCCAGGGTATGCATGTTGTGCAGGCGGTCAGCCAGCTTGACCAGGATAACCCGGAGGTCTTTCGCCATGGCGATCAGCATCTTGCGGTGGTTTTCCGCCAGAAATTCCTTGTGGGACTTGTACTCGTACTTGTTTAACTTGGTGACCCCGTCAACGATGAAGGCCACGTCGGCGCCAAACTTTTCCTTGATATCGTCATTGGTGACCGAAGTGTCTTCAACCGTATCGTGTAAAAAGCCGGCAGCTACCGTGTCCGGGTCCAGGCCTAAATTGGCCAGGGTCCCTGCTACCTGGGTCGGGTGGACAATATAAGGCTGGCCGGAGGCTCTGGTTTGTCCCTCATGGGCCCGGGCGGCAAATTGATAGGCGCTTTCGACAAAGGCTAATTGGCCAGCCGTCATATATTTCTTGCAGGCGGCCATGACCTGCTCGTGAGTCATTTCAATATACTTTGACATCTAGATCACCAGTTTCTAACTTTTAATTAATCAGTACCTGTTATTTTAGCGCAAAAAGTTCTATTAACACAAGCTTAAACTCTTAAGCCGGACTGCTTATAAAAAAATGAGAGTTTCTTTGCTTTTATTTTAGCGTATTTTTCCTTAAATACTGAAGCGTTAGTCATGTTTGCGGGAAATTGCCAGGCCGATCCAGCGGCCAGCCCGCATCTTGAGGTCGACTTGGAAGAAATTTTCGGCCAAAGCCTGCTCAATTTTCGGCAACTGCAGGTAGTCGATCCCGGAAAAGATAACCTGGCCGTCTTCGTTTAAGTGACTGTCCAGCTGCGGGATCAAGTCCAAAAGGATTTCAGCCAGGATGTTGGCCACGATCAAGTCAAACTTGCCATCAACGTCAGCCAGTAAACTTGTCTTTTGCAAGGCGATATCGTGGATGCCGTTTAAGGCCGCGTTTTCTTCAGCTGCCGTCATTGATTCATCAGAAATGTCCGTAGCCAAAACGCTCTTAGCCCCCAGCTTGCGGGCAGCAATGGCCAAAATGCCGGACCCGGTCCCTACGTCAGCCACCGTCAAAGGCTTAACCATAGCCCGTTCAATGCCCAGCATGGCCAATTGTGTGGTCTGGTGGTTGCCAGTCCCGAAGGCCAGGCCTGGATCCAGGCGGATGATTTCCTGGTCTTCAAAAGCCGGCTGGTAGTCTTCCCATTCCGGCACGATCGCCAGGTGGCGTGAAAGGTTGATGACGTGGTAGTACTTTTGCCAGACCGTGTTCCAGTCCTGGTCAGCCACGTAGTCAACGGAGATTTCAGCAGGGGCCGTCTTTAAGCCGTAGCCCGCCAGTTCAGCCAACTTGTCCTTGAAAAGCTTGACCGTTTCTTCAGGGTCGGTTTCTTCATCAAAGTAGGCGATGAATTCCAGTTCATCGGGCAGGTTTGGGATGTCGTCCATGTCAACGACCGTTGAGTCGTGCAGCCAGCCGGCTTGCTCAAAATCGCTTCTGCGCCGGGCTTCGGTCCCCAGGGCCTTTAAGTCTTCCGTGGCAAAATATGCCAGGGCGTCTTCAACGTCGTAGCTGCTTTGAATCTTGATTGCAAGTAATTTCATGATTATATCTTCTTTCTTTAGCTTCTTCTCTTAAAATGGTATCATGGAAAGCGGTGATAACAATGTCAAAAAAGAAAAAGAATAAAAACAAATTAGACAAGACCCTGGTGGAAAAGATTCTCGACCAGCAAAAAATTGCCTATGAGCAGCATATCAGCGAAATTACTGAAGACCACGGGGTAGCCCAGGTGGGGACTGGCAAGCCGGTTTTAGACGGCCACCCGGTTTATAAGACCCTGGCGGTGAATGGCAACAAGACCGGCCCGATCGTCGGCGTGGTGCCTTTGAGCGGTCACTTGGACCTCAAGAAGATTGCCAAGGCTTCCGGCAACAAGAAGTGTGAAATGATCCCCCTCAAGCAGCTGGAAAAGACCACTGGCTACGTGCATGGGGCCAACACGCCGATCGGCATCTACCACAGCAAGAAGTTCCCGATCTTTTTAGATGAGAGCGTCTTGCAAGAAGACGGGATCTGGGTGTCCAGCGGCGAAGTGGGCCGCAGCGTCATGGTCAACCCGCTTGATTTACAGAAACTAGTCAAGGCCACGGTGGCTGATCTGCAGGAATAATACGCAAAAACAGCTTTTACCCTTATTTTTGGGGCAAAAGCTGTTTCTTTTTTCTTTCAATTTTTCTTTCTATTCTAATCGACCCGGCGCCACTTCTTGTCGGTCAAAATTCTAGCGGTCAAGAGGCCGGCAGGCAAGGACATGACCAGCATCAAAGCTTCAGTCATCCAGGTAGCCCCAGCCCCGACATTGGTCAAGGCCAAGAGGAAGATCCCCCGGTACATGTAGAGGCCAGGCACCATGATGACGATGGCAGGCACGGTCAAGGCGATCCGCGGATAGCCGACTTTTTCCCGGACATAGCCAGCCAGAAGACCAGCCAGCAGCGCGGCTAAAAAGGCAGCTAAAGGAGCCGGGAAATGGGCAAAGTCAACCAAGGACAAGCGCATGGTATTGGTAATCGCCCCCACCACCCCGGCCACGGCGGCCATCCGCCGATGGGAGTTGAACATCAAGGAGAAGCCGAAGACCCCGCAGAAGCTGGCTAAGAGGCGGCAGGCCGCCAGAACTGGCCGGGAAAGGCCCAAGGCCGGAAGGTCGCCAGGCTTGATCTGCAGAGCCGTGGCCATTATCCAGCCGGTGCCCGTCGCGATCAAGATAATGAAGATGGCGTAAGCCATCCGCTCCAGGCCAGACCGCATGTCCAGCTTGGCGATGTCCAGGCCGGAAGTAATAAAGGGAAAACCTGGAATAACGAAGAGCATGGCCCCAATGTAGCCACGCATATGGATCATATCGACGTTAAAGAGCAAGTGGCCTAGCATGAAGGCCAGGAAGTAGGACAAGCAAGCCGCGGCCACCCCCACGGCAGTCGTGGCGGCAACCGTGATTCGTCTTTTAGCTAAGCTGCCCCGGGCAAACTGGCCCAGACCCGCCCCGATAAAGGAGCAGATGATTTCCGCAATCCCCCCGCCCAGGAGGAAAATGAAGCCGCCGCAGGCCAAAGCCGCGGCCAAGCTGGATCCCCAGAGGGGATAGCGGCCTTTCATGTGTTCGATTTCCCCTAAGCGGCGGCGGACTGTCTTGATTTCAAAGTCACCGCCGGCTGCTTCGAACTGGCGGACAAACTTTTCCAATTCGTTCAGCTTGGCCATGTTGACCCCGGTGGTTGGCAGGGCCAGGCTTTGGGAATAAGACTGGTTGTCGACATCGAAGTATGTGCAGACGATGGAGATCAGACCGATGTCGGCGCTGCAGGTCAAGTCCAGGGTTCTGGACAAGGTGTCCATGGCGTCCCGGACCCGCCAGGCTCCAGTCCCGCAGCTTAGCATCATCAAGCCTACCCGGGAGATGATCGACCCTTTTTCAATCAAGGTTGCTTCCTTGATTTTGGTGTCGTCATCGCTTTGGAAGAACTCTTCCCACTGCACCCGCATGTGGTGGTGATGAGACAGGTGGTGTTGGTACTCTTGCTCAGTACTTTCGGTTTTCATGTTGACCGTATTTGCCTTCTTTCATTTTTCTTTGCATTTCTCAACTTTTTCATTTTAGCATAAAAAGAGACTGCAATTTCCCGCCCTCCCTAGTTAAGCGCTTGCTAAGAGAGAATATTTTCCATGGAAAAAACCGCCCCAGCAAGCTGAGACGGTTAGCTTCATATTTACTTTTGCTTGTATTGGCGGACGTAGCCTTCCTGGCCTGCCAAGTACCAAGTGCCGTGGTTGGCGTCGCTGGTAAATTCAACATTTTCCGGCAGGTTTTCCAAGCCTTCGGTAAAGATGTCTTCGTATTGGCCAACGCCAAGGCGGATTCTTTCCTTGAGCATGCGGGCATGCAGGGCTGGGCGCAGGCGCTTTTGGTAGCCGGCAACCACCTTGCCGCTGAAGAATTCAGCCATGGCGCCAGAGCCGTAAGAGAAGAAGCCGATCCGGTCGCCGGCCTCAAGGTCGCCGTTTTCCAGCAGGCTCAAGACAGACATGTAGAGGCTGGCGGTGTAGATGTTGCCGACCTGCCGGCTGTACTTGGCTGAGAGCTGGAAGTTGTCACTGAGGCGCTTGACGGTTTCGTCATCCTGGCCTTCAATGGCAATCTTGTGGGCCTTGTAACCCATCTTAGTGTAAGGCAGGTGGTAGCAGATGCCGGCGAAGTCGGAGACTTGCAGCTGCTTTTCGGCAAGGAAAGGCTTGAAAGTGCTCTTGAAGAAGTCCAGGTAGACATCCCGGCTGTAGTGGCCGTCAACCACGGCAGTGGCCATGTTGTTCGGCCGCCAGAAGTCGTTGATATTTTCTGAGTGGGAAGTGTGCCCGTCTTCCAGGGCAATAATTGCTGGGTTTTCCTTGATCAGCATGCTGATGGCCCCGGCACCTTGGGTAACTTCGCCGGCCGTGGCCAGGCCGTAGCGGGCGATGTCGCTGCCGATGATCATGGCCGAGTGGTGCGGGTGGGCCCGGACGTAGTCGCGGGCAACCTGCAGGCTGGCGGTCAAGGCAAAGCAAGCTTCCTTGATTTCAAAAGTTCTGATCCGGGCTGGCAAGTTAAGGGCTTCCTTGACAAAGAGGGAGGCTGACTTTGACTGGTCAATCCCACTTTCGGTCGCAAAGATCAATAAGCCTAATTGCTCCAGATCAACCTGGTCAAGGTATTCAGCCGTCGCGTTGATCCCCATGGAAACCGAGTCCTGGGTCTTGTCAGCGACCGCCATCCGGTCCTGGCCAATGCCGATCAAAAATTTGTTGGGATCCTGGTTTCTAGCATTGGCCAGGTCAACCATATCCACAAACTTATTAGGAGTATAAAAACCTATCTGATCAATACCGATGTCCATTAATTATTGTCCTCGCAATTCTTTCAAAAAATTCTTGGCTGCTGTTTCGCCATACTTTCCCTGGCTAATCATCATTTGATAAACAGCTTCTTTTTCTTCTGCTGCTGCCGGCAGGGCCTGAACCACGTTGCGGCTCTGCAGGCGCATGTGGCCAGCTTGGATCCCCTTGGTGGAGATGGCGTTTAAAGCCGCGAAGTTGTTGGCCAGGGCGACGCTGGCGGTCAGTTCTGCCAATTCAGCTGCTTTTATTTTACCTAAAATGGCATAGCTTTGTCTAATATCAGGCCGCGATGAAATGGAGCCGCCGACGACACCAAGTGCCAAAGGCAGGGTGACTTTGCCAAGGAGCTTATCCCCTGCCAATTTCCAGGAGCTGAGGCTTCGGTATTGGCCGCTTTTAGCAGCGTAAGCATGGCTTGCTGCTTCAACTGCCCGGTAGTCATTGCCGGTTGCCAGCATGACAGCGTCTACCCCATTCATGATCCCCTTGTTGTTGGTTACAGCCCGGTAAGGATCATTGGTGCCGATTTTAGCCAGCAGGGCCATCTTTTTAGCAACTTCCCTGCCTTCTGCCAGGTCCCCTTTTTTACTGAGGAGGCTAACAGGGATTGCCACCTTAGCTGTAGTCAGCTGGCTGGGATAGTTGGACAAGATGGCGAAGAGCTTGGCTTCCACACCAGGGAAGGCCAGCATCTTCTGGGCCAGGAATTCCAGGATGGCATTGGTCTTGTTGGCCCCCATGGCTTCAGCTGGGTCAACCAGGGCCAGGAGGTAGACCAAGTCAGCTTCCTGGCGGGCAGTCAGTTCTTTTAAGCCGCCCCCGTGCCGGATCAAGCTGGAGAATTCCTTGTTGGCTTCCTTAATATAGGCAGGGAATTTCTTTTCAAAGTCAGCCAGGGAAAAAGTTTCCGTGACTTCTAAGACGATTTGCCCATAGATGCCGCCACGGCGGCTGCTTGCTTTTACGCCGCCGGCTTTAGCGAAGACGGACATGCCGTGGTTGGCAGCGGCGACGACTGAGGCTTCTTCGGTTGTCATGGGGATCCGCCAATTTTTGCCATTGACCAGGGCGCTGGTCAAACAGCTCAAGGGGAACTTGACCTCGCCGACCACGTTTTCGCTCATTTTATCCAGGCGGTTTAAGTCAGCAGCGGGGATATCTTCCAAGGCAACTTCGGCATCTTGCAAAAACTGCCGCCTCTCTTCGGGCGGCAACTGATAGAATTTCATTTTATGCCTTCTCTACTTCAAAAGCGATGGCCAGGCCGCCCCCGATGCAGAGGCTGGCGATCGCGCGCTGGCCGCCTCTTTGCAGCTGGCGGGCAGCGGTAGCCAGAAGGCGGGTGCCGGAAGCGCCAAGCGGGTGGCCCAGGGCAATGGCCCCGCCCTGCTTGTTGACCTTGTCCAAAGGAATGTCCAGGTCGCGAGCTACAGCCAGGGTTGTAGCAGCGAAGGCTTCGTTGATTTCAAAGAAGTCGTAGTCTGCTACCTGCCGGCCAGTTTCGTTAAGCAGCTTGCGGATAGCGTAGTATGGCCCATAGCCCATGAATTCCGGGTCATAGCCCACCTCGGCGTAAGCACCCAGCTTGGCTAAAGGCTTGAGTTGGTATTCAGCAACTTTTTCCGCGGTAGCCAGGATGATCATGCTAGCCCCGTCAGAGATTGGAGAGGCGTTGCCGGCAGTGACCGTCCCGTCTTCTGAGAAGGCCGGCTTGAGACCAGCCAAGGCTTCCAGGCTGGTATCCGGGCGGACGTTTTCATCCTGCTTGAGTTCTTCAATTTGAATGATTTCATCGGCAAAAAGCACTTCTGCTTGTGCCTTGACGGCTTTTTGGTGGGAAGACAAGCTGAAGGCATCAGCGTCTTGACGGCTGATGTGGTCGCGCTTAGCCACGTTTTCGGCAGTGATACCCATGGATTTGCCGGAGAAGGAGTCAACGAGGCCATCGCTGAACATGATTTCCTTTGGGGCGTTGGTCATGCTTTCGCTGCCACCGACAGCGACCAAGCCCAGGTCGCCGATCAGCATTTGGGCTTCAGCCAGGCGGGCAGCCTTGAGGCTGGAGCCGCAGACTTCGTTGATGGACACAGCGACAGAGTCCTGCCGCATCCCGGCGTTTAAGGCAACTTGCCGGGCCATGTTTTGCCCCAGGCCGGCAGCCAGGACATTGCCCATGAAGAGGGCGTCCAGGTCTTCGGCGTCAAGGCCGGCTTCTTTTAATGCTCCGCGCAGGGCAATTTGACCCAGGTCAATGGCGGAAAAGTCAGCCAATTGCTTGTGGTAACGGCCAAATGGAGTTCGCTTGGCCGCAACAATATAAATATCTTGCATGTATTTATTCTCCTCAACTAAGTTTTGTTTTGGGGATGCTGAGCCTGGCTCAGCTTTTTTATAACCAGTATATTTTACTATAATCTTTTCCTGCTCGCTTAGTTAAGCGCTTGATTTAGGGAAATATTAAAAAGCACCCCGCGAGGGAATGCTCTTAGTGGAATTTGACTATCAAGCATCCACATATCCTAAGCGATATTTCGATCCACGCATCCCATGTGGGATGCGACACTCCGCCAGTGACATGGCCAGCACCTATGCCCAGATATTTCAATCCACGCATCCCATGCGGGATGCGACCCGCGCGGCTACATTACTGTAGTCGGTGCCTTCCGTATTTCAATCCACGCATCCCATGCGGGATGCGACCAACTTAGATAATTTCAAAGCTACTAAGGTTAACATTTCAAT
>NZ_CALVGT010000031.1 GCF_944327175.1 uncultured Lactobacillus sp.
CCTAAGGTAGGTGCCTCTTCTGTGATCGTCTACCCATTCGTGGTAGATAGCAAGTTTTATTTCTTTAGTGTATTTAGTCATGAAAATAACCCCCGAAATTAGTGTCCTAATTTCGGGGGTCATATCACTAGTTCAGTCTTTTTCTTTTGGGCAAAAAAGCCGAAAATTTTGCAGAGATAAAGGAAAACATGGTCTTTTTGGCGTAATAGTAAGTGGAGGTAAAAGAGATGAACAAAACCGAATTCTTACTGCGCCTAAAGCTGCAGAAGGGCCTCAGCTATCTCAAGATATTGCAGGTTATGCAGCAGATGCCCCCAGATGAGGACGTGGACCATGAATGGCTGAACTGCCTGGAATTGCCTGATGAAATCCTCTACCGGGTGGAGCAGGCCTTTTTAAGTGACCGTTATGAAAGTGCCATTGAGAATTTGCAAAGAAATTTCAAAATAATCAGTTTCTTTGACGATGCTTATCCAGTACGTCTAAGAGAAATTTATCGGCCGCCGATTCTGCTGTTTGCAAAAGGGGACTTGTCTTTGCTGGAAAAAGAGGTGACGGTGATCGTAGGGTCAAGAACTCCCAGCTCATATTCCGGTAAGGTGATTGAGAACCTCATGCCAGTTTTACTGAAGAAAAAGCAGGTGATCGCCAGCGGCCTGGCAAAAGGCGTCGACGCCCTGGCCCACCAGAATGCCTTGAATTTTGGCGGCAAGACCATCGCGGTCGTGGCTAATGGCCTAAACTATTTTTATCCCCGGGAAAATACCATCCTGCAGCAGCAAATTGCCTCCCGGGGCCTTCTGCTTAGCGAATACCTGCCCGACACACCGCCAAGGCCCTTCCGCTTTCCAGAGCGCAACCGGATCCTGGCCGGGATTTGCAAGAACGTGATCGTGACGGAAGCCAAAGCCCATTCTGGCTCGTTAATTACGGCAAATTTGGCCTTGCAGGAAAACCGGAATGTTTTCGCTGTCCCAGGCGCCATCACTAGCCCCCTGTCGGCGGGCACCAACCAGCTGATTTCAGCCGGGGCAACCCCGGTTATCGACAAGGAAATCGACTTGTAGAAGATTAAATTCTTGTAAAAATTGCCTGTCTGCTCCCTTAAGTTAATTTTCTTTTGGTTGACAATTCCGGAAATTATTTCTATATTGAAGAAGATTTAATTTCAAATTTAGTGAAAGGGGCATTTGATGCCTACTAAAGCAAAAGAAGACAAGAGCAAGAGCAGTAAAAAGACTACGGCTGCCAAGAAGAGCAGCCCGAAGCGGAAAAAGAGCAAGGTAAAAAAAGACCTGGTTATCGTGGAATCTCCAGCCAAGGCTCACACTATCGAGAAGTACCTGGGCCGGAAATACCACGTAATCGCCTCTAAGGGGCACATCCGGGACTTGCCAAAGTCCCAGATGGGGGTCGACATTGACCATGATTACCAGCCAAAATACATCTCCATCCGGGGCAAGGGTGACACCATCAAGGAACTGAAGTCCGAAGCCAAGAAGGCCAATAAAGTCTACCTGGCTTCCGACCCCGACCGGGAAGGGGAAGCTATCGCCTGGCACGTGGCCCATGTTTTGGGCCTGGACGAAAAAGAAACCAACCGGGTAACCTTCAACGAAGTTACCAAGGACGCGGTCAAGGATGCCTTCAACCACGCCCGGACAATCGACATGGACACGGTCAACGCCCAGCAGGCCCGCCGGGTCCTGGACCGCTTGGTCGGCTACTCTTTGTCGCCGATTCTCTGGTCCAAGGTCAAGAAGGGCCTGTCAGCCGGCCGGGTACAGTCAGTTGCCTTGAAGCTGGTTATCGACCGGGAAAAGGAAATCAAGGCCTTCAAGCCGGTCGAATACTGGACGGTTGAGGCGGAATTCGCCAAGGGCAAGGACAAGTTCCAAGCGTCCTTTTACGGCGAAGACGGCAAGAAGACGGAATTGCCAAATAATGAGGCTGTCCAGAAGCTGCTGGCCAAGTTTGACAAGAAGCAGCCGTTTACAGTCAGCAAGGTAGTCAAAAGAGAAGTCCGCCGGCAGCCAGCCGCGCCGTTTACTACTTCCACCATGCAGCAGGAAGCCAACCGGCGCTTGAACTTCCGGACTTCAAAGACCATGAACATTGCCCAGCACCTGTATGAAGGGATCAGCCTGGGCAAGGAAGGCACGGTCGGTTTGATTACCTACATGAGAACCGACTCCAAGCGGATCTCACCTGTTGCCCGCCAGGAAGCAGCCCAGTTCATCGATGAGGAATACGGCAGCGACTTCGCGGTCAAGAAGGAGCGCCATTTCAAGAACCAAGGCGACGCCCAGGACGCTCACGAAGCTGTCCGGCCGACCAGCGTCTACCGGACGCCTAAGTCCCTGGAAAAGGTTTTGACCAAGGATGAGCTCCGCCTCTACACCTTGATTTGGAGCCGTTTTGTGGCTAGTGAAATGACCCCGGCCGTCTTTGACACTGTCCGCTACGACTTGACTCAAAACGGGGTGACCTTCAGAGCCAGCGGGTCAGTCATGAAGTTCGCCGGTTACACCAAGGTCTACGACAACAGAAGCGAAAAGAACGTAGCCCTGCCAGCATTGGAAGAAGGGGACGAGGTCAAGCTGACCAAGTCAGACAACAAGCAGCACTTCACCCAGCCGCCGGCCCGCTATACTGAAGCCAGCCTGGTTCGGGCTTTGGAAGAAAACGGGGTTGGCCGGCCGTCAACTTACGCGCCGACCATCCAGAACATCCAGTCCCGGAACTATGTCAAGCTGGAAGGCCGGGCAATCATGCCAACCGAACTGGGTGAGATCGTCGACGGCCTGGTTGAGCAGTTCTTCCCGGACATCACCAGCGTTGACTACACGGCCAAGCTGGAAGATGAACTTGACGAAGTTGAAGAAGGCAAGAAGGACTGGGTCAGCGTGGTTGACCAGTACTACAAGCCATTCTCCAAGGAACTGGAGAAGGCGGACAGCGAGATCCAGAAGATCCAGATCAAGGACCAGCCAGCTGGCTTTGACTGCGAGATCTGCGGAGCGCCAATGCTAGTCAAGATGGGCCGCTATGGTAAGTTCTACGGCTGCTCCCGTTTCCCGGACTGCCGCCACACCCAGACCATCGTCAAGAAGGTCGGCGTGACCTGCCCGAAGTGCGGGGAAGGCGAAGTTCTGGAGAAGAAGTCCAAGCGGGGCCGGAAATTCTATGGCTGTTCCCGCTACCCAGACTGCGACTTCGTTTCCTGGGACAAGCCGATCAGCCGGGTCTGCCCGAACGATGGTCACTTCCTGGTCGAAAAGAAGCGCAAGGACGGGATTGTCGTCCTCTGCCCGAACGGCGACTACAAGGAAGAGCCAAGAGAAGAGCAAGGCGAATAAGTTGAAAGTTAAAGCAAAGATGTCACCAAGGCCCTTGGTGACATTTTTGTTTAGAGCGTGCGATTAGGCAGGAAAGAGCTTTTTCGGTAAAATAGCAAGTAGATAATTTTTAAGCGAAGGATTGAAACAAATGACAGAAAAAGTTACTGTAATCGGCGCCGGGTTAGCCGGCAGCGAAGCAGCTTGGCAGCTGGCTAAAAGAGGGATCAAGGTCGACTTGTACGAAATGCGGCCAAAGAAAATGACTCCGGCCCATGAAAGCGGCAATTTCGCGGAATTAGTCTGCACCAACTCCATGCGGTCCAACCAGCTCTCAAACGCCGTTGGCCTCTTGAAAGAAGAAATGCGGCAGATGGACTCCTTGATCATGCAAGCCGCTGATGCCTGCCAGGTGCCAGCCGGCGGGGCCCTGGCCGTTGACCGGGAGCTTTTCTCCAAGTACGTGACCGACAAATTAACCAGCTTGCCGGAAGTGACCATCCATGATGAAGAAATCACTGACCTGCCAAAAGAAGGCATCACTGTTATCGCGACCGGTCCTTTGACTAGCGACAGCCTGGCAGAAAAGATCCAGGACTTTGAAGGTACTGACAGCCTCCACTTCTTTGACGCGGCAGCGCCAATCATCGCGGCTGACTCTATTGATATGGACATCGTCTACAAGAAGAGCCGGTATGACCGGGGCGAGGCTGCCTACCTTAACTGCCCAATGACTAAGGAAGAATACGACCGCTTTGCTAATGCTCTGGTTCACGCGGAAACAGCAGAAATGCACGGTTTTGAAAACAGCGAAGTCTTTGAAGGCTGCATGCCGATCGAAGTCATGGCGGCCCGGGGGGCTAAGACCATGCTCTTTGGTCCATTAAAGCCAGTCGGCCTGGAGAACCCGAAGGACGGCAAGACCCCTTACGCGGTCGTCCAGCTCCGCCAGGACAACGCCGCTGCCTCCATGTACAATATCGTGGGCTTCCAGACCCACCTCAAGTACGGGGAACAAAAGCGGGTCTTCCAAATGATCCCGGGCCTGGAAAATGCCCGCTTCGTCCGCTACGGCAAGATGCACCGGAACACCTACATGGCCAGCCCGGAAGTCTTAAAGGCCAGCTATGAAGCTAAAAAGCAGCCTGGCCTCTTCTTTGCCGGCCAGATGACCGGGGTGGAAGGCTACGTGGAAAGTGCCGGCAGCGGCCTGGTCGCCGGGATTAACGCGGCCAGAGAAGCGCTGGGGCAAGAAACGGTTGAATTCCCGGTAACGACGGCTCTTGGCTCCATGGCCCACTATATTACGACCACTGATGCCAAGCATTTCCAGCCAATGAACGCCAGCTTTGCCCTGATTCCGGGCCTGGAAGGCAAGAAGATCAGAAACAAGCGTGAGCGCCACGAAAAGATCAGTGACCGGGGCCTGGCCGACCTGGCCGCCTTTAAGGCAGAGAAGCTGGCTGACTAATGACCCTTGAAGAGCAGTTTCTTTCTTACTTGAAAAATGAGCGCTCTTACAGCCCCAAGACCGTCCTGGCCTATCAGAAGGACCTGGCGGCGGCTGAAAAATTCTGGCAGGACAACGGGGGCTTTCCCGGCTGGGAGAAAATTTCCCGCCGGGACCTGGAGATTTACCTGCAGGCGCTGGGGCAAAAGCTGTCTGCTAGCACTTTGTCCCGGAAGTTATCCAGTTTAAAGTCTTTTTACCACTTTTTGACGAGGCGGGGCTGGGTTAAGGCTGACCCAACCGTAGCCATTCAGCTTAGGCGGGGGGAGAAAAAGCTGCCGGAATTTTTCTACCAGGATGAAGTCGGCCAGGTCATCAAGGCGTTAAACGATGGCAAACCGCTGACAGTCCGCAACCGGGCAATCGTAGCGCTTTTTTACGCGACCGGGATGCGGCTGAGCGAATTGACTGACTTGACGGTTAAGCAGCTTGACCTGGAAAACGGCATGATTTTGGTGCACGGCAAGGGCAACAAGGACCGTTATGTCTTTTTTGACCAGGAGACTAAAAAGTACCTGGAAGAATATCTGCAAGAGTCCCGGCCAAGCTTATTGAAGAATGAGCCAGATACTGAGGCAGTCTTTCTAAATAAGCTCGGCAGGCCAATTTCCAGCCGGGGGATTGCCAAAGCCGTCCAGCAGATTTTTCAAAAAGCCGGCTTGACGGCTGGTGCCCACCCCCATGAACTCCGCCACAGCTTTGCCACCGCCATGCTCAACAACGGGGCGGACCTTAGGAGCGTGCAGGAGCTCTTGGGCCATGAGGACTTGTCAACGACCCAGATTTACACCCACGTCAGTATGCAGCATCTCACGGCAGAATATCGCCAGCATTTTCCCCGAAAATAAGGAAAAGTGTTATTATGAAAATGGCTGGAAAGCGCCAATCATTTCTGCTTTTTAGCAAGATTTTTAAATAGCGCGATCAATAGAAAAGCAAAAAACGGAGGAAGAAAATGACAACGATTTGTTCAGTAAAATACAATGGCCAGACGGCAATTGCCGGCGACGGCCAGGTAACCCTGGGCAAGAGCATTATCGCCAAGACCACGGCCAAGAAAATCCGCCGCATTTACCACGACCAAGTGGTAATCGGTTTCGCCGGCGGGGTGGCAGATGCTGTCAGCCTGCAGGAAATGCTGGAAGGAAAGCTGGAAAGCTACAGCGGCGATTTGCGCCGGGCAGCCGTGGAAATGGCCCAGTCCTGGAGAAAAGACCCGGCCTTGCAGAAATTGGAAGCCATGGTTATTGCTTTTAACGACCAGGACCTGCTCTTGATTTCCGGCAACGGGGAAGTACTTGAGCCAGACGAAAGCGTGGTGGCCATCGGTTCCGGTGGCTACTATGCCCAGGCAGCAGCCGTGGGGATGCTGCGGCACGCCAGCGGGATGACGGCCAGTGAAATCGCCAAGGAGGCGGTCAACATTGCGGCTGACATCGATGTCTTCACCGACCACGAGATTGTTACGGATGAAATCGAGGAAAAATAGGGATGAGAGAGAAAACGCCAAAGCAGATTGTTGAGCTGCTGGACAAGTACATTGTCGGGCAAAACGAAGCCAAGAAGTCAGTGGCTATTGCCCTGTACAACCGCTACCGCCGGGCCCAGCTGCCAGAAGACGTGCAAAAGGACATTACGCCAAAGAACATCTTGATGGCCGGGCCAACCGGGGTCGGGAAGACGGAAATTGCCCGCCGCCTGGCCGATATCGTTGACGCGCCTTTCGTCAAGGTTGAAGCTACCAAGTTCACTGAAGTCGGTTACGTGGGCCGGGATGTCGAATCAATGGTCCGGGACCTGGCCAATGAAGCTGTCCGGATCGTGGAAAAAGAGGAATTTGCCAAGGTTGAAGGCCAGGCCATCCGCCAGGCCAACAAGACCCTGGTCCGCTTGCTGGTGCCGGGCGTTAAGCGCAATAACCGGCAAAACCAGATGCAGCAGATGCAGGAAATGATGCAGAGCCTGCTGGCTGGCGGCGGGATGCCGGAGGAAACAGAAGAAGTTACTGACGAGATCAGAAACCAAAGACTCAGTGTGGCTGAAAAGCTGGACCGGGGGCTTTTGGAAAACGAAGAAGTCACCATCGAAGTTGAACAAGCTCCTAAGGCCAACCCAATGGGCGACATGATGGGGCAGATGGGGATGGACATGTCCAGCATGCTAGGCGACATGCTTCCAAAGCGGAAGGTCAAGCGGACCCTGCCGGTCGGCCAGGCCAGAAAGCTTTTGGTCCAAGAAGAAGAAAAGAAGCTGGTCAACTATGACGACATCTACCAAAAGGCCATGGACCGGGCCGGGCAGAGCGGGATCATCTTCATCGACGAAATCGACAAGATTACCGTGGCTGACAAGCGCAATTCCGCCGGCGTCTCAAGAGAAGGGGTCCAAAGAGACATCCTGCCGATCGTTGAAGGTTCAACCGTAAGCACTAAGTACGGTCCTCTTTCAACCGACCACATTCTCTTCATCGCGGCCGGGGCCTTTGCCGAAAGCAAGCCAAGCGACTTGATTCCAGAACTGCAGGGCCGCTTCCCGATCAGAGTTGAGTTGGCCGGCTTGACCAAGGATGACTTCGTCAGAATCTTGAAGGACCCGCAAAACTCTCTCTTGAAGCAGTACATTGCCTTGCTGAAGGCTGACGGGGTAGACCTGGTCTTTACGGCAGAAGCAGTCGACAAGATTGCTGAAATCGCCTTTGAGGTCAACCAGGGAACGGACAATATCGGTGCCCGCCGCCTGGCAACTATCTTGGAGAAACTGCTGGAAGAAGTTCTCTATGAAGGGCCGGACATGGAAATGGGCCAGATTACTATCACCCAGGCCTATGTTGAACAGAAATTGAGCGATATCGTCAAGAACAAGGACTTGACCAAGTTCATCCTGTAAGGGACAAGTTTTTGACAAGTAGTTCTTGATGAGTGTAAAAATACATTGAGCTTAGAAAAAGAGAAAAAATAAGAGTATTAAGGGGCAAATAATGGATTATACTATCGAAAACGAGATTCTGAAGGTTACGGTATCAAGCCGTGGGGCAGAGCTGCAGAGCGTCATTGGCAAGCATATTGGAAATGAATACATCTGGCAGGCTGACCCGGAAGTCTGGGGCCGGCATGCTCCAGTCTTGTTCCCGATCGTGGGCAAGCTGAAGAATGATCAATACAGCTACCAGGGCCAGACTTATCACATGGGCCAGCACGGCTTTGCCCGCAACATGGAATTTGCCCTGGAAGAGCAGACTAAGGAAAAGCTGACCTTCCTTTTGACGGACACAGAGGAAACCAGAGCTGTCTACCCCTTCAAGTTTGAATTCCGGGTCAGCTATGAGCTTTTGAACAACATGATCAAGGAAAGCTTCCACGTCACCAACAAGGGCGAGGGGGACATGATCTTCGGCGTCGGCGGCCACCCGGGCTTTGCCCTGCCGGTTGAAGACGGGGTCAAGAAGGATGACTTCTACCTGCAGGTCAACCCGGCTAAGCCCCGGGTGCAGGTGCCGCTGGAAGGCGGCCTGCTCAACTGGGAAAAGCGGTCCCTGGCCCCAACTGAATCCCTGATCACCATTACTGACGATCTCTTTAGGGATGACGCCATGGTGCTGGTGATGCGGCATCCGGACAACAAGTTCTCCATCAAGACGGAAACCAGCCGCTTCCACATCAACGTCAGAACTGATTCAGCACCATACGTGGGCATTTGGTCCCAGTATCCAAAGACCGGCAATTACGTCTGCATCGAGCCATGGTGGGGGATTGCTGACCTTACTGACACTGACGGAGAACTGGAAGATAAGAAGGGGATGAACCGCTTGGCCAGCGGGGAAGACTTTGAAGCCAGCTTCCGCATGTCCTTCCACAGCAAGGTCCGGAGTGAATAAGAGTTAGAAAGTAAAGATCATTTTTTGCATGAGCTGCCAGATTCTGGCAGCTTTTTTTATGGAAAAAAGCTGGCCAAGCATTCTGAAAGTAGGAATAAAAAATGAAGAAGCTGTACAGCGCCCTTACGGCGGCCGCCCTGTTGCCCCGGAAGCAGAAAGCACGCAGAGCAACTGAGATTATTAAGATCATTCTTTAAATCAAGACCAAATTAGGTCTTGATTTTTTGTTTTTTAATCTGTGTTTTCCACAAACTTTTGCTATAATAGCGGTTAGTAAGCGGTTACAAGTTGTCCGATGAATTAAGTCAACATGGGGAAATAGCCAATGAGAAAAATCAAGTGTGAGCTTTGCGGGCAAAGAGATTTGTTAAAAGAAGGCAGCCGTTTTGTCTGCCAGACCTGTGGGGCAGCCTATTCAGCTGACCAGTTGCGCCGGCAATTTGACCTTGCCGGCCAGGCGGAGATTTATGCTGAAGCCAAGCAGACCTACCGGGCCAAGCGCTTCAAGCAGGCTAGGCAGCTGTATCTGGCCTTAGCGGAAGAAGGGGACCAGCAGGCGGCCTTTTACGCCAGCCTTGCTGATAGCCAGCTCGACCCGGCGGCGGACTTTGCCCCCCTTTTGAGTCAGCTGCGGACAGCTTTAGCGGCCAGCCGGGAAAAGGGCGGGGAAGGCTACTTTGCTTTTGCCAGCCGGGCCCTGGGTGAAGTGATCATTTTTGCCCTGGCAGTAGAAGAAGAATGTGAAGAAGACTTTCAAAAAAAGGCTCAGCGCCTGGAACTCAGCTCCCGGCAGACCCTGGAGAAGGCCTACCAGAAGATGCAGAAAGAAGCTGGCCGGGCCTGGCTCTTGATGAGCCAGGCAGCCCACCTCTGCGTAGAGGAGAGCGATGATTTAGCCGCAGCCAGCCCATATTTCTGGGAGCTGGTCGATGCGATTATCGATGACTTGAGCATCAACCAGAAGCGGGGAACGATTGCCTTGGGCAACGTGAAAGAAGAACGGTCTTATTTTGAAAGCTTGAAGGCTGAGAAAAAGGCCAAAAAGCTGATTAATGGTTAACTTATTAAAGTAAAACTTGGCTAAAGCAAATTTTTTGTAAAAAAAGACTTGCCAAGAGTTAAAAAGTTAAGTATGATATTACTTGGTCGGGGGATGCGAGGAGCCGTCCCTTGGTTAAATTGAAGATTGCGTTATAGCCAAGTGGTAAGGCAACGGTTTTTGGTACCGTCATGCGCTGGTTCGAATCCAGCTAACGCAATTGTGAAGAAGACACTCAGTCGGGTGTCTTTTTGTTTTTGTTTCTTTTCTTCAATTGCTTCTATATACATCTATTCTTAGCTTGATCATGCACTTGCCTTGACCAGGCAGGTGGAGAAGGCTAAACTTATTAGTTAAGTTGATTAGATTTTTTAGAAAAAAAGCTGAGGTAAAAGCGTGAACGGATTAATCAAAGCAAGCGATGTCAATCAAGCCGGCCATTTGCAGATTGCCGGGGTAGATGCCCTGGAACTGGCGGCCAAGTACCAGACTCCCCTGCAGGTATTTGACGTGGGGAGAATCCGGCAGGCGATCCGGGCCTTCAAGAGGGTCTTTGAAGAAGAAGGGGTGGACTACGAAGTCAGCTATGCCTCAAAGGCCTTTTCCTGCCTGGCTATCTACCAGGTGATCAATGAAGAAGGCGGCCACACCGACGTCGTCTCCGGCGGGGAACTCTGGACGGCCATGAAGGCAGGCTTTCCTGTGGACAAGGTTAGCTTCCACGGCAACAATAAGAGCCGGGCAGAACTGGAAATGGCTGTTGACCAGGGAGTCGGGGTCATTATTTTGGACAACTTCCATGAAATTGACCTGCTCAGCCAGATTTTGGAAGAAAAAGACGCAAGCAGCAAGGTCATGCTCCGGGTTACCCCCGGCATCAGCGCTCACACCAACGAATATATCCAGACCGGGCAGGTGGACTCCAAGTTTGGCTTTGACATGGAAAGCGGCCAGGCTGACCGGGCCCTGGAACTGGTCTTGGCCAACCCCCGGATGAAGATGGCCGGCATCCACGCCCACATTGGCTCGCAGATTTTTGATGTCCGGGGCTTCGTGGGCTGCGCCGACAAGCTCTGCCAGCTGGCTAGTGCCTGGAAAAAGAAATACGGCTATGAAACGGACATCTTGAACGTGGGGGGCGGCTTTGGCATCCACTATACTGACCAGGACCAGCCGCTGCCAGCTGAAGAATTCGTCCGGGCCATCGTCAAGGAAGTCAAGAGCAAGTGCCAGGAAAACGATTTGAAATTACCGGCCATCTGGATTGAACCGGGTCGGTCAATCGTCGGCCCTGCTGGCTGGAGTCTCTACACGGTTGGCTCAAGAAAGGACCTGCCGGGTTATCCGAGCTATGTAGCCCTTGACGGGGGGATGGGGGACAATATCCGGCCAGCCCTTTACCAGGCAGAATATTCAGCCGTTGCCGCTGACCGCCCCCAGGCAGAAGCTGAAGAAAGGGTTAACCTAGTCGGCAAGTACTGCGAAAGCGGGGACATTTTGATCAAGTCCTGTCCTTTGCCAAAAACCGAACCAGGCGATGTAGTTGCCCTCTTGAGTACCGGTGCCTATGGCTATTCCATGGCTTCAAACTACAATCGCAACCCACGTCCGGCCGTTGTTTTCGCCGAAGACGGAGTTGACCAGCTAGTGATCAAACGGGAAAGCTATGACGATTTGATTGCCAACGACTTAAAATATCAAAAATAATCCCGGGTTGTTTTTAACAAAATAAACTTTTACCTGGCATAGAATTAAGAAAATTATTTTTCATTTGAGAAAAAATGGACAAAGTTAGCTATATCAGCCGCTTTCCTTAACAAACTATGCTAAAATAGGCTTAAATGTTAAGTTGCTGTTCTTTTTGATTTGAATGAAGAGGTTTTTTCTAATGCCAAAATTAGCGCAAGATTTACTGCCGATTATCAACCACAAGCTCGACGCCGTGGTTCCTTCAGATATTCGCCGTTTTGACAAGTATGTTTCCCAGTTCGATGATGTTGTCAAGCTGACCCTAGGTGAACCGGACTTAAATACCCCGGAACACATCAAGCAGGCAGCCATCCGGGACATTGAAAAAAATGACAGCCACTACGGCCCGCAGTCAGGCAAGCCGGAACTGCTCCAGGCCATCAGCAAGTACGTTAAGGGCTTGACCGGGGTTGACTATGACCCGGCGAGTGAAATCACCGTCACGGTCGGGGCAACGGAAGCCTTGAACTGCAGCTTGTCCGCCCTTTTGAACGATGGCGACAAGGTGATCGTGCCTACTCCAGTCTGGTCCATGTACATGCAGCTGGTCTGCTTGACTGGGGCTACTCCAGTTGAAGTCGACACTTCAGACACCGGCTTTATTTTGACCCCGGAAAAGCTGGAAGAAGTCATTGAACGGGAAGGTAAGGGGGTTAAGGCTGTTATGCTGAACGACCCGACCAACCCGACCGGAGTAACCTACCCTAAGGAAGTTATCGAAGGCCTGGCTGAAGTTATCAAGAAGCACCACATGTACGCGATCAGCGATGAAATCTACTCAGAACTGATCTACGGGGATGCCAAGCACTACTCTTTGGCTACTTACATTCCAGACAGAACTATCCTTATTTCCGGTCTGTCCAAGTCCCACGCCATGACTGGCTGGCGGCTGGGCTACATCTGCGGGCCAGCTGAAATCATGGCCAGCGTCCGCAAGATGAACGACTTCTTGATCACGGTTGTGACCAACAACGTGCAAGCTGCGGCCATTGAAGCCTTGACCAACGGCCTGGATGACCCGAAGGAATTCAGGGACATCTACCAGCGCCGGGTCAACTTCATGGAAAAGGGCTTGAAGAAGCTGGGCTTTGCCATGGCTTTGCCGCGCGGGGCCTTCTACATCTTTGCCAAGATTCCTGAAAAGTACCAGGGTGACGACGTTGGCTTTGCCAGGGCTCTGGCCAAGGATGCCAGAGTCGGCGTGATCCCGGGCAGCTACTTTGGGGCTGGCGGGGCAGGATACGTGCGGATGTCCTACGCTTCTAGCGATGAAGCCCTGCAAGAGGCTCTCAAGCGGATTACCAAGTTTGTAGAAGCAGAATAAGAAATTAATGTTTATGTAAATTATGAAAGTACGGCGACCTTGATGGCTGCCGTACTTTTTCTTTACTGGTCAAAAAGTTGTGGAAATTACCATAAGGGCTGAGCCTATGTTATTATTTGAATAGTAAGCGATGCCAGGCTCAGCTGGACCTTTTAAGAAGATAATATAATCTTATATTTACATAGGATGAGGCAAATATTATCCCGGCAAGTTTTCTGAAATTTAGTGAAATGCAGTGATAATTCGCAACTTTTTAATGAGCAGCATCACGATTGACAAGTTCGGAAAAAGGATGTTTACTTTGTCTGAGATTGATAAGTAGGAAAAGCAGAATAGCGATGAGGGAAAGTACCTCTTGACGGCCCGCATGAACAGCCAGCTCAAGGGAGCAAGGAACCAGTACGTCAAGTCTGCCAAGCCGAAAAAGGCCATCTACCGGACTTTCGGTTTGCTGATCACAGCGGCGATCATTATCAGTATTTTGCTGGCGATTTTTTAAATGATCTAGGTAATAAAAAATGACAGTTTACAGCATCAACAAGGGAATCGGCAGGGCCTCCAGCGGGGTCGAATACTCCCAAGCTTACCGGAGGCGGGTCTTCCGCAAATTGGGAGTGAAGGCCAAGTTTGTTTTTACCGACTGGATCAGCTATGAAAATATTGCCCATTTGACCCGGAATCTTGGCTTCAAGGACCGGGAGATAATCTGGCTGTACACCTTTTTCACTGACTTTGAAGTCAGGGCGGGCAGCTTTACTTTAGACGACCTGGAAAAGGTTCTGCCGCCAATTCTGGAGCGTAAGCCCTTGAACAAGGCGGTCCGCTATATCTTTGCCAATGACTTTTGGGCTACAGCCTATTTGAAGGATTTGAGCTCGGGCATCGTTGACCGGGTGGAATACGTGTCCGGGGCCAATTTGGTCAGAAAGGACTATTACAGCTACGGCCGCTACTGCAGCGAGTTTTACGCTCCGGAAAGCAACCGGGCCAAGCTCTATTAGCGCCGTTTTTACAATGAAGACGGGACGGCCGTTTATGACGAAATCATCGATGGTGACCAGGAAATCTTCAAGTTTAAAGATGATATCTTGTACTCCAAACATGAGCTTTTGATCAAGATGCTGCGGGAACTGAATTTTTCCAAAAAAGACATCATCTTGATCGATCGGGCTGAAGACCAGGGCCAGGAAATTCTGGAAAACCGGGGCAAGGCCCGGGTGGGGACGATCGTCCACGCTGACCACTTCAGTGAAGCCGAGAGCAATGACGCCACCATCCTTTGGAACAATTACTATGAGTATGAGTTCGAGCATGCTGACCAGATTAACTTTTATGTGACGGCGACTGACCTGCAAAAAGAGCTGATGGAAGAGCAGTTTCTAAAGTATAAGGGCAAAAAGCCCCAGATCTACGCGATTCCAGTGGGCAGCTTAAAAGAGCTGAAGAGGCCGGACTTTGCCTCCCGCCAGCCTTTCAGTCTGGTGACGGCATCGCGGCTGGCTAGTGAAAAGCACCTGGATTGGGCTATCCGGGCAGTGGCTAAAGCTAAGAAAGCTTTGCCGGAGCTAACACTGGACATTTACGGGTCAGGTTCAGAGCGGACCATGCTGGAAGAAGTGATCAAGGAAGTGGGAGCTGAGGACTATGTCCATTTAAAGGGCCACCAGCAAATGGATGATATTTACCAGCACTACCAGGCTTATTTGACCTGCTCAACCAGTGAAGGCTTTGGCCTCACCTTGATGGAAGCAGTAGGGTCAGGCCTGGCCATGGTCGGTTTTGACGTCCGCTACGGCAACCCAGCCTTTATCGCTGACGAGGAAAACGGCCTGCTTTTGCCATATGACCGGCTGGCAACTGTGCCAGAGCATGTCAACGAAATGTCTCGGGCGATTGTCAAGATTTTCTCATCAGATTTAGCTGCCATGTCAGAGAAGTCTTATGAGATTGCCGGCAAGTATAGGGACAAGCAGGTTGCCAAATTATGGAAAAAGGCCATAGAAAGTGAGCTGCACCGTGATTAATCTTTTCTTTGACTACAATCAAAAAAGCCAGGATCTTGAGAGGTCGCTGAAATTGGCTGGTTACCAGCATCCAAGCGTGGTGATTCAAGACAACGGTTTTTTGCCAGGGGGAGTCGAATCACCCCTTAAGTATTTTTTAGGCTTGGCTGGATCTGAATTTATAGGCCGTCCCCGCTACTTTAACGAAATTGATCTGCCGGAATTCTGGGAAATCAAGGCTGACTCGCAAGGTGGAGAAGTCCTCGACCATGGACAAAAGCGGGCTAATATCCGCTATTGGAAAAACAACCGCCGCCGGCAGGTCGGCCAGGTTGAATGGCTGGATATGGCTGGCCGGATCCGGGTGATTGACCACTACAACCAGTGGGGCTGGAAGTACGCGGTGACCAGCTGCGATAACAGGGGCCGGCAGGCCATGACCAGCTATTTTGCTTCTAACGGCCAGGAAGTTTTGATCCAGAACCATTTGACCGGGGATTACACCTACAATCTGCCGGATGGGGGAATCTACAACTTCAAGAACATCAACCAGCTGACGGCATATTATCTGGAAGAAGCCGATTTTGACCTGGATGAAGTCATCCTTAATTCCCTGGGTAACTGCCTCTTCACCTTGATCCAGTTAAAGAAAAAGCCGTCCCGCAACCTGCTTTTCTGGCAGGAAATCAGCCAAGGGAGCGTTCCTGAAAACATGCTTTACCTTTTGGAAGATAACCTGCCAGGCGGCCGGGTAATTGTCCAAGACAGGGCCGAATATGAAAAGATCACCGGCCAGCTGGACCGGCAAGTGGCTGAAAAAGTTAAGTACTTGGGGATGGTTTACCCGTTCAAGCGGGAAAACCAGTCCAGAAAACGGGCCTTGATCTTGACCAATTCTGACCAGATCGAGTGCCTCAAGCAGCTGGTTGAAGGCTTGCCGGACTGGCACTTTGACATCGCTGACGTGACAGAAATGTCCGGCCGGATGATGAATTTTGGTCATTACGAGAACGTGGCCCTGTACCCAGTTGCCAGGAACAAGGATGTTGCCCGTCTGCTGGAAGAAGACGACCTTTACTTGGATATCAACTACGCCAACGAAATTCTCCAGGCTGGCCGGCAAGCTTTTGAAAACCGGCTCTTGATTTTGACCTTCAGAGATACCCTGCATTCGCCGGAATACGTGGCGGCGGAGAATATTTTCACGGCCAGGAATGCGGCAGGGATGATTGACGCTATTAACAAATTGGCTGATCCTAAAGAATATGCCCGCCTGCTTAGTCTGCAAGAAGACCATGCCGGGTCTGAAAAGACAGAGCATTTCCGGGAACTTTTGGCAAAGAGCCTGCAAGAATAATGTTTTAAGTCCGCTGAAAAAGCGGACTTTTTTGATAGCGCTAAAAAGCCTGAAATAATAGTACTTTTGCGAACATCTATGACTATTTGTTCTAGTGGTCGTGTTATAACTAAAAAATAAAAGCCCATTTTTAACTTTTTTGCCGGAGGGGCAGATTTAAAGACGGGCTAGCTATAATAGGCGACTGACCGGCTTTTTACACGATAGGGTAGGAGAAGCAATAATACTTTAAATACAGTAAAATATACATAATTAGCTTATTACTTACGTAAGAACTTATAAGCAACTATTTAAATGCGAGCATTGGGAGTTGATGAAAGATGTCGAAATCCAAGAAAAATAAGAGAGAAAAGAGAAAGGTCGAACTCTCTGCCAAGGAAGCCATCAAGAAAGAGGAGAAGGACAGCGGCTGCCAATGCCTCGATTGACAACAAGGCCTTTGGGATCACTTCCTAGGTTGAGGCAGCGGTTGACGCGACCAAGAACACGGCCAGCTTGAACTCTGTTGAAATGAGTTCTAATGAGAACGTTAACGAGTCCTCTCAGGAAGATATTTTGAGAGCCAGTCCAAGCAGCAGTCATATGCGGATTCAAGCACTGCCAGCCAAACACAGAGTGGAGCACAGACTGATTCTCAGACGAAATCTCAGACAAATTCGCAATCTGAATCAGCCAGTGTCTCTGAAGCGGCTAGCTTGCCAGCTTCAGCAAGTGAGTCTGGCTCAACGAGTGCAAGCAGCTATGAATCAACATCCTCAAGTGAAAGCACGAGTTCTTCAACTGCTTCTACTGGCACTAGTGAATCACTTAGCGTAAGTGAATCTGAAAGCGTCTAAACTCTTATAGGGTTTAGGCGTTTTTTTATATAAAAAATTGCTGGAAAAGTCCCAATATTTTATGAAATAGCTGTATCATTAAAAGGGTATTTCTTGCCTTGCCTTCTTAATTCAAGACAGGGCAAGTCCAGCAGCCTCTGGTTGTGAATCCTGTTATAAAGGAAAGGAAAACAGAAAATGAAGCTGTTTGATTTAAATCGCTTGTCACGAAATTACGGCTTTTTGGTAAAAATCGGGACGGCGATTCTTTACTCGGTTATGGTTGCCGTAGCCCTGAACTTCTTCTGGCATCCCGGCCACATTTATTCTTCCGGGATCACCGGCTTCGCGCAGATCGTCAACACCGTGACCAGCCGCTACATGCCATTTACCATCCCAACCGAACTGATGTACTTTGCCATGAATGTGCCGCTCTTCATCCTAGCTTGGATCAAGATCGGCAAAGAGTTCACCGGTTACACCATCTTCGCGGTGGCCATGTCGACGATTATGATGCGTTTCATCCAGCCAACTCACGTTAGCCTGGACCCGATCCTCTGCGCTATCTTCGGTGCAGCTGTCAACGGGATCGGCACTGGTATGGCCTTAAAGAGCGGGATCTCCACTGGTGGTTTGGACATTTTAGGCATCGTCGTTAGGAAGAAAACTGGCATGAACTATGGCAAGTTCAATATCTTGGTCAACTTGGTCATCGTTTTGATCGCTGGCTTTCTCTTTGACTGGTCCAGAGCCCTTTACACGGCCTTGAACATCTTCATCAACGGCCGCTTTATCGACTCGGTTTATACCCAGCACCATAAACTCCAAGTGATGATCGTTACTGAGCACCCTAATGCCATCATCGAAGGGATTCAAGAAAAAATGCACCGCGGGATCACCATCTTCCACGACGTGGAAGGGGCGTACGGGCACACTGAAAAGACAGTCCTCTTGACCATCATCGACACTTACGACCTCTACGACATCCGGACCACAGTTGAAAAATGCGACCCCTTTGCCTTCATGAGCGTGACCGAAGTCCAGAAAGTTTATGGCAGATTTAGAGAACAAGAGGTCGTTTAGCTGTTGAAAAATATTAAAAAGCAAATTATACTTGTGTTATGAAGATTAAGTGAGGTGGTGAAATAGATGCCAGACGAAAGGGACAATGGCCGCTATCAACCTAAATATATTGGCTTGGACTTGGCGACTGAGATCGCCACTACTTACGCTAAACAGCATGGACACCATAATGTCAAGTTGCTGATGACCAAGACAAGCCCTGACAAACTATCAGAGTATTTTTACGTCTTCAGCGTAACTGACAGCATGAGCGAGAACGGCAAGAAGGAATATTTCATTTTAGTCGATCCAGTTTCTGGAGAAGTCTTCAGAGTAGATGAAAGTCCGCTGAAATAAAAAAGCGCGCTTACATTTTTGTAAGCAGCGCGTTTTTTTACGCAATTATTTGATTAGACTTCTTCGTAGCCCAGGTGGTTCATGATCAAAGCCGCGGTTTCCTCGATTGACCGTTCGGCCACGTTGATCACGAAGCAGCCCAGCTTCTTGTACAAGGCCATGGCACTGTCCAGTTCGGCATTGATGGAGTCCATGTTGGAGTAGGCCGTGTCTGGATCCATCCCGTAGCTGATCATTCTTTGCCGGCGGATGCGGTTGAGCACTTGCGGGTCGTTCGTCAAACCAATGATCCTCTTTGGGTCGATCTGATAGATTTCCTTTGGAATGTGGGTTTGTGGCACCAGCGGCAGGTTGGCAACTTTAAGCCCCTTGTTAGCCAAGAGCAGGGAAAGGGGAGTCTTGGAAGTCCGGGAGACCCCTAAAAGGACAACGTCTGCTTCCAAAAAGCCCCGCGGGTCCTTGCCGTCGTCGTACATAACCGCGAATTCCATAGCGGAAATCCGGTTGAAGTACTTGTTGGTCAGTTGGTGGTTGGCCCCAACCAAGCCACTTGGCTTCATATGGGTCGTCTGGCTGATGGCCTCAATGATCGGGGACAGAATGTCGATATACTTAGCCTTGTGTTCCCGGGCAAACTTGATGATCGGCAGTTGCAGCTTCTCGTCAATCATGCTGTAGACGATGACCAGGTTAGGGTACTGTTCAATTTCTTCCAAGGTTGCTGCTAATTTCTTTTCATTGACCATGAAAGGGTAGCGGCGGTAGTTAACTTCAGCGTCAGGGAACTGGACGGCAGCCGCTTGGGCGTTGTTGAAAGCCGTTTCCCCGGCTGAGTCGGAAATAATGATAATGTTGATTTCCATCTTTTCAGCATTTTCTGTTTGCTTGTTTTCTGCTGTATTTTCAGTCATATAGATCACCTCATCAACTATATTATACCGGATAATGCGCTTTCTGGATCTTTGCCCAAAAAACTTTTCAAAAAATCTGTCCAAGCTATTGACGATTAGTCCATGTTTGCTATAATTTAGATAAATGTTTATGGCAGCAATGCCAAGAAATGGAAGGAGGGATCACACATGGCTAAGACTATCGTTCACGAAAACGAGTCTATTGATGATGCTCTTCGTCGTTTCAAGCGTTCCGTTTCTAGAAGTGGTACTTTGCAAGAATACCGCAAGCGTGAATTCTACGAAAAGCCAAGCGTTCGCAGAAAGTTGAAATCTGAGGCCGCTCGTAAGCGTAGACATTATTAATCGACTGAAGCTCTCGTGAAAACGGGGGCTTTTTTCTTGCTTGATTTTCCGTGTTCTCTTTTGGCCTAAATCGTGTATCATTGGTTTAGAAGAGTATAGTCTGGCGGGCAGAGATGTGCTTGCCCGCTGGTTTGAAAATGAAGGAGTTCTTTTATTGGAAAAGAAGTTTTTGCCCCACAGTAGCGAAAATATTCAGAAGCTGGTGGGCGTCAATGACAGCAATTTGAAGCTGATCGAAGAAGGTTATGAGGTTACCGTGACCGACCTGGGCGGCCAGATTAAGGTCGCTGGCCCGGAAGAACAGGTAGAGACCGTTTTGCGGGTCTTGAAAGCCCTGGATGGGGTGGCTAGCAACGGGATCAACTTGACCCCGGCTGATGTGGTCAGCGCCATGAAAATGGCTGACCGGGGGACAACTGAATACTTTGGCGACCTCTACAAGCAGATCTTGATCAGAGACGCCAAGGGCCGGCCGGTCCGGGTCAAGAACATGACCCAGAAGTCCTACGTTGAAGCCATCAATAAGAGTGACGTGGTTTTTGGCATCGGACCGGCCGGGACCGGGAAGACCTTCCTGGCCGTTGTCTGCGCGGTTGCTGCCTTTAAGCGGGGGGAAGTCTCCAAGATCATCCTGACCCGGCCGGCAGTTGAAGCCGGGGAATCTCTGGGCTTTTTGCCAGGGGACCTTAAGGAAAAAGTTGACCCTTACCTGCGGCCGATCTATGATTCCCTTTATGCCATCTTAGGGCAGGGACCAACCGACCGCTTGATGGAGCGGGGCGTCATCGAAATCGCTCCTCTAGCTTACATGAGAGGGCGGACTTTGGAAGAAGCCTTCGTTATCTTGGACGAAGCGCAAAACACGACTGATGCCCAAATGAAGATGTTTTTAACCCGGCTGGGCTTTAACTCCAAGATGGTAGTCAACGGGGACATGACCCAAATTGACCTGCCTGGTAAGGCTCACAGCGGTTTGATCACGGCTCGCAATATCCTGCAGGGGATCGATCAAATCAAGTTCGTGGAATTCAGCGCGGCTGACGTTGTCCGTCACCCAGTCGTGGCAAAGATTATCAAGGCGTACGAAGAGGAAGGAAAATAATGCAGGGAATTGACGTAAGCTACAGCGATGAAGTTGGCTTTTTGACCAAGGGAGACCGGGACTGGGAAGACTGGATCATGCAGTTGCTCCTCATGGCGAAAAAAGAAATCGGCAAGGAAAATGCCCAGGAAATGAGCATCAACTTCGTTGACGAAGACCGCTCGCAAGCTATCAACCGGGACTACCGGGAAAAAGACCGGCCAACTGACGTGATCTCTTTCGCTATTGAAGACGGCGATGACGGCCTGGATATGGCCATGTTCACCCAGGACCCGGACTTTACCGAGGACATCGGCGACTTGTTCATGTGCCCCAGCGTCATCGAGCGCCACAGCAAGGAATATGGCACTGGCTTTGACCGGGAATTCGGCTACACGATCGTGCACGGCTACCTGCACTTAAACGGCTACGACCACATTGAGCCGGACGAAGCTAAGGAGATGTTTGGTATTCAGGGCAAGGTTTTGGAAGAATACGGCCTGCCCCTTTACCCTGACCAATTGGACGAAGGAAGAGGAAAATAGAGTGAACGAATTAGAAGAAAAGCTGTTTTTACTGGCTAAAGAGCATTTGGCGGATGCCTACACCCCATATTCACACTTTCACGTGGCCAGCGCTTTGGCGACAGACTCGGGGGAGATTTTTACCGGGATCAATATCGAAAATTCTTCTTTTGGCTTGACCAATTGCGCCGAACGGACGGCAATTTTTTCCTGGGTCAACGCTGGCCGGCCGGGCAAGATTAAGTGCCTCTTGATCATCGGCAACACTGACCGGCCAATTTCTCCCTGCGGGGCCTGCCGGCAGGTAATGAGTGAATTCATGGATCCGGAAACGGAAGTAATTCTGACCGACAGCCAGGGCGATTATGAGCGCTTTACGGTTGAGCAATTGATACCATACTACTTCACAGAAAAGGACATTCAAGATGGGGCAAACAAGTAAACACAAGTCAGGTTTCGTAGCACTGGTCGGCCGGCCAAATGTCGGCAAATCAACCTTGATGAACCGCTTAATCGGGCAGAAGGTGGCGATTACCTCAGCCAAACCGCAAACCACCAGAAACAAGATTTCCGGCATCTACACTGAAGATGACATGCAAGTTGTTTTCGTTGACACGCCAGGTATTTTCAAGAGTCATTCTGACCTGGACGAATACATGGACAAGGCCAGCCTGTCTTCTTTAAAAGACGTTGACCTGGTTATGTTCATGGTTGATGCTAAAAAGGCTGGCAAGGGCGAGGAATACGTGGCCGGCCTTTTAAAAGATTTGGATATTCCGGTATTTTTGGTCATCAACAAGATTGACCAGGTGCATCCAAATGACCTTCTGCCAATCATTGACTCCTACCAGGCAGTTGGCAAGTTCGCGGAATTTTTGCCGATTTCCGCCCGGCAGGGCAACGGGGTCGACGACTTGCTCAAGACCTTGAAGGACTACCTGCCAGAAGGGCCGCAATACTACGCTTCAGATGAAGTGACTGACCGGCCGGAATACTTTGTGGTTGCGGAAATGATCAGAGAACAGATCCTCCGCTTGACCGACCAGGAAGTTCCCCACTCAACTGCTGTCTGGGTTGACCAGATGAACCAGCGGATTAATGGCAAATTGCAAATCGACGCGACGATTTTTGTGGAAAAAGACGGACAAAAGCGGATTATCATCGGGCAAAGAGGGGCCATGGTCAAGCAGATCGGGATGCGGTCCAGAAAGGAAATTGAAAAGCTGCTGGGTGAGAAGGTCAACTTGAAGCTCTGGGTCAAGGTCCGGCGCAATTGGCGGCAGGATCCGGCCTTCCTCAAGTCCATCGGCTATGACAAGAAGGAACTTTAATGGCCGCTGACCTGCTTGATGTCCACGGCCTGCTTTTTAAAAGGCAGCAGTATAAAGAGGCTGACCTTTTGGCCAAGCTCTGGACCAAGGAATTGGGAATCGTCACGGTGATCGCCAAAGGCGGGATGCGGCCCAAGTCCCAGCTGGCCGCGGCTGTATTGCCTTTTACGGAAGGGACTTTCGGCATCTTGACCCGCTACAAGGGGATTAGCCAGCTGCGCACTTATAAGAAGCTCAGCCAGCATGACGAGCTTTTTACCGACCTGGACAAGAATGCCTACCTGTCCTATCTTTTTGATTTAGCTGACCATGCCTTCAGCGAGTACCAGAAACTGGGCGAATACTATGACCTTTTACTAGTGGCCTTTGACCGGATCGTGGCTGGCCAGGACCCGGAAATCATCACTCAGATAGTCCAGCTGCAGCTTCTGGCGGCCTTCGGGGTGGCTCCCCAGCTGGGGGCCTGCGTAATCTGCGGCAAGGAAAAAGGGATTTTTGATTACTCGATTGCTGCCGGCGGGGTGGTCTGCAGCGACCATTTCCGCTCTGTCAGCCGCCTGCATCTGTCCCCAAAGGCTACTGCTTTAATCAGAACCCTGGGACTTTTACCAATCAGCCGTTTAGGGGAGATCCAGATCGGCGAAGATTTGAAAAAGGAAAGCCGGCGGGCCATCACCCAGATCTACCAGGCAACCGTTGATTTGAACCTGCCCAGCCTCCGCTTTTTAAATGAGGTTCGGGGCAGCTGATTTTCCTAAAAAACATGAAAAGAAAAGGAATTTATGGTAAAATAACCTGTATATTGGTAATGATGAGGAAATAGAAAAGTACCGCGGCAGCGAGTATCGGTTGGTGGAAGGATACAGCGGGAAAAGGCCCCTCTAGCCAAGCTAATTAAGAGTAGGAGGCAAATAAGCTTCCTGAATTAGGGTGGAACCGCGAATACTTTTTTCGTCCCTATGCAAAAGTAAAATTGCATAGGCTTTTTTTATGGCCTTGCATAGGAGGTAACTATGGCACAAAAATTAGATATTCAGACCATGATCTTCAAGCTTGAACAGTTTTGGGCTTCAAAAGGCTGCATGATCATGCCGTCATATGATGAAAACAAGGGTGCGGGGACAATGAGCCCATACACCTTCTTGCGGGCAGTCGGGCCTGAACCTTGGAAGGCCTGCTACGTTGAGCCTTCCCGCCGGCCAGCTGACGGGCGCTACGGGGACAACCCGAACCGGCTCTTCCAGCACCACCAGTTCCAAGTCGTTTTAAAGCCGGCTCCGCTGGAAATCCAGCAATACTACCTGGACTCCTTGAAGGTTCTGGGCATTGAACCTTTGGAGCACGACATCCGCTTCGTTGAAGACAACTGGGAAAACCCATCCATGGGCTGTGCCGGTGTTGGCTGGGAAGTCTGGCTGGACGGGATGGAAGTTTCCCAATTTACCTACTTCCAAACTGTCGGCGAACTGGACGTCAAGCCAACCATGGGGGAAATCACTTACGGGGTTGAACGTCTGGCTTCCTACATCCAGGATGTTAACTCAGTCTTCGACCTGGAATGGGGCGATGGCGTCCTTTACCGGGACATCTTCAAGGAACCTGAATACGAACACTCCAAGTACGCCTTTGAAGAAAGCGACCAGAAGCAATTGCTGGAATTCTTTGACACTTACGAAAGAATTGCCAAGCGCCTTTTGGGCAAGAACCTGGTTCACCCGGCTTACGACTACATCTTGAAGTGTTCCCACACCTTCAACCTGTTGGACGCCCGGGGGGCAGTCTCAGTAACTGAACGGGCCGGCTACCTGCACCGGATCCGCAACATGGCTCACGAAGTAGCGGTTAAGTTTGTGGAAGAACGTGAAAAGCGCGGCTTCCCATTGTTGAAGAGTGCACAAGCAAAGGCGGAGGCAAGCAATGACTAAAGACTTTTTATTTGAAATCGGCGTTGAAGAAATGCCAGCCCACGTAGTCGGCAAATCAGTCAAGCAGCTGGCTGACAGAACTGGCAAGTTCTTGAAGGAAAACGGCCTGGGCTTTAAGGAAATCAAGACCTACTCAACTCCCCGCCGCCTGGCTGTCCTGGTCAAGGACCTGGATGAAAAGCAGGCTGACGTGGACGAAGTCAAGAAGGGACCGGCCAAGAAGATCGCCCAAGACGCTGACGGCAACTGGACCAAGGCCGCTGTCGGCTTTGCTCGCGGCCAGGGGATGAGCGCCGACGACATCTACTTTGAAGAGCTCAAGGGCGTTGAATATGCCTACGTGCACGTGCAAAAGGCCGGCAAGGAAGCCAAGGAAATTCTTTTGGGCCTGGATGAAGTAATCAAGGCCATGACTTTCCCGACCAAGATGCGCTGGGACTCCCAAGACTTTGAATTTGTCCGCCCGATTCACTGGCTTGTTGCCCTTTACGGCAGCGAAGTAGTGCCAGTTCAGTTCCTGGACATCACTGCCGGCCGCAAGACTGCTGGTCACCGCTTCTTGGGCGACAGCGTGGTCTTGGCCAACGCTGACGACTACGTGGAAGCTCTGCGGGACCAATACGTCATCGTTGATGCTGACGAACGCAAGGACATGATCGTTTCCCAGATCAACGACCTGGTAAACAGCCACAACTGGCAGATCAAGCTGGATGCGAGCCTCTTGGAAGAAGTCAACAACCTGGTTGAATACCCGACTGTTTTTGCCGGCTCATTTGACCAAAAGTACCTGGAAATTCCGGACGAAGTCTTGATCACTTCCATGAAGGACAACCAGCGCTACTTTGAAGTTTATGACCAGGAAGGCAAGCTGATCAACTACTTTATCTCAGTCAGAAATGGGAACAAGGACCACCTGGAAAACGTTATTTCCGGTAACGAAAAGGTCTTGGTTGCCCGGCTTGACGACGCGGTATTCTTCTATGATGAAGACCGCAAGTACCCGCTCAGCCACTTTGTTGACCGGATGGACAGCGTTTCCTTCCACGACAAGATCGGTTCAATGGCAGAAAAGATGACCCGGGTCCGGATCATCGGCGACTACCTGGCTAAGAGATTTGGCTTGTCAGCTGAAGAAGTGACTGACTTTGACCGGGTAAGCGGCTTGTATAAGTTCGACCTGGTAACCCAGATGGTCGGCGAATTCGCTGAACTGCAAGGGGTTATGGGGATGCACTATGCCCGTCTGGCTGGCGAAAACGAAAACGTTTCTGTCGCCATCAAGGAACACTACATGCCAAGCACGGCTGAAGGCGACCTGCCAAAGACCAAGGTCGGCGCCCTCTTGTCAGTTGCTGACAAGCTGGACACCATTATCGCCTTCTTTGGTGCCGGGATGATCCCTTCATCATCAAACGACCCATACGCATTGCGCCGCTACGCTTATGGGATTGTCCGGATCCTTCTAAACGAAAACTGGTCCCTGCCATTTGACCAGGTTGTTCCGGAAATCGTAGAACTTTTGTCTGGCAAGACTCCTGCTAAGCTGCCACAAGGGGCGGAAGAAGACAAGCAACTTGCTGACTTCATCCGTGACCGGATCAAGCAGTTCTTGCAAAAGAACAACTACCAATACGACGTTATCGACGCCGTTCTGGCTTCAAGCGAACAAGACCCAAGCCAGATCCTGGCCGCTGCCAAGGTTCTGCAGCAGCACCATGACGACGAAGCCTTCAAGCCGGTCGTTGAAAGTCTGACTAGAATCGCCAACATCTTGAAGAAGGCTAAGTTTACCCAGGCTAGTCCGGTTGACCCAAGCTTATTTGAAGACAGAAGCGAACAAGACCTTTATAATGGAGTTGAGGCTTTGGCAAATGTCAAGGACCATGCTGAACTTTACGAAGCCTTCGTTGCTCTGCAAGGGGTAATCGACCGCTACTTCGACGTCAACATGATCATGGCCAAGGACGAAGCAGTCAAGAACAACCGCTTGAGCCAGCTGGCAGCTATCAATGACCTGGCCAAGCGCTTGGGCGATTTGAGCAAGTTGGTTATCAAGTAAGAAGCAAATTTTTAATAAAGGGTGAGGCAAATTGGCTGGAAGAATTTCGGAAGATTTTATCAATGAAGTTCGGGGCAGCGTAAACATTGTTGACGTGATCAGCCAGTATGTATCACTGGAGAAGAGAGGCAAAGACTATGTAGGTCTTTGCCCTTTTCATCAAGAAAAGACCCCCTCTTTCAGCGTCAACCCGGACAAGCAGTTCTTCTACTGCTTTGGCTGCCATAAGGGCGGCAATGTCTTCAAGTTCATCATGGAAAAAGAAGAAGTTACTTTTCCAGAAAGCGTTGAAAGGGTAGCGGAATTTGCCAATATCCCCATGCCCCAGGAATACCAGGAGCAGCCGGTCAAGCTGAACCCTTTGATGCAGATGCATAAGGACGCGGCGGACTTTTACCAGCAGGTTCTGATGACCACCAAGATCGGGGAGCGGGGCCTGGAATATGCCAGAAAAAGAGGCTTGGACGATGACCTGCTCAAACACTTTACGATCGGCTATGCCCCAGGCAAGTCCGACCTGCTCTTGACCTACTTGCGAGGTGAAGGATATACAGAGGACCAGCTGGCGGAAAGCGGCCTGTTTGTCAAGAGTCAGGATGGCCGCCTCTTTGACCGCTTCAGAGACCGCTTGATGTTCCCGATGAGCGATGAAAGCGGCCACCCGGTGGCTTTTTCCGGCCGGAGAATCAGCGATGACCCGGAAGAACCAAAGTACTTAAACAGCCCGGAAACAAGCATCTTCAACAAGTCCGACCTGCTTTTCCACTTCTCTGAAGCTAAAAAGCATGCCAGAAAAGAAGGACACCTGGTCTTGTTTGAAGGGCATATGGACGTCATCTCCGCTTATAAGGCCGGGGTCAAGACCGGGATTGCCTCCATGGGGACCAGCTTGACCCAGCAGCAGGTCTATATGATCCGCCGGATCAGCAAGCAAGTCGTCATCAACTACGACGGGGACGATCCAGGCCAGCACGCCACCGAACGGGCGGTAGGCCTCTTCAAGCAGGCCGGCAACTTTGACCTGGGGATCGTGATCCTGCCTGACAAGCTTGACCCGGACGAATATGTCAAGCAATACGGGGCAGACAGCTACCAGGCCGCGATCAGAGGGGCCATCTCAACCACTGACTTTTTCCTGCAGCGCTTGAAGAAGAAGTACAACTTAAACAACGAGCGCGAGCAGGTGGCTTATTTAAGCGAGGCAGTTGCCGAGATCGCTGCCTTGCCCAATCCGGTTGAACAAGACCTCTATGTCAGCCGCTTAGCTAAAGAAACCGGAGTCTCCCTAGACGCCTTGAAGGTCAACCTATCAAGGGCCCGCCGCAAGCAGCGCCGGGTGGACCAGCATACCAATAGCGAAGTCCTGCCAGAACCAGCTCCCTTGGCCCCAGCCGCAGACCCGCAGCCGGTTACCCGGGCCCTTAAGGCCCAGCAGCGCCTGCTTTATGCCTACATCTATTCTGATGAGGCCCGCGACTATTTGCTTGTCAATGGTTTTGTTTTTCCCAACCCGGAATATGAGCGCCTGGCCAAGCTTTGGCTCAATTACATTGAAACTCATGAAAATGTTTCATTGAGCGGCTTTTTAGATTTTATTCCTGAAGAACTTCAGAGTATAATTGTTAGTACTGATATGACCGAGCTGCCGGGGGAAATCACCCTGGAAGAGCTCGAGGCGCAGGTTCGGGTACTCAACCTGTGCAAGATAGATGATGAGATCGACCGCCACATGCAGGCGATTGCAGACGCGCGTCGGCGAAACGACCAAACGGCAATTTTGCTGGAAACACAGGCAATTTTGCAGCTAAGGCAACTGAAGCTGCAGGAAGAGGAGGCAGTTAGTGACAGAAGAAAAGCAAGCCAAGGCTAATGAAATGCCCTTGGAAAAGGCGGTGAAGCTGGTTGTTGAAGGAGTAAAGGCCAGCCGCCAAATCACTGAAGCTGCTTTCGAAGACCGCTTGATCAAGCCCTACAAATTAGAGGGCAAGGCCGTTGACCAGCTGGTCCAGGAATTTGAAGACAACGGGATCAGCATTGTTGATGAGGATGGCAAGCCCTCCAAGTTGGCTTTGACAAAGCAGAAAAATGTTGAAAAGGCGGAACTGAACAATATGGCCGCCCCGACCGGGATGAAGATGAATGACCCGGTTAGGATGTACTTAAAAGAGATCGGCCGGGTCAGCCTTTTGACCAGTGAAGAAGAAGTGGCCCTGGCCAAGCGGATTGAGGCCGGCGACGAAGAGGCCAAGCAGGAACTGGCTGAAGCCAACCTGCGCTTGGTTGTCTCGATTGCCAAGCGCTATGTCGGCCGGGGGATGAACTTCCTGGACTTGATCCAGGAAGGGAACATGGGCCTTATGAAGGCGGTCGACAAGTTTGACTACCGGCTGGGCTACAAGTTCTCCACTTACGCGACCTGGTGGATCCGACAGGCCATTACCCGGGCAATTGCCGACCAGGCCCGGACGATCAGAATTCCGGTTCACATGGTGGAAACCATTAACAAGTTGATCCGGATTCAGCGCCAGCTCCTCCAGGATTTAGGCAGAGACCCGGAACCGGAAGAAATCGGGGCGGAAATGGACTTGCCGGTCAAGAAGGTTAGGGAGATCTTGAAGATTTCCCAAGAGCCGGTTTCTTTGGAGACGCCAATTGGGGAAGAAGACGACTCCCACTTGGGTGACTTTATCGAAGACAAGGACGCGATGAGTCCCGAACAGCACGCGGCCAACGAGATGCTGAAAGAGCAGCTGGCCGAGGTCTTGAATACCTTGAGCGACCGGGAAGAAGAAGTTCTCCGCCTGCGTTTTGGCTTAGACGATGGCAAGACCCGGACTTTGGAAGAAGTCGGCCAGCATTTTGAAGTGACCCGGGAACGGATCCGGCAAATTGAGGCCAAGGCCCTTAGAAAGCTCCGCCACCCGAGCCGGAGCAGCCAGTTGCGGGATTTCTTAGATTAATGTGCAGCTTGATGCTGCTGTGATAGAGTGAAGGCAATCAAATGACAGACAAAGCAAAGCAGACAGGAAAGGCAGACCAGGTATCCCTGGCTGATACCGTTAAGTTAGTTGTTAAGGATGTCAAGAAGAGCAAGCAAATTTCTGAAAAGGAATTTACCGACCGCTTGCTAAAGCCTTACCAAATAGAAGGCCGGGCGGTCGATCAGCTGGTGCAGGAATTTGAAGACAACGGGATCAGCATTGTCGATGACAAGGGTGAACCGTCCAAATTGGCCCTGGCCAAGCAGAAAAATGTTGAAAAGGCAGAGTTGGAACACCTGTCAGCCCCAGGCAGCCGAATGAATGACCCGGTCCGCCAGTACTTGAAGCGGATCGGCCGGGTCAGTCTGCTTAGCGGCGATGAAGAAGTCCAGCTGGCCAAGCGGATTGAAACTGGCGACCAGGAAGCCAAGGATGAACTGACCAATGCCAACCTGCGTTTGGTGGTTTCTATCGCCAAGCGCTATGTTGGCCGGGGGATGAGTTTCCTGGACTTGATCCAGGAAGGGAACATGGGCCTCATGAAGGCAGTCGACAAGTTTGACTACCGGCTGGGCTTCAAGTTCTCCACCTACGCGACTTGGTGGATCCGGCAGGCCATTACCCGGGCCATTGCCGACCAGGCGCGGACGATCAGAATTCCGGTCCACATGGTGGAAACCATCAACAAGCTGATCCGGATCCAGCGGCAGCTTCTCCAGGATTTGGGCAGAGACCCAGAACCAGAAGAAATTGCCGCGGAAATGGATTTGCCGGTCAAGAAGGTCCGGGAGATCCTCAAGGTGGCCCAGGAACCAGTTTCCTTGGAGACACCGATTGGGGAAGAGGATGACTCCCACTTGGGCGACTTTATTGAAGACAAGGATGCGACCAGCCCAGAGCAGCACGCGGCCAGTGAAATGCTGAAGGACCAGCTGGCTGAAGTGCTTGACACTTTGACTGACAGAGAGGAAAATGTATTGCGTCTGCGTTTTGGTCTAGATGACGGCAATCCCCGGACTTTGGAAGAAGTCGGTCGGGTCTTTGGCGTGACCCGGGAGCGGATCCGGCAGATCGAGGCCAAGGCCTTGCGCAAGCTGCGGCACCCTAGCCGGAGCAACCAGTTGCGTGACTTTTTAGAGTAGTAAATTTTTAGCAGAATAAGAACAGGGCGGATTGAATGGCAAAAGAAAATGCTTCTAACGTAAATGATTTTCCACTGGAAAAAGCAGTTAAAATGGTGATTACTGGTTTAAAGAAGACCAAGCAGATCAGCGAAAAGGATCTGAAAGCACGGCTCTTGGTGCCGTATGGTCTAAATGATGCCGAAACTGCCAAGCTGGTAGAAGAATTTGCGGACAATGGGATTAGTATTGTTGACGACCAGGGTGAACCGTCTGCTCTGGCCCTCAAGGCTGAAGAAGAAGCTGAAAAGAAAGAACAAAAAGAACTGGTCGCTTCCAGCGACAATGACCGGGTTTACGACTCGGTCCGGATGTATTTGAAGGAAATCGGCAAGGTCCCGCTTTTGAGCCGGGACGAAGAAGTAGAAGTCGCCAAGCGGATTGAAAACGGCGATGAGTCAGCTAAAGATGAATTAGCTGCCGCCAACCTCCGTCTGGTAGTCTCTATTGCCAAGCGCTATGCCAAGCATAACGGGAAGATGGGGATCCTGGACTTGATCCAGGAAGGCAATATCGGCTTGATGAAGGCAGTTGACAAGTTCGACTACTCCAAGGGCTTTAAGTTTTCAACTTATGCCACCTGGTGGATCCGGCAGGCCATTACCCGGGCTTTGGCTGACCAGGATCGGATGATCAGAATCCCGGTTCACGTGGTGGAAAGCATCAACAAGATGAACCGGATCCAGCGGACCCTGCAGCAGGACCTGGACCGGGATGCCAAGCCGGAAGAGTTGGCAGCGGAAATGAATGAACCCTTGCAGAAGGTGGAGGACATCATCACGGTGGCCAAGAACCAGGAAACTGACTCCCTGGACAAGCCAGTTGGCGAAGAAGGGGACTCGCAATTAGGAGACCTTCTGGAAGACAACAAGGCGATCAACCCGGAAGAATACACTGCTTTTGAAATGCTAAAGGATCAACTGTCCGGCATGATGGGCGAATTTTTGACTGACCGGGAAGCCAAGGTTTTGAAATTGCGCTTCGGCTTAGAAAATGATGAACCGCATACCTTGGAAGAAGTTGGCCGCAGCCTGGGCGTTACCCGGGAACGGGTCCGGCAGATTGAAGCCAAGGCCGTCAAGAAGCTGAAGCATCACTCAGACCTGCTCCAGGACTACTTCTCAGCAGAATAGACTAAGCACAAAAAAGCGATCAAGATCATAGCAGATCTTGGTCGCTTTTCGTGTTTTTGACTAGGGATTAAGTGGCAATAAGAATTAAAGCAGTTTAGTTAAGGTCAGTACCGTTAGATTCGATGACCTTCTTGTACCAGTAGTAGGAGTCCTTTGGGGTTCTGCCGAGGTCGCCGACTCCTTGGTCGTTCTTGTTGACGTAGATGAAGCCGTAGCGCTTGTCCATCTGGCCGGTACCGGCAGAAACCAGGTCGATTGGCCCCCATGGCAGGTAGCCCATTAAGTCAACGCCGTCAATTGCAACTGCCTTTTCCATTTCGCTGATGTGCTTCTTGAGGTAGTCAACCCGGTATGGGTCGTGGATTTTGCCGTCTTCGACCTTGTCGTAGGCCCCCAGACCGTTTTCCACGATAAACAGGGGCAGGTGGTAGCGGTCAGTCAAGTGGTTCAGAGCTAGGCGAAGGCCAACCGGGTCAATTTCCCAGCCCCAGTCGCTTCTTTCCAAAGTCGGGTTAACGGCAACAGATTTTTCCAAGTCGCTCAGTTCATCGGCTGAAACCTTTTCGCTGGAGACAGTAGTTGACTGGTAGTAAGAGAAGGCCACGTAGTCACAATGTCATTAAGTTAAGACATTGACTTTGAACGGGGATGCTTTAGGACACTCATCTAAGTTTGATGAGTGTTTTTTTTTGCTTAATTTTTGAAACCGCTTTACGCTATCTTTGGTTAGAGATTTTA
>NZ_CALVGT010000032.1 GCF_944327175.1 uncultured Lactobacillus sp.
AGAAATGTTTGTGGTAATTCATATTCTACCAGATGGTTGAAATGGATTTTTTGTGCTCTAATCCAGTGAAAACGATTTTTCTTACTGGATCGGAACAGTGTTCAGTTTAATTTTACAATCGGCGAAAATAATATTTTTACAATTATTTAGTAAATTAAAACCGCTCTCACTTAGAGAACGGTTGAAAATTAAAAAGCATTCAGTTATGATGGCAATTTCGCGAACTGGCTGTGGTAAAGCTGGCTGTAAAAGCCGCCCCGGGCCAAAAGGTCAGCGTGCTTGCCGCGTTCAATAATCTGTCCGTCCTTCATCACCAGGATCAAGTCAGCATTAACGACCGTGGACAAACGGTGGGCCACGACAAAGCTGGTCCGGGCCTGCATCAACTTGTCAAAAGCAGCTTGAATCAGCATTTCCGTCCGAGTGTCGATAGAGCTGGTTGCTTCATCCAAAATCAGCATTGGCGGGTCTAGCAGCATGACCCTGGTGATGCAGAGTAGCTGCTTTTGCCCAGCGCTTAAGCTGTCAGCGGAAAGGGGCGTGTCCAGGCCCTGGGGCAGGCGGCGGATAAAGTCCCAGCTGTGGGCAGCTTTCGTGGCTTCAATGATTTCTTCATCCGTCGCGTCTTCCTTGCCGTAAGCCAGGTTATCCCGGACTGTCCCCTCTTCCAGCCAGGTGTCCTGCAAAACCATGCCGAAATTTTTTCTCAAGGCATGGCGGGACATGTCCTTGATATTGGTGCTGCCTAAGTAGATTCCGCCAGAATCCACGTCATAAAAGCGCATAAGCAGGTTGATGGTGGTCGTCTTCCCGCAGCCGGTCGGCCCGACCAGGGCAACCCGCATCCCCGGCTTGGCAGTCAAGTTAAAGTCCCTGATCAAAGGCTTGTCCGCCTGGTAAGAAAAGTTGACATGGTCAAAAACAACTGAATCAGTCTTGACTTCAGGCAGCTTTTCATCAGCCGTATTCAAGTCAACCGGATCAACTTCTGGCTCTTCATTGATCAGTTCAAAGACCCGACCGGCGCAAGCAGCCGCGTTTTGCAGCTCAGTAATAACCGAACTGATGTCGTTAAACGGCTTCATGTACTGGTTAGAGTAATTAAGCAAAACGCTGAGTCCGCCGACAGTAAGTCGCCCGCCCATGATGGCCAAGGCACCCAGCAGGGCAACCAGGGCATAGATCAGGGAATTGATAAAGCGGGTTGCCGGGTTGGTCAGACTGGAATAAAAGGTCGCCTGCTGGCTGTATTCCTGGAGACGGCGGTTAATTTCAGCGAAACGGCTTGAGGCAGTTTTTTCATAGCCAAAAGCCTTAACCACCTTGACCCCGCTCACCATTTCCTCAATCAAGCTGGTCTGCTCACCCCGGGTCTGGCTCTGCTTTCTGAACATCTTGTAAGACCGGCTGGCAATAAAGCGGGCCACAATGAAACTCAAGGGAGTCAAGACCAAAACCAGGAGGGTAATTTCGACCGACTGGCTGAACATGAAGATCAAAGTAGCTACAATAGTGATCAGACCGGAGAAAAGCTGGGAAAAGCCTAAAAGCAGCCCGTCTGAAAGCTGGTCGGTGTCGGCAATGATTCGGGAAACGATATCCCCACTTGGGTGCTGGTCTAGATATGACAGGGGCAAAAGCTGCAGCTGCCGGATGGCCTTTTCCCGGATATCCTGGACAGTCCAGTAGGTCAGTTTATTGTTGATAAGGCCCATCAGCCAGGTGGCAGCAGCTGAGACAATCACCAAGATTAAAATCTGGATCAGATCCTGGCCAATAGCCGGAAAGTTAACTTTGCCGCTGCCGACGATCTGGTCAATGGCCCGGCCAAAGATGATCGGCACATAAAGCTGGAGGATGACGGAAATTGCTGCCAAAATTACGCTGATGACCAAAAGAAGGCGGTAGCGGCCGATAATTGGCAGAAGCTGCTTCATCGCCTGCCAGCTGTCCATTTTCTTGTCTTGCTTTTTCATCGGCTCTCCTCCTTATCTTCTTTCGCTTCTTTTTCCTTCGGGAACTGGGAATAATAGATTTCCTGGTAAACCTGGCAATTTGTCAAAAGCTCTTCGTGCTTGCCGCTGGCCACCAGCTTGCCATCGTCTAAGACCAGAATCTGGTCAGCCTGCATGATGCTGGAAGCCCGCTGGGAAACCAGGATCTTAGTTACGTCCTTTAAGCTGGCCAGGGCCTGCCGCAGACGCGCCCCCGTTGCCAGGTCAAGAGCACTGTCACTATCATCTAAAATTAAAAGCGGTGCCTGCTTAACCAGGGCCCGGGCAATGGTCAAACGCTGCTTTTGCCCGCCGGAAAGGTTTCTGCCTTCCTGCTCGAGCTGAAAGTCCAGCTGGCCGGGCTTGCCCAAGACTACTTCTTTCGCTTGGGCCAATTCCAGAGCCCGCCACAAGTCATCATCGCTGGCGTCCAGCCTGCCCATCAGCAGGTTGTCCCGGATGCTGCCGGCAAAAAGCTGGGCCTTTTGCGGCACCAGGGCATACTGGTCCAGCAGCTGCTCTTGGGTCAGTTTTTTTATGGAAACTCCGCCCAGCTTGATCTCCCCTTCCCCGCAGTCATAAAAGCGGGTCAAGAGCTTCGAGAGGGTGCTCTTGCCGCTGCCCGTCCCCCCGATAATGCCGATAGTTGCAGCCGGCTTAATTGTAAAAGTCAGGTCAGCAACGGCTGGAGCGGCAGCTTCCGGGTACGTAAAGAAAACATTTTGAAAGTCAACCTGGCTGTTTGTGACCTTTGGCCCTGCCTCAGGATAAGTCAAGTCGTTTTCCGTGGCCAGAACCTGGCCAACCCGGTCACCGCAGGCCCAGGCCCGGTTGATGGTAATAATCAAGCTGGCGAGCTTGATCAGTTCCACGATCATTTGGGCCAGGTAGTTGTAAAGAGCCACCACTTGCCCTTGGACCATTGCTCCGCTATTTACTTGAACGGCGCCAACTTGAATCAAGACAATCGCCGCGATATTGATCATGACATAAGTCACCGGATTTATGGTGGCTGACAGGCGGCCGACAAACTCGTTCAGCTTGGTCATGGCGGAAACCTTTTCATCAAATTTGGCCACGGCAGCTCTTTCTTTCCTAAAGGCCCGGATAACCCGGACCCCGGCCAGGTTTTCATTGCTAAGGCGGGTGATTTCATCCAGCCGCTTCTGCAGCTTCCCGTAAAGGGGGATGCTGACCAACATGATGCCAAAAACAACCAGGGCCAAAAGCGGAATCGCCACGGCAAAGATCAAGGCCGCTTTAGCATTGACCGTGAAAGCCGCGATCATTGAGCCAAAGACGATAAAGGGACTTCTTAATAAAAGGCGCAGGGCCATGTTGAAGCCGGTCTGCACCTGGTTGATATCACTTGTTAAGCGAGTAATCAAGGTGCTTGGCGGCAATTGATCCAGGTTGGCGAAACTAAACTTTTCCACCTTGTCAAATGCCGCCTGCCGCAGCTGGCTGGCCAGGCCCACGCTGGCCTTGGCGGCAAACCACTGGGCCGTGATGCTGGCGCTGATCCCCAAAATTGCCAAGATTACCAGAAGACTCGTCTGCTGGTAAACATAAATCCTGTTTCCTTCTTTAATTCCATAGTCGATAATCCTGGCCACGACCAGGGGAACGAACAGGTCAAAAAGAGCTTCTAGCAACTTAAACAGAGGGGCCAGAATGCTCTCTTTTTTATAGTCTTTGAGATAGCTAAAGACGTATTTCATATGCCACTTCCTTAATTTCTTTGATACTTCAAGACTCTATCATACTTTAATCTTATTAAAATCAACAGTGTGAACTTTCTAAAATTATTTCTAAGTCTATCAATTTTGTGTGTTTAGTACTTGATTTCTTTCGGGATTAGCAATAAAGTTTAGTCATAATATCAAGAGTAAACACTTTTTTATTCTAAATAGCTTTATTTCTATTTCCCGGCAGCCTTTTTAGGCACTAAAATTAGAAATTGTTGGAGAAAAATTATTTTTTGAAAGTTGCGATTTTTTAATAACAATCGTTTTTATTTCTTGGGGAATTGAGATATTATTATATCAGAACTGTTTGATACGCGTAGCATAATCTATCTGACATTTCAATCTTTTTATTATGAGGAGCTTAGTAAACCCGTGAGAATCGAACACCTAGAGATCTTTGTAAACGCCGCGCAGACGCAGAGCTTTACCAAGACTGCACAAAACATGAACATGTCCCAGCCAGCGGTTTCCCTGGCCATATCCTCAATCGAGAAGCAACTTGGCTACCAGCTGTTCAGCCGCTCCCGCCGCAAGATGCTGCTGACCCCAGCTGGCCGGTCTTTGTACAACAGCATCAAAAGCGAATTGAATGACTACCGGACCGCCGTTTCAAAGGCCAAACGGATCGCCATGTCAGAAGGCCAAATCACTTTGAAGGTCGGCCTGATCGGGATTTTGGCCGAGCAGCTGATTCTGCCTGGCCTCATCCGCCAGTTCCGCCGGAGTCGGGACACCGTCAACATTGAACTCTTCGTTGAAAGCAGCCCGGTTTTATTTGAAAAGCTGGCTTCCCATGAACTGGACCTTGTTCTGTCCACTCTGGAAGCCATGCCGAAATACCCGGACTTCACCGCCTACACGATTGGCAAGTTGAAGTGGTGCACCCTGGTGCCAAATGACCACCCTCTGGCAGAAAAGGACCTGCTCTCAGAAAAGGACCTGGACGGCAAGGATCTGGTCTTCCTGGACCTTTCATGTTCATCACCGCTGATCACCTTGATGCAGGACCGGATTGAAAAGAACTGCAAGCAAAGCCGGATCTTCTTTGCCAACAATGTCGTGGCCCAAACCATGATGGTCTACACCCAGCAGGGCCTGGCCATCCAGCCTTACGCTGGCCCGCTTGATAACGACAACTGCGAAGTCAACGGCCTAAAGCGGGTTCCGCTGGACGTCAAGGTCAGCTCAGACTTGACCTTCTTTACTTGCAAGGACGTCCTCAACGAACACGTTTTGGACTTGATGAACTGGCTCAAGGCACAGAACCTGGGCTAAAATTATAATCATACACAAAAATGCTCATCGTCTGATGAGCATTTTTCATTTCTGTTCTTTAGTCTTGAGTTATTTGATTTCATTAAAGGACTTGTTGCAATAGTTGATCAATTGCCGCATATCCTGCTTGCCCCAGTTCCAGGCCCGGAATTCCTTTAGAAATTCTTCTGAGCAATAGTTCAAGTAATGGTCCTCTGCTTCTTCTAAAATCTGCCGGGGATCCATGGCCTTGATCTCTTCCAGCCGGCTTTCCCTAATATAAGCCGGGTCATTCAAAAGAGACTTGCGGCTGACGGGCTTCAGCTGGCAGCCCCAACTGGCTGCCCGGGCACTTGCCAGGTGCAAAAAGGCAGCATTATGGGTGATGCAGTCTTGCAGAATCTGCTGGCCCCGGCCGGATTGTCTGGGCATCTCCAGACTGAAGCAGTACTGCCGGTTTAAAGTCAAAAAAAGGCCATGGTTGTCTAGGCACTCAAAAAGCTTCATCTGGTGCAGGCCCACCAGGTCAAGCGGCTTGTGGCGCATAATGAAAAAAGAAAAATAGGCGTGCGAGCCAAAGGACTGCACATACTGGTCCGACATTCCAATCTGCCGGCAGAGCTGCTTTTTAATAGTCAGTTCATGGGCGGGTTCCTTCTTTCTCAATTCATGAACCAGGCGGCGGCAAGTCTTCTTTTTAAGCAAGACCCAGCCGGCATCGGCGTCATAAACGATCGTCTTGTACTTACCCAAAAGCAGGTCCATCTGGAAGTCGTATGCCGCGACCGTCTTCTGGTTTATCTGGTAGTCCTCGTCGTCCTGAGCGGCTATTTCCCCGCCAGCAAGCAAGGCAGGCAGATTCTGCCGGTCAACCAACGCCACATTCATATCGCGAATTTTCTTTCTCGTTCTCATTTTCTCCTAAACAAGCTCCTAACACTATTTATCGGTTATATGTTGTTATTTTTCTCCTCGTCTAATTTAACAAAAAGGTCCTTGTAAAGCAAGCGGTTTCATTAACTTTGTCCAACTTTTATCAACTTTGTATGCGCTTTCGGCATTAGTTGATTTTCCAGCTGGGGACGTGTAGAATATTTTCCGTAAAAGCCCGGTTGCTTTTAACCGGACAAGTCAAGTTTTGCTAGAAGGAAAATGAAAATTTGCAAGTCGACCTTATCTCACTGACAATTTCAGGGCTGGTCCTGCTGGTCTTGATCCTCAACATTCTCTATTCTCCAGCCTTCAACCGCCTGGACCGGAAACTGCACCAGAAACTGGTGCGGACGCGGAAGAATATTTTTTGGAAGATCATCGCCTTCATCAACGAGCCCAAGTTGGTCATTGTCTGGGACGTCTTGATTGCCGGCCTGCTCTTAAACGAAGATAATTACCGGCTCGGCCTTTGGGTCCTGGCGACCTTAGGAGTGACCGACGCGATAGGCTATATCGTCAAGCACCTGGTCAAGCGGAGCCGTCCGCATGCCCACTTGTCTGAAGAAGAAGGCTACAGCTTTCCTAGCGGCCATGTCTTGGGGGCAACGACCATGTGCCTCATCCTTTACGCCCTGCTCAGACGGAAATTTGACCAGTTCTTTGCCGTAATTCTTTTGGTCTACTGGCTTTTTGTGGTTATCTCCCGCCTTAACCTCCGGGCCCACTACCCTTCAGATGTAATCGGTGCCGTGGCCTTGTCGGTCTTCTGCTTTACAGTGGTGCAGACAATCTATGCGGCCCTCTTTTTGAATTGAGAAATGATAGAGACAAAAAAGTCCAGAGTTCTTAATTGGCAGAACCCTGGACTTTTTAATTTTACTTGTTAGTTGTGAAAGCCGACCATGAGACCGCCTCTTTCCGCGTAGAAAGAGCACAGGCCCCGCATTGGCCGGATGGAAATGTCAGCATCCGGAAATTCTGCTAGCAGCAATTCCTTCAGCTTCTCAGCATCAGCCTCATTTTCGCAGTGGTCGATCACTACCCGGCCACCTTGGTACTTCTCCTCCTTCATCTGCTTGACCAGTTCCCGCAGGGTCTTCTTCATCCCTCTGGCCTTGGTCAAAGGCTGCAAGTCGCCATCAACGCTGGCCATTCCGATCAAATTAATCTTCAGCATCCCGGCAATTTTAGCCACGGCTGGCGACACCCGGCCGTTTAAAGACAGGTTTCGCAGGGACTGGAGGACGAAAACCAGGTGGGTCTTGGTCCGGTAGTCGGCAATTTTGGCTTCCAGGTCAGCGAAGCGGAGATTGTCGTCTTTAAGAATACTTTCGATTCCTTCCAAGATTACTTCCAGTTCCGGGCCTGCTGACCGAGAGTCAACGACCACGATCTGGGCATGCGGGTGGGTCTCTAAATAGATGTCTCTGGCCTGCAAGGCGGAAGAGTAGGTCCCCGACAAGCCGCTGGTAATCGTCACGATCACAGCCTTCTCGCAGCCTTCCAGACTGTCCAGCCAGCGCTGGATGCTTGGCGCAGCCGTCTTGCCTGCTTCCTGGCTGGCCTCCATTTTATCTAAAAAAGCGCCCATGTCCAGCTGCTCGTCATCCAGCCAATTTTCCTGGCCGATGGTCAAAGTCAGTGGCACGACCTCAAGGCCGCGGCTTGGATCACTCAAAGTATTGGCGCTTGAATCAACTATCAGTCTCACGTTTTCCATAATATTATCCCGATTCTACTTTGTTTACGGCATCTTCTGCCTTGCCTGTTTCTAAATCTATTTTAACAGTTTTTGCCAGACTGGGGGATTTTTTCACTAACCGCTTACAGGCCTGTAATTTTGCTAAACTTTTTTAGCAAAGAGTAAAATTTGTAAAAAAACGGTTTTCGGAATCGTTTTCAACAAACTAGCTGTTTACGGATTCACAAGCTTATACTATAATGAACTTGTAAATAATTACAGAGCGAATGCTCTTGCTGTCGGAGAATTCCTCCGCCAGCGTATTTTAAGGAGGATTTTTTAATGACCAAGGTTGTTATTGAAAACGTTCATGCTAGAGAAATCTTTGACTCACGTGGTAACCCAACTGTTGAAGTTGAAGTTACTTTGTCAAACGGCGTAGTTGGCCGCGCTGAAGTTCCATCTGGTGCTTCAACTGGTGAAAACGAAGCTGTTGAATTGCGTGACGGTGGCTCACGTTTGGGCGGCAAGGGTGTTATGAAGGCTGTTAACAACGTTAACACTGCCATCAACAACGAACTGCAAGGCGCAGACCCATTCAACCAACCAGCTATCGACAAGGCTATGATCGAACTTGACGGTACTCCAAACAAGGGTAAGTTGGGCGCTAACGCTATCTTGGGTACTTCAATGGCTACTGCTGTAGCAGCTGCTAAGGCTACCCACCAACCTCTTTACCGTTACCTTGGCGGTACTGACTTGTCAATGCCTCAAACTTTCCACAACGTTATCAACGGTGGTGAACACGCTGACAACGGCATCGACATCCAAGAATTCATGATCACTCCAGTTAAGAAGACTTCATTCCGTGACGGCTTCGAAAAGATCGTTAACACTTACCACACCTTGAAGAAGGTTTTGGAAGAAAAGGGTTACGAAACTGGCTTGGGTGACGAAGGTGGTTTCGCTCCTAACATGAAGGACTCAGAAGAAGCTTTGAAGGCTTTGCACGAAGCCATCGAACGTGCTGGTTACGTTCCAGGTGAAGACATCGCTATCGCCTGCGACTGTGCTGCTTCATACTACTTCAACAAGGAAGACGGCAAGTACCACCTGGAAGGCAAGGTTCTTGACGGTGACCAATTGGCAGAATACTACGACAAGTTGCTCGCAGAATTCCCAGAATTGATCTCAATGGAAGACCCATACGACGAAAACGACACTGAAGGTATGGTTAAGTTCACTCAAAGCCACAAGGACCGTCTGCAAATCGTTCTTGACGACTTCATCTGCACCAACCCTAAGCTGTTGAACAAGGCTATCAAGGAAGGCGCAGGTAACGCTTCATTGATCAAGCTGAACCAAATCGGTACTGTAACCGAAACTTTGGAAACTATCCGTCTTTCACGCAAGAACGGTTACAACACCATGATTTCTCACCGTTCAGGTGAAACTGGTGACACCTTCATCGCTGACTTCGCTGTTGCTACTAACGGTGGCCAACTGAAGACTGGTGCCCCAGCTCGTTCAGAACGTGTTGAAAAGTACAACCAATTGCTGAGAATCGAAGAACAACTCGGTGACGGCGAACGTCTCGACTTCTTCCCAGACAACGTTGACTTGGACTAATTTAGTTATTTAAATTAGCCTCAACTAAAAGAGTTTGCTTCGGCAAACTCTTTTTTTGTGCCCTTTTTTAATGTCTACTCTTGTCTATTTGCTGGAAGCGGTTTGAATTACTAACTTTTTACCATCCAGTTGCCCTTTTAAGAGCTGCTTGACTACCTTCTTGGCGTTTGGGTTGGCCTTCTTGGTAATCCCTGCCTTGCCAGCTTGGTCGCCTTCTTCAAAGCAGCTGTCACGTCTTCTTTCTTGTTCCAGTTAAACAAGGCATAGCTTTGGTCATATAACTTGATGGAAGAAGCGTCAATAGTGATAAAAGGAATTTGTCGGTCTCCTTGTTAGAATCTTAAGTCTTGGACCAAATTTTGTCTATTTTTTAACGTGAAATGCATAAATAATAAATAAAGAATAGTTTTACACTCTTTTTGCCAAATTTTTATGAAAATTGTTTTTCCTCTTGTATTTTACTAAGATTTAGTCTAAAATTAAAGACTAATAAAAGAGCTAAGAAAATTTCTTATTTTTTATTTTTTCTTAAACAGATTGGAGCAAATTACCATGAGGACTAGGAGCAACAGACAAAGCTAAAGATCATCTCTTTGATGAAGCTTTAGCAGCCAATTCGCAAACATCGTTAATTAGGCACTGCTGCCTAGCGACTTGTCTGTCTAATCAGTCACTCTTTTATCCAGTAATATGCTTATATGATCTTTTTAATCTTATTAACTTTATTACAGAATTTAAAAGTACTCTTTCTAATTAGCCAAACAGCTTGCCAGAGTCAGCTTTGCCTTAGATCATAGAAAAGGATCGCACATGAACAAGATCATCGAGGTTAAGCACTTAAAGAAGAACTACGGTGAAAAAGAAGTCCTAAAGGACGTCAACGCCGCCATTGAAAAAGGCAAGGTAATTACGGTTATCGGACCATCTGGTTCCGGGAAGAGTACTTTTTTGCGTTGTCTGAACTTACTGGAAAAGCCAACCAGCGGCCAGGTCATTTTTGAAGGAACGGAACTGACCGACCTTAAAGAAGAAGAATTGGACCAGCTCCGGGAGAAGATGGGCATGGTCTTCCAAAGCTTCAACCTCTTCCCTAACATGTCCGTCATTGAAAACGTCAAGCTGGCGCCAATGAAGGTCAAGGGAATGAGTGACCAGGAAGCTGACAAATTGGCCCATGAACTCCTGGCAAAAGTTGGCCTGGATGACTTTGCTGACCACACCCCGGCCAGCCTGTCCGGCGGCCAGCAGCAGCGTGTCGCCATTGCCCGGGCGCTAGCCATGCAGCCGGACATGATGCTTTTTGACGAACCGACCAGTGCCTTGGACCCGGAAATGGTCGGGGAAGTCTTAAAGACCATGCAGGATTTAGCCCAAACTGGGATGACCATGGTTGTGGTCACCCACGAAATGGGCTTCGCGAGAAAAGTAGCTGATGAAGTCTGGTTCATGGCCGACGGTTATCTCTTGGAACAGGGCAGCCCCGACCAGGTATTCGACCACCCGCAAAGTGATCGGGCCAAGGACTTTTTAGCAAAAATTTTGGAAGCCTAGCTAGCAAAGGAAGAATAAAGCAAGATGAAGAAACTTATTAAAATTATGACCGCCCTCCTCCTCTTGGCTGGGCTCTTTACCGCGGCAATTCCAGCAGTTGATGCCGCCAGCAGCAAGAAAGTGGCCAGCGGCACGGTCATGAAGAAGATCAAGAAGTCCGGCAAATTAGTTGTCGGCATATCCGCTGACTACCCGCCATTGGAATTTACCAAGAACGTCAACGGCAAAAACAAGTATGTCGGCGTCGATGTTGAACTGGCCAAGCAGATCGCCAAGGACCTGGGGGTCAAGCTGGAAATCAAGAACATGGACTTTGACTCCCTCCTGGTTGCCCTGGAAACTGGCAAGATCGACGTCATCATTTCCGGGATGACCCCAACAGCAGAACGGAAGAAGAGCATTGACTTCTCCAAGATCTACTACGCTGAAAAGTCCGACTACTTTGTCATCAATAAGACCAACAAGGCCAAATACACCAGCACCGCTTCCTTCAAGGGTAAGACGGTTGGTGCCCAGACCGGGTCCCTGCAATACACTTCCTTGAAGAAGAACGCTGCTAAGAGCGGAATCAAGTTCAAGGGCCTGGCCAAGATCAACAACCTGCTCATGGCCCTTAAATCCGGCAAAGTTGACGCCGTTTTATTGGGTGAACTGAATGCCAAGACTTACGCCACTAACGACACTTCCCTGTCCCTGGTCAAGTCCAGCCTCAGCCAGGCCCAGATGGGCAATGCTGTCGGTGTAGCCAAGGGGCAAGGCGATCTGGTCAAGGCCATCAACAAGACCATCAACAACTGCCAAAAGCAAGACCTGTTTAACAAGAAGTACATCCCTGCCGCTGCCAAAGCCATGAAACAGGCCTCTAGCAAGACCAACAACTCCATGAGCAAGTACGCCAGCTACTTCGCGACTGGCCTGGGCTACACCATGATCATTACGATTTGCTCCGTCACGATTGGTTTGATTCTGGGTGTCATCTTTGCCTTGATGCGTCTGTCTAAAAACAAGCTTTTGCACGCCATCGCCGTTTGCTACATTGAATTTCTCCGGGGCACCCCGCAGATGGTTCAGATCATGTTTGTCTACTTCGGGGTCGGGATGCTGATCAAGAATATGCCGGCCCTGGCCGCCGGGATCATCGCTATCGGCCTTAACTCCGGGGCTTACGTGGCTGAAGACATCCGGTCCGGGATCAATTCCGTAGACAAGGGGCAAACTGAAGCTGCCCGGTCCTTGGGCCTCAGCCAGGCCAAGACCTACCGCTACGTGGTCTTCCCGCAAGCCTTGAAGAATATCTGGCCAGCCCTGGGCAATGAATTCATTACCTTGACTAAGGACAGCTCCCTGGTCTCCGTCATCGGGGTCGGGGAATTGATGTACGAGACCGGCCTGGTCCAAACCGCGACCTACCGCGGGGTCATGCCGCTTTTTATCACCATGTGCATCTACTTCGTGGTCACCTTTATCTTGACCCGCCTGCTCAACTACTTTGAACGGCGGATGAACCTGACTTCAAGCCGGGCATAAAGACAAAAAATAGAAACAAAAGAAACTGGAAACCATGTATTGGCTTCCAGTTTTTGTTTTGCTTTGATATTAATTATAGAGGGAGATAATCTGCGCCATAAGTGGGGTAACTACCCGGTCTTTACGCCAAACCAGCTGCAGGCGGGTCCGCCACTTGGCTAAATCAACCGGATAAATGCGGCCTTTGGCGTAAGTTCTGGCAATTGATTCCGGCACCAGGGCAATCCCCAGGCCGGAGTCACTCCAGCGGATGGCGGTTCTGGAATCATCGCACTTGACCACGAAATTTGGAGTCAAGCCTGTTTCCGCGAAGGCTTCCTTGAACATGTCCTCAAAGCGGCGGTAGATGACCAGGGGCTGGCCAGCCAGATCTTGCAATCCTACCTTTTCTTTACCAGAAAAAAAGTCCTGGCAGGTAACAGCGGTCATCGGCTCATCGCTGATGTCGACAAAATGCAAGTTGACCCGGTTGTAGGGGGTGCGGACGATGGCCAGGTCCAGCAGGTTGCCCTGCAGCTTGTCCAGGATACCGAAGGTGTTGTCTTCGTAGATGTCAAAGGAGACGCCGGGATGTTGGCGGGCAAAAGCCGTCAATTTAGCGGAGGGAAGCTTGCCAATTGAAGAAGAGACAGAGCCAAGTTTGACTCTTCCCCGCCCGCCCCGGTCCAGCTCCGTGATTTCCGTTTGGGCGTTTTTCGCTAAGGTCAAAATCTGACCGGCATAATCCCGCAGTTTTTTTCCCGCTTCGGTCAGTTCAATTCCATAGGGCTGGCGGACAAAAAGTTTTGCCCCCAGTTCCTCTTCTAATTGCTTTAGCTGGTAGCTGAGGGCCGGCTGACCGACAAAGAGCCGCTTGGCCGCAGATGTAATCTGCCCTTCTTCAGCTACGACTAAAAAGTAATTGAGCTGCTTGAAATTCATTTTCTTCTCTCTTTAATGATCTTTGGGCTTAGTAGATATCAACTTTTTAGATATCTAACATCATAAAACAGTATTTTATTTATATCAACCCGGGGACTACAATGAATAGTGAGAAAAATAACTTCTATATGTAACACGTAACGACTGAAGAATAATTACAAGGAGATGCTTGAATGAAAGTAAAAGGCTTGACGCAGGCCGAAGCTGACCTGCGCTTAAAAAAAGACGGACTCAACCAGGTGCCGCAACCGGAATTCAGCTTCTGGAAGGAATTTGCCGGTAAGCTTTGGAATCTCAGTGCCTGGATTCTGGAGGCAGCACTTCTTTTGGAATGTGCCCTGGGCAAGTGGATTCAGTCCCTCTTCGTTTTGCTCATGCTGCTCTTTGCCGCCTACAATGGGGCGACGCAAAAGAAGAAGTCCCGCAAGGTTCTGAGTTCAATTTCCCAGCAGTTGACCCCGGTAGTCGCTGTTTTAAGAGATGACCGCTGGCAAAAAATTGACTCCAAATACCTGGTAGTCGGCGATATCGTCAACCTGCAAAGAGGGGACATTTTGGCAGCCGACATTGACCTTTTGGACGGGGACTTGACCTTAGATGAATCTTCAATCACCGGGGAAGCCAAGAATGTCCATAAAAAAGCTGGGGCGACCGCCTTCGCGGGCACGACCGTCATGGACGGCGAGGCCTTGGGCAGGGTCAGCGCGACCGGGACCAATTCCAGAAACGGGCAGACCATCAACTTGATTAACACGTCCGCGGCACCTGGCCACTTGCAGCAGCTTTTGACCAAGATTATCTACTACCTCTGCCTTTTGGACGGGGTTTTGACCGTCATCCTCTTGATCGCGGCTGTCATCCGAGACGAAAATGTCTTGGAAATGCTGCCCTTCCTGGCCATGATGTTCATCGCTTCTATTCCGGTAGCCATGCCGTCAACTTTTGCCCTCTCCAACTCCTTTGAGGCCACCCGCCTGTCTAAAGAAGGAGTTTTGACCAGTGATTTGACCGGGATTCAAGACGCGGCCAACCTGAACCTGCTCTTACTGGACAAGACCGGGACTATTACTGAAAACAAGACAGCTGTTGCCTCTTTTGCTAATTTTTCAAAGCTCTCAGATGAAGAAGTCCTGGCTTCGGCCAGCCTGGCCATCGACCAACGCAACCAAAGCGTGATTGACCTGGCTTTAATGGACTATCTGCAAGAGAAAAAGATAGCAGTTAAAGAAGCAGAAGCTTTTATCCCCTTCACTTCCAGCCAGGGCTATTCTGAAGGGCAAGGAGATGGCCATAATGTCAAGCTAGGCTCAGTCAAGCAGCTCAGCAAGATTGACCCGGCTATTTCTGAAAAAATGGCGGCTGTTGACCTTAGCCTGGGCCGGTCAGTCGGGATTTTGCTCGATGACCATTTGGCAGGGATTTTTATCACTAAAGACAAGGTCAGAGCTGATTCAAAAGCTGCCCTGGCCGAACTGGTCAAGCGGGGAATCAAGCCGATCATGCTGACCGGGGACAACCAGAAAACCGCGGCCAGCGTGGCTGAAGAAGTTGGCTTGACTGGCAAGGTCATCTCCATCAGCGACTTTAAAGAGGGCGTAAAGGCTGAAGACCTGGCCGGGATCGCCGACGTTTTGCCGGAAGACAAACTGGCCATGGTGAAATACTTCCAAAAGGCCGGCTATATCGTCGGCATGACCGGGGACGGGGTCAACGACTCCCCTGCCCTCAAGCAGGCTGAAGTCGGCATCGCTGTGTCAAATGCCGCTGACGTGGCAAAAAAGAGCAGCAAGATGGTCCTTTTGGATGAGGGCCTTAGCCCTATCGTCAAGATCCTGGATGCCGGCCACCGGGTTTACCAGCGGATGACCACCTGGTCTTTGACCAAACTGGCCAGAACGGCTGAACTGACCATGCTCTTGACCTTCTCTTATCTTATTTTCGGCTACCTGCCGATGGCCTTAAATGCAATGGTCATCTACACGATCATGAACAACATGGTCACCATGATGATCGGGACCGACAAGACTCACATCACTTACAAGCCGGAGAACTGGGACATGGGCAAGCTGGCTAAAATTGCCTTCTCCTTGGCCGGAGCCTGGACAATCATCGGTTTTACCTTCGTCTCCGCCTTAACAAAGGCCGGAGTAAATCATGATCAAGTTGGGACCATGGTCTACGTCTTCTTAGTTATGAGCGCCATGATGATCGTCTTGATCACCCGGACCAAGCGCTTCTTCTGGCAGTCTGCCCCATCTAAGCCGGTAGCCATTGTCCAGATAACCGATATCCTTTTGACCTGCCTTTTAGCACTTTTGGGCATCGCCATGCCGGTCATCGGGATTAAGGAGCTCTTGACCTCTTTGGCCGTAGCCTTCCTGGCTGCCGTATTGATCGATCTGGTCTACCAGCCGGTCATGAAAAAGGTCCAGCTGGCTAATGGCCAGTAAGGCAAACTGAATAATCTACTAAATACTTATTACTGTTTAATCTGACTAAAAAGGACCCGCTTTCGCGAGTCCTTTTACTTTGCTGTTAGATCTGTTTACTAGTTGCCAATTACTCTTCACTTGCCTGTTTGCTTTTTTCCAGCTGCTTTTGCCGGTATGCAATCAAGCGCTCGAATTCAGTTTTCAGCAAGGCCCCCATCGGGACGGCAATCAGCATCCCTACAAAGCCGCCCATAGCCCCGCCGGCAATCACGCAGGCGATAACATACAGGGGGTGGATGTGAATGGCTGAAGAGAGGAGCTTGGGATTGAGGATATTGCCATCAATCGCCTGGATCAAGAGGAGAATGATCATCCCCACGATCAGGGCCGTCATGTTCTGGCTGAGGGTGCAGGCTAAAACTACCATCCCATAGCCTAAAATCGGGCCAAAGTAGGGGATCAGGTTCCCCAACCCGGTCACCAGGCCAATCAAAAGGCCATATGGGACCTTGGCGATCAGCATGGCCAGACTGACTAAGAGGCCGACGATAAAGGCATCGACAATCTGCCCTCTGATATAGCCAGAGAAGGCCCGGTCAGCGTCAGCGAGGAAGACCTTGATTCCGTTGATTACTTTTCTATTTAAGAGGGTGCCCAGGTTTCTCTTCCAGTAAGCCGCAATCCGCTGGCCATCGTAGAGGAAGTAGATGGAAAAAATTACCCCGAAGAAGAAGTCGCTCAAAAAGCCAGTTACCCGGCTGACCCCTTTTTGCAGGTAGGAAACCATGCCGCTAGTCGACCAGCCCTGCTTTTGCAGGTAGGCCATGATTTCGTTGATAAAGCTGCTGTACTGGGCCTTCAGCTGGTCATAAAGACTTTGCAGGCTGTCCAGGCTGAAATGGCTCAGCTGCTTAGAGAAGGTCACGAAAACCGATGTGGCGGCCAGCAAAATAACCAGCAGCAGTAAGAGCAGGGTCAAGGCCACGGCTGCTGACCGGCTGGCCGTCGCCACTGCCCCCCGGCTGCTGCCCTTGGAAAACTTTCGGTCAAAGAAGTTGGTCAAGGGCATCAAGAGATAGGTTAAAACCAGGCCGTAAGTCAAAGGCTGGGCAATTGCCGCCAGGATCTTGCCTACCCTGACCCAGAAGCCAGTTGACTCATAGGCTAAAAGCAGGATGAAAAGACCGGCAAAGACCGTGCCCAGACAGTAGAGGGCAATCTTAAAATACTTCTGATCAATATGGTTCCAGAATTTGTTCATCATACACCTCGCTAGTTTGACTAGCTTTTATTATAACAGTTTCTGGTCCTGGCCAAAGCAAGAAAAAAATAACAGTTGCGAAAACTGCTATTTTTTAGCTTATTCCCGGTTATGATTTTTACATCACGTGGTGGATCCAGCCTTCCGGGGCTTCGACTTTCCCGTTTTGGATGCCAGTCAAAGTGTTGTAAAGTTCTTCCATAAACTTGCCTGGCTTGTCCATGCCTGATGGCAGGTCGATGACCTGGTCGCCGTTGACAATGCGGCCAACTGGTGACAATACGGCAGCCGTACCGACCAAAGCACATTCCTTGAAGGATGGAACTTCGTCGAAGCGGACCTTTCTTTCTTCAACCGTCAAGTTGAGGTAGTGTTCAGCCAAGTATACAATGGAGCGTCTAGTGATTGATGGCAAAATTGAATTTGACTTAGGAACGACCAAGTGGTTGTTTTGGTCGATGAAGATAATGTTTGAGCCACCCGTTTCCTCAATGTAAGTTTGGGTAGCTGGGTCCAGGTACATGTTTTCAGCAAAACCAGCCTGGTGGGCAGTAACAGTCGCCTTCAAACTCATGGCATAGTTCAAAGCGGCCTTAACGTGACCAGTCCCGCGAGGAGCGGCCCGGTCATATTGGGCAACCTGGACAGCAACTGGCGTAGCCCCGCCCTTGTAGTATGGACCAACTGGCGTAGCGAAGACCCTGAACATGTAGTCAGTTGCCGGAGCAACCCCGATAATTGGGGTGGTGCCGATTTCGTATGGACGCAGGTAAAGAGTCGCGCCTGAACCGTATGGCGGTACCCAGTCAACATTGCCCTTGACCACTTGGTCGATGGCTTCAACGAACTTGTCCTTTGGATAAGGCTGCATTTCGATCCGCTTAGCAGAGTTGTACATCCGTTCCGCGTTTTGGTCTGGCCGGAAGACAACAACTGAGCCGTCCTTCCAGGTGTAGGCCTTCATCCCTTCAAAAACTTGTTGAGCATATTGCAGGGTTTCAGCACATTCATTTAATACGACATTGGGGTCGTCGGTCAGCTTGCCGCCTTCCCAGGCACCGTCGTGGAAATAGTCCACGTAGCGCTTGTCGGTTTGATGATAGCCAAAGCCGATATTTGCCCAATCGAGATCTTTTTTAGCCATGATATTACCTCCTAAAAATTCAATCACTAGTTTTTATAGAAGTAACTATAATACTCTTTCTGAAAGTTAGCAAGGCGTTTTTTAAAATTATTTTCATTTTGTCGCTATTTTCTGCTAACTTTAATTCTTCTAAGGCCTAAGCCTTGCGAAGACAAGCCTTTTTACCCCAATTTTCTCTTTTTTTAAAGCTGGCTAATCCTTTCTTAATTTTCCTTGTTGGTTGACAAAAGGTCCTCATCCAGCCCCCGGCTGCATTCTGCCTGCAGGGTAACATGGTTGATAGCAAACTTTTCCTTCAAGCAGTCTGCAATCTCTTCATCAAGCTCTTCAATCCGCTTGGCAGTAAGACCGGAGTCAACAATAATGTGGGCGTCCAGCATGATGGTATCGTCGCTGTAACGCCAGACATGCAGGTGGTGGAGTTGCCTTACCTCTTTAAAGGCTAAAACCGCCTTTTCGATGGCATCCAGGTCCAGGTCAGGGTTAGTTTCCATCAAAACGTTGGCTGAGTCTCTGGTGACTTCAAAAGCCTCTTTCAAGAGGAAAATTGCCGCGGCCATGGTTAAGATCGGATCCACCAGGGTCCAGTTTTGGTAATAAATCAAGAGGGACCCCACCACGACGGCAACGCTGGACAAGGTATCCGACATCATGTTCAAAAAGAGGGCCCGGGAATTCAAATTCTCCTTGCTCCCCTTGCCTAAAATCAGCATCGAGATCAAGTTGCCGGCTAAGCCGATCAAGGAGACGATAAACATGACTCTCCCTTCGATCGGTTCAGGCTTGCTGAAGCGCTGGATGGCCGAGATGAAAAGATAGATGCTGATGGCTAGCAAGAAAAGTCCGTTGGTGTAAGCCGCCAGGGTTTCCGACCGCTTGTAGCCAAAAGTCTTATGCTGATCCTTGCTTCTTTTGGCGATCAAATTTGCTGCGAAGGCTACCACAATGGAAACAACGTCGCTCAAGTTATGCAAGGCATCTGACAAGAGCGCCAGGGAACCGGAGATAATCCCGCCGACAATTTCAGCGGCGGTAATGATGACATTGAAGATCGTCACCCACAAATATCTTTTGGAAGATTGGTCTTTCATGATTTTTACCTGCGCAATCTTTTATATATCGTTTTCGGTATGTTTACTCTTGCCTACACTATATAACAAAAATGATATATAATCAAGTGGAGATGACTGGAAAGGAGACCCGCATGACACATGAAGAACTAATCGATCAGGCGGCCCGATTTTTCAAGGTCTTGGGCAACAGCCTGCGGATCCACATTCTCTTTTACTTGAGAACCCATGGCGAAAGCCCGGTATCGGCAATAGTTGACCACCTGGGCGTTTCACAGCCAGTGATTTCCAAGCAGCTGGGCATTTTGAAACAGTATGATTTTGTGCAAAAGCGTAAAGAAGGTACTTTTGTCTACTATTCAATCAACGACCAGGATATAGTGCAGATCATCGACGCGATGACTGAACACCTGGACCACCTGGACCGGCTGCAATAATTTAACTTTTATTTTTAATACAAACAAAAACGGCTTCTACTTTCCAGTAAAGCCGTTTTTTCTGTCTTGCTCTTAAAATTAAGCGCCGGTGTATTGAACCAGGGAGAAGATGTCCACGTCCGGGAACTTTTCTCTGCCCTTAAGGTCGGTCAGTTCAATGTAAAAGGCTGCCCCAACAACCTTCCCGCCCAAGCGTTCAATCAATTCCTTAGTAGCGTGCAGGGTGCCGGCCGTAGCCATCAAGTCGTCGCAGATGACTACTCTTTGGCCAGGCTTGATCGCGTCCTTGTGCATTTCCAGCACGTTTGACCCGTATTCCAGGTCGTAAGCTGCCGCTTCAACTTCACGAGGCAGCTTATGAGGCTTGCGGGCTGGCACGAAGCCGATGCCCAGTTCAATTGCTACCGGAGTCCCGACCAGGAAGCCCCGGGCTTCTGGCCCGACGATTACATCAGCTTGCCGGCTCTTAGCGTATTCAGCAATTTCGTGAGTAGCTGCCGCGAAGGCTTCACCGTCCTGCAGGATCGGAGTAATGTCCCGGAAGATGATTCCTTCATTCGGGAAGTCCTTGACGCTGGCAATGTACTTCTTAAAATCAATTGACATTTTGTAGTCCTCCATTTGCTAGGCCACTGGCATAGCGAATTAATTCATTTGAAGAGATTGTTCGTAATTTGTTAACGAAGGCATATTCTGCTTTCACTGACCGGTAATAGGCTGAATCGTCCAAAGACTTCTTTGTCGGACTCGGCTCAGGGAGCAATCTGTCCTCTTCCATTTTAACAAAATCAAGGGTAAAAAACACCCTCAAAATAAACATGATACTGTCCGGATCCATCCCCAGCTGGCTGGCGGCCAGCATGTAATCATTCGGCTTTAGCCCCGGGTGAGCCAAAAAGTACTGCCAGACCAGGCCGAAGTTGCCCCGGCTGGGCAGAGCCTGCCCTGGCAGCTGGTCCAGCTGGAAACGCAGGTAGAGCTGGCGGTAAGGCTTGGCCAGGACAAAGTTCAGCTGGGCCTCATTGGCTGGCACGTCAAGGACTGACACGATTTGCCGGCTGAGGTCTTCATTGTCCTTGGCCAGGGAAATTTGCTCTTTAGTTATGCCAAAATGGTTCATGGCCTGGCTGAGATTTTTCTCATCAAATAAGAGATACTTGTCCGCAAAACCCAGCAAATTCTCCTGCCCGCGGAAGTCCACAATCCGGGCGGCTGGTGCATAAAGCGGCTGCCCGTAATGCAGGTCAACAATCCGGAACTGGACATCGGTCCTGCCTTTAAAAGTGTTAGAAGCAAGCTTGACCAGCATCTGCTGCAAATAAGGCAGGACAGTTTGGTTTAAGCCATGGTCAAAGTCCACCGCCCTGACCGGGCCCACCATGAAGCTGCAGCCCTTCCGCATGGGACGGAAGTTAGAGATCTGCGGCTTGTCAAGCAAAAAGACCGGCTGGGGGTTGTCCGTGCCAAAAGGCCCGGCCTGGGCCAGGTCATAAACGCTGGTCAAATCAACATCTAATGGACTGATCGTGCCATCATATTCCTGGACCTTTTCCGGAGCCTTCTCCCCTGCCTTAAAACTTTGGTTAAAGTCGCGCCTGAGCTGGTTCAGCTTTTCCTCAGTCGTCGACAGGCCGCAGGCAAAATCGTGGCCGCCAAACTGGGTGATGGACTTGCCTTCAAAAGGCTTCAAGGCGTTGAAGAGGTTGAAGCCCTGGCTGGACCGGCCGGAACCCTTGACCAGGCCGGCTTCGTTTTTCGTCAGCATCAAGGTTGGCTTGTGGTATTTTTCCACGATCTTGTTGGCGACTAAGCCCATGACTCCTTCATGCCAGGCTGGGTCATAAAGGGTCAAGGTCGCGTCTTTCTGGTAGCCCCGGCTCTTAATTTGAGCCTCAGCCGCCTGCATGGTCGCTTGGGTCAGGTCCTTTCGCTCATTGTTCAGCTTTTCAATCTGATCGGCTAATTCCTGGGCTTCGCCCGGGCTTTCCGCCAAAAGCAGCCTTACGGCCAGGCTGGCGTCAGCCAGGCGGCCGCAAGCGTTTAAGCGGGGAGCAATGCTAAAGCCGACGTCTTCTTCATCAATCATCCCCTGGCTAAGGCCGGCATTGCGGATAAGAGCCACCAGGCCCGGCCGGGAGCTTTCATTCAGCATCTCCAGGCCCCGTTTGACGATAATATGTCCTTCACCGGAAACCTTGACCATGTCCCCGATCGTTCCGATCATGGCCAGTTCCAAAAATTCGCTGGCCGTGTCTTCTAAGACTGCCCGGGCAATAGTATAAGCTACCCCGGCCCCGCAATAGTCGTCAAAAGGATATGCCTGGCCCGGGTAGTTGCAGTGCACCAGGGCATAAGCGTCCGGCTTTTTATCTTTGAAGGTGTGGTGGTCGGTGACAATCACGTCCACACCGTGAGACTGGGCATAGGCCACTTCTTCAATCCCGGTCACCCCATTGTCAACGGTGATGATCAATTTGGTCCCGTCCGCCACAATCTCCTTGTAGCGGTCCAAACTTGGCCCATAGCCGTCCTTGAAGCGGTCAGGAATGAAGTAATGGACGTCGGCCCCCATGATGGTCAGCATTTCCGTCATGATCGCCGTGGCGGTAATCCCGTCGGCATCATAGTCCCCGTAGATGGTAATTTTTTCTCCCTCGTCCAAAGCCTGGTTGATCCGGCCGACTGCCTTGTCCATGTCATGCATCAAAAAGGGATCAGCCAGGTCATTTTCATTAGCGCGGAGCCAGTAGTCGATTTTTTCTTCGCTGTCAATTCCCCGCAAAGAAAACAACTTAGCCGTTAATGGGCTAAGTTGAAATTCCTCAACCAGGTTACTGGCCAAAGGAGTAGCTGTTCTTTCTTGCCATTTCATCGAAGTTTAAACATCTCCAAATTCTGCTTGCTGGCCGGCTTGACCGCGGTCAGTTTGCCTCTTAAAGACCAGCGGTTTACCCCGCCGTCGGCACAAGTGATCAAGGTCACGATCTTCTTCTTGGTGTTGGCGACCAGCCAGACAGCGCTAGGGTCAACTACCTTCTTGTAGTAGATCTTGTAAGCGTAGACCTTCTTCAAGTCAGTCAAATAGACCATGCTGCCCAGCTTGACCCGCTCAAGGGGTGAAAAAAGGGCACCCTGGTCGGTCATGTAGTGGCCAGCCAAAGGGTAGTTCCCCTTCCCCATCTTCTGGTCAGCCCGCATAGTCCCGCCCCCGGTTGACAAAGCCGAATCCGACAGGCCCTGCATAATCGGCAGGTAGAGCTTGACACTAGGGATGGAAATCGCCCCAATAGCGCCAGCAGTGTTCTTGACTCGGCTGCGGGTGGTTTGGGCAAAGTCAATTGACTTGACCTTCTTAAAGTCGTACATCCCCTTCTTTTTCTGGTTCTGCACGACCTGGTCCCGGGTCAGGCCCTTTAAAGCCGCGGTCTGATTCTGCTTGACCAAAAAAGCGCTGATCTGCCGGTTAAAGACTAAAGCCAGGCCCAGCAAAAAGAGGATTACGGCAATCAGGCGCAGAATAATCCGGCGGACTGGGTGATCTTTTGTATTTTTACTTGCCTTTGATGTCATCGTCATTCATCCGTAATACTGCCATGAAGGCATCCTGCGGGACTTCCACCCGGCCAACTGACTTCATCCGCTTCTTGCCCCGCTTTTGCTTCTCTAAAAGCTTAGCCCGCCGGTCTGGGTCACCGGTGTGGATCTTCCAGGTAACGTCTTTTCGGTAAGGCTTGATCGTGGCCCGAGAAATGATCTTGGACCCGATTGCCCCTTGGATGTCGACTTGGAAGTTTTGCCGCGGAATCAGCTTCTTCAAAAGGCTGCACATTTGAACAGCCCGGTCCCGGGCTTCTTCGCGATGGGCGATAAAGCTCAAGGCATCGATCGGTTCCTTGTTCAAAAGGATGTCGATCTTGACCAGGTTGGTGGCCTTGTAGCCGATGATTTCATAGTCTAAAGAAGCATAGCCCTTGGTCGAAGACTTGAGCTGGTCAAAGAAGTCGTAGATGATTTCTGCCAGGGGCATTTCGTAGACCACATTGACCCGGTATTTGTCCAGGTAATCCATGGTCTGGAACTCACCCCGCTTGCCTTCACACAGTTGCATTACTGCTCCGACGAAGTCGTTTGGCACCATGATTTCCGCCTTGACGTAAGGCTCTTGCAGTTCTTTATATTCACCGGCATCCGGCAGGTCAGCCGGGTTGTCGATCAATTTGACCTCACCTGTTGGCATGATGGCGTGGTAGTCAACTGACGGAGCGGTCATGATGAGGTCCAGGTCAAATTCCTGCTCCAGCCGCTCTTGAACGACGTCCATGTGCAGAAGGCCCAAAAAGCCGCAGCGGAAACCAAAGCCCAGAGCTTGGGAAGTTTCTGGCTCAAATTCCAGGGAAGCATCGTTAAGCTGCAATTTCTGCAGGGCTTCCTTTAAGTCGTCATAATCTCTGTTGTCGGTTGGGTACATACCAGAGTAAACCATTGGCGGAATTTGCCGGTAGCCTGGCAAGGCTTCTTTCGTCGGTTTTTCAGCGCTAGTGATGGTGTCCCCGACCCGGGTTTCCCGGACGGACTTGATATTGGCGGTAATGTAGCCAACATCCCCGGCGATCAAGATGTCTTCTTTAACCGGGTGGGGGCTGGAAACGCCGACTTCAGTTACTTCGTACTTCTTGCCGGTGTTCATGATCATGATTTCGTCGCCCGGCTTAACCGTGCCTTCTTCGATTCTAACGGACATGACCACCCCCCGGTAGTCATCGTACTTGGAGTCAAAGATCAAGGCCTTAAGGGGCTTGGTCAAGTCCCCGGTCGGAGCTGGGATATCGGTTACGATTCTTTCCAAAAGTTCCGGAATCCCTGCCCCGGTCTTGCCGGAAACTTCCACGGCATCGCTGGCGTCCAAGCCCAGCATGTCGCTGATTTCGCTCTTGGCCATGTCCGGGTCGGCGCTAGGCAGGTCAATCTTGTTTAAAACAGGCAGGATTTCCAGGTCATTTTCCAAGGCCAGGTAAGTGTTGGACAGGGTCTGGGCCTGGACACCCTGGGAGGCGTCAACGACCAGAACAGCCCCTTCACAGGCGGCCAGGGACCGGGAAACTTCATAGGAGAAGTCGACGTGGCCTGGGGTGTCGATCAAGTGGAAAATGTAGTCTTCCCCGTCATTGGCGTGGTACTTGACCTGCACCGAGTTCATCTTGATGGTAATCCCCCGCTGCCGTTCAAGGGGCATGTCATCCAGCATTTGATTTTTCAGCTGCCGCTTGGAAACCGTGTCCGTCAATTCCAGAATCCGGTCGGCAATCGTTGATTTGCCGTGGTCAACATGGGCCACGATTGAAAAATTGCGGATGTGCTTTTGGTAGTCTTTTAATTTCTCTAAGTCCATATATTTTCTCGCATCCTTACTAAAGTACTAAACAATTATACCCGAAAACAAACCGTTTGTCTTTTCCCAGTCATCAAAAAAGGCAGTCCTTGCAGACTACCTCCTTAAATTACTTTAAAAATTTAGCTCAGCTTCTCCTTCAAACGTTCAAAGAAGCCTTTTTCCTGCGGGGCAATGGAGCCGCCGCTGGCTTTGACGAATTCCAGCAGTGCCTTGCGCTGGGCCTCGTTGATCGACTTAGGAATCACGATTTCAACCGTGGTTACCTGGTCACCGGTGCTGCCGCCACGCAGGCTCGGAACACCCTTGTCCTTTAAAGTAAACTTCTGGTTTGGCTGGGTGCCGGCTGGAATCTTCAGTTTCGTGTCGCCGTAAACCGTCTTGACGTTGATTTCATCACCCAAGGTTGCCTGGGCAAAGGAAATCGGCACGGTCGTGTAGATGGTCTGGCCACGCCTGATGAAGTCCTTGCTTGGCCGCACCCGGAAGACGATGTAAAGGTCCCCGTAAGGGCCGCCGTTCTTGCCGGCCTCACCTTGGCCGGCAAGGCGGATCTGCTGGCCGTTGTCGATACCAGCTGGCACCTTAACCTGCAGGGTCTGCTTCTGGGTCTTGACCCCCTTGCCGTGGCAATTCTGGCATGGATGCTGGATGATGACCCCACTGCCGGCACACTTGTCACAGGTCGTTTGCCGCTGGATCATGCCCAGAACGCTTCTTTGCGTAATGGTCATCATGCCGCTGCCCCCGCACTTGTCGCAGGTGATCGGGTGTGTGCCCTTTTCAGCCCCGGAACCCTTGCAGACTTCACAGGTAGTTGACCGGCTGTAGCTGATTTCACTGGTCTTGCCCTTGATGGCGTCCATAAAGTCAATTGTCATGGTGTAGTCCAGGTCGGCCCCCCGCTGCGGAGCGGTCGGGTCTACCTGCTGGCGGGCGCCGCCGCCAAAGAAGCTGTTGAAGATGTCACCAAAGTCACCAAAATCAGCTCCGCTAAAGCCCTGGCCACCGTACTGGCCGCCAAAGCCGCCCTGGCCATTCATGCCAGCCTGGCCAAATTGGTCATACTGTTGCCGTTTTTGCGGGTCATGAAGCACTTCGTAAGCTTCGTTGACTTCCTTGTACTTTTCTTCTGCCCCTGCTTCGTGGTTTAAGTCCGGGTGATACTTCTTGGCCAACTTCCGGTAGGCCTTGCTGATTTCTGCGTCACTGGCATCCCGGCTCACGCCTAAGACGTCATAATAGTCACGGTTTGCTGCCATCTGTTTATTATTGCTCCTTTTACTAACAAAAGAAAAGAACTACATCAAGCAGTTCTTCTCCTTTTGTTTAATTATAGTCGCTTTACTTGTCTGGGTCTACCTTGGTGAAGTCGCCGTCAACCGTGTCGCCGTTTGCGCCATTTGAACCATTGTCAGTTGGGCCTGCTTGACCGCCTTGGCCTTGCTGGTTTTGGGCGTTTTGCTGGTAGAGCTTGACAGCCAGGTCTTGGGCAACCTTGCTCAAAGCGTCCTTCTTTTCCTTCATTTCGTCCAGATTGTTGTCCTTTTGGGCCTTCTTCAAGTCTTCCAGGGCATTCTTAACTGGTTGAACGTCGCTGTCTGAAAGCTTGCCTTCAACTTCCTTCAAAGTCTTTTCGGTTTGGAAGATCAAGCCGTCAACTTCGTTTCTGAGGTCAACTTCTTCCTTCTTCTTTGCGTCTTCGTCAGCGTGTTCTTCAGCTTCCTTCTTCATTCTTTCGATTTCTTCGTCTGACAGGCCAGAAGCTGATTGGATGGTAATCTTTTGTTCCTTGCCAGTCCCCATGTCCTTAGCTGAAACATTAACGATACCGTTCTTGTCGATGTCGAAGGTAACTTGGATTTGCGGCACGCCACGTGGAGCAGCTGGAATGTCAGTCAGTTCGAACCGGCCCAAAGTCTTGTTGTCAGCTGCCATTGGCCGTTCACCTTGCAAAACGTGGATGTCAACGGCTGGTTGGTTGTCAGCGGCAGTTGAGAAGATCTGACTCTTGGAAGTTGGGATGGTGGTGTTTCTGTCGATCAGCTTGGTAAAGACCCCGCCCATGGTTTCAATACCCAGGGAAAGCGGAGTAACGTCAAGCAAAACGATGTCCTTAACGTCACCGGAGATAACCCCGCCTTGGATTGCTGCCCCCAAAGCAACGGCTTCGTCTGGGTTGATTGAGTGGTCTGGTTCCTTGCCGGCCCATTGCTTTACGGCTTCTTGAACGGCTGGAATACGGGTTGAACCACCATTCAAGATAACCTTGTCGATGTCGCCAACTGACAGGCCAGCGTCACGCAGGGCGTTGTCAAATGGAATCTTGGTTCTTTGCACTAAGTCGTCAGTCAGTTCGTTGAACTTAGCCCGGGTAAGGTCTGCTTCCAGGTGCAGAGGACCTGCTTCACCAGCAGAGATGAATGGAAGAGAGATGTGGGTTGAAGATACGCCTGACAAGTCCTTCTTGGCCTTTTCAGCTGCATCCTTCAAGCGCTGCATTGCCATCTTGTCCTTGGACAAGTCAACGCCGTTTTCTTGCTTAAAGCCAGCAACCAGCCAGTCGATGATCTTGTTGTCGAAGTCGTCCCCACCCAGGTGAGTATCACCGTTGGTTGACAGAACTTGGAAGACGCCGTCACCTAATTGCAGAACGGAAACGTCGAAAGTACCACCACCAAGGTCGTAAACCAGAACAGTTTCGTCGTCTTCATCCTTGTCCAAGCCGTAAGCCAGGGCTGAAGCAGTTGGTTCGTTGATGATCCGTTGCACGTTGAGGCCCGCGATCTTGCCGGCGTCCTTGGTTGCTTGCCGTTGAGCGTCGTTGAAGTAGGCTGGAACGGTAATAACCGCATCAGTAACTGGTTCACCAAGGTAGTCTTCTGAGAACTTCTTGATGTATTGCAAGATCATGGCTGAAATTTCCTGCGGGGTGTAAGCCTTGTCGCCAACCTTGACCTTGTAGTCACTTTCGCCCATGTGCCGCTTGATGGAAACGATGGTGTTCGGGTTGGTGATGGCTTGCCGCTTGGCAACTTCACCGACTTGAATTTCGCCGTCCTTAAAGGCAACTACTGAAGGGGTAGTTCTGGCGCCTTCCGGGTTGGTAATAATCTTTGGTTCCTTGCCTTCCAAAACCGCAACTGCTGAGTTGGTGGTACCTAAGTCAATCCCAATAACTTTAGACATTGTCTTTTATCTCCTTTGTTTTATTTTTGCTTGTTTATTGCTTTATTTAAAAAATTGCCTTACTGGGCAACGACAACCATGGCCGGCCGCAGGGTCCGGTCCTTGTAGACGTAACCCTTTTGCAGAACCTGAACGACATGGTCTTTTTGATCATCATTTTCAGCCGGTACGCTTTGGACCGCCTGGTGCAATGTCGGATCAAACTTTTCGCCATCAGCCTTGATTTCTTCAATGCCGTTGTCCTTCAAGGCTCTGATCAAGCCTTCCAGGGTCATTTCGATCCCTTTCTTCAGCTGGCTGGAAGCCTCGTCGTCGGCCTTGACCTGGAGGGCTCTTTCCAAGTTGTCTACGCTGGCCAGGATATCCTTGCCCAGACGCTGGGACTCGTACTTGACCAGGTTGGCTCTTTCCTTGCTGTAGCGGCGCTGGGCGTTTTGAATCTCAGCTTCGCTTCTTAAGTATTTGTCTTCCAGGTCCTTGTTCTTCTGGGTCAAAGCGGCAACTTCAGCCTTGAGCTGGTCCAATTCTGCATCAGTTGTCTTGTCTTCTTTAACTTCTTCTTTTTTGTCTTCTTTTACGCTGCCCTTGTCAGCTTCAGCTGACTTGGCTTGCTTTTCCTGGTCTTCTTGCGGCAAATCCTTCTCACTTGGAAATTCTTCTTTGCTCACGACAAACCTCCTTATTTAAATCTGCCATAGTAATCTAACAACTTGCGGGCCAGTTCCTGGCGGAAGTATTCCATCAAGCCGATCATTTCCGAATAAGGCATGTTTCTCGGCCCCAGCAGGGCGATCGTCCCCCGGCCGTAGCGGCCCACACTATATTCAGCCGTCACCAGGCTGAAGTCCTTGAGCAGGTCATTTTGCAACTCACTGCCTAAGCGGACATGAACTGGATAATGGCCGTGACTGTCACTCAGATCAATTAGCTCATCAGCTAAAGAGCTGGAATTGATCAGTTCATAGAGCGACTTGATATCTTTTAAATCGCTGTTTTCTGTATTATTGAGCAGGTTCAGCTGACCGTCAACGTACAGCTGCTCGCTTGCCGCGTCTTTAATGACGGCTTCCAAAAGCTCCAGAAATTCCGGGGCGTTCTTGCCGACAATATTGGAGCTGGACAATTGCTCAAAAGTCTGCTTATTGATTTCGCTTAGATTCTTGCCAACCAGCTGGTCATTGATCAAGCGGACAGCTTGTTCAATTTCATCCCCTGAGATGTGCCGCGGCAAGGTGTAAAGCTGGTTCTTGACGCTCCCATCGCTGGTTACCAGGATAGCCATGACCTGCCGGGGAGCCAGGGGCACGATTCTGAAGCCCGTAATGCTGATATTCTTGACTTCCGGCCCTTCAGCAAAGGCCGTGTAGTCAGTCAGGTCTGACAGGATCCTGGCGGCTTCCTTGACGATCTCGTCCACTTGGTTGAACGGCTGGTCAAACTGGTAGCCAATTTGATTGTAAATTTCTTCCGGCAGCTGCAACGGCTGCACTAAATTGTCCAGGTAGTAGCGGTAACCCTCAGTCGATGGCACACGGCCACTGGAGGAGTGGGTCTTTTCAATCAAGCCATGCTCTTCCAGGACTGCCATCTCATTGCGGATGGTCGCGCTGGACACTTTAATCGGCAATTGATTCATGACTGTCTTTGAGCCAATCGGCTCATGCGTCTTGGTAAAGTCTTGAATAATTGTCTTTAGAATAAGTTCTTGACGTTCGGTCAACATAACATCGCCCTCACTTTTAGCACTCACATCTTTCATGTGCTAACATGGTATAGATTAACAAGAAATTAGCAGTTAGTCAAGGAGAATGCTAAAAAAATCCCACAAAAAAACGGTCTCTTTAAAAAGACCGTTCTTATTACTGCTTAATCAGTGAACTGAAATAGTTTTCACTGGCGACCTGGTCCAGCTTCAGCTGCTCGCTTAAAGCCGCCATGTCGGCAAACTTTTCTTCCCCGCGCAGATACTTGTACCAGGCGATGGTAATTTGCTGGCCGTAGATGTCCTGGTCAAAGTCGAAGATATTAGATTCGATGTAAATCTTCTTCTCATCATTGAAGGTGACATTGTAGCCGACACTGGTCATTGACTGGTACCAGCTGTCTCCCACCTGGGTCATGGTCGCGTAGACGCCGATTTTCGGCAGAACTTTTGGCCAGGCCAATTCCAGATTCGCAGTTGGGAAGCCCAGTTTGTGGCCATTTCTGAAGCCGTGGACGACTTTGCCGCTGGTCAAATACGGATGACCCAAAAGCTCCGTGGCCAAGCGGAGATTGCCACTTTTCACAGCCTGGCGGATTTCAGTTGAACCGATTTTTTCCCCGGCAAAGATCTGCTTCGGGACCACCTTGATGTCAAAGCGGCCCTTGGCAAAGACGGGCAGATTTTCCATGTTGGCCACATCCTTTGGGCCATAGCTGTAGTCAAAGCCGGCAACAACCGTGTCTGCCTTCAGGCCCATGATAATTTCATCAACGAAGGCCTGGGGGGCCAGCTGGCTGAATTCCGGGGTGAACTTGAGAATTACCAGGTAGTCGACCCCGATCTTGGACATTTCGTAGGCCTTTTCCTCCGGGGTGTTCAGGTACTCAAAGTTCTTGACCCCGGCATAGACCTCCTTGGGGTGGCGGTCAAAGGTCAGCACCATCAATGGCAGATCCTTCTCATCTGCAATTATCCGGGCTTCCTTGATCAACTTCTGGTGGCCGATATGAACTCCGTCAAAAAAGCCCAGAGCCAGCACAACCTTGCCGGCCGTCAGTTCTTCCTTGAACGGATAGCTTAGATTTATTACTTTCAAACTTAATCCCTCAATTACTCATTAGCTAAAAGCATTAGGTCCGGACAGTAGAGACCTTGTCCCTTAGCCCGGTAAATCGCTTTAACTTTTTCATTATACCGCAAAGCGACCTTGTCTGCATCAAGAGTAAGTTTGATCCAGGCCCCGTTTTTCACCTGTTGCCATAAGGCATCGTCTAAATCAAATTGCGGGTAGTCAGCGAAAAAGCTGTCGATTGGCTGAATATAATCTTCAGCATGGTCCAGATTTTCCGCCAGTTCTTCCAAAGTTACCGCGTCTTGCAGCTTGTAGCCGGAGCTGGCCGTCCGCCGCAGTTTGGTCATCACTGCCGGCAGACCCAATTTTTCACCCAGATCGTTGACCAGACTGCGGACATAGGTCCCCTTGGAGCATTCGACTTCGTAAGAAAATGTCTGCCGGCCCTTTTCAGGGTCAAACTGGCTAGGCCGCGTCAAATCATAGCGGAAAACCTGGACAGACCGCTTAGGCCGATCAACTGAAATCCCTTCTCTGGCATATTCGTAAAGGCGCTTGCCATTCACCCTGACGGCGGAATAAATTGGCGGCTGCTGGACGATTTCCCCGGTCAAAGCCTGCATAGCCTCTTTAATGGCCTGGTCACTGACTGGCTCAATCAGTTTTTTCACTGCCAAAACTTTCCCCTCCAGGTCATAAGAGTCCGTGGCCAGGCCCAGCATCCCTTCACCAACGTAAGCTTTTGGCCGCTGATGCATCAGCTCAATCAGTTTTGTTGCCTGGCCCAGAGCAATAGGCAAAACGCCAGTGACTTCCGGGTCCAGGGTCCCGGCATGGCCGATCTTCTTTTGCTTTAAGAGCCGACGCAACTTATAAACCACATCCCCGCTGGTCATGCCCGCTGCCTTGTCGATTACGATAATTCCATTGAACATTGTTTTCTCCTTGCTTAAAACGCAAAAAAGCGCCCGAAGGCGCTTTTTGCTAGTTCTGGCGATCTTGTTCCTGCTTCTTCAAGTCAGCGAGCAAACGGTCGATCTTGCTGCCGTAAATCACGGACTGGTCCCGCTTGAAAATCAGTTCCGGAACCTTGTACATGGTCAAGCTCTGGCCGAGCAAGTGCCGCATGGTTCCCTTAGCCTTTTCCAAACCGGCTTCCGCTTCTTTTTGCGCCTGTTCATCTTCAGTCAGCAGACTGTAGTAGACAGTCGCGTATGAAAAATCATTGCTGCACTCCACGGCGGTAAAAGTCACGTCGCTGACCCGGGGATCGCGGATGTTCTTGCGGATGATCTTAGTCAGCTCCCGCAAGATTTCGCCTTCAACCCGTCCTTTTCTGTGCTTCATTTCAGCCTCCTGTTAACCTGGCTTAACTTCCTGCATTTCGTAGGCTTCCAGTTCGTCGCCTTCCTTGATGTCGTTGAAGTTTTCAATGGTCAAACCACAGTCAAAGCCTGCCTTGACTTCCTTGACGTCATCCTTGAACCGGCGCAATGAAGCAACCTTGCCGTCGTACTTGACCACGCCGTCTCTGATAACCCGAATGCCTGATTCTCTAGTCACGTAACCACTGTCGACAAAGGCACCAGCGATTGTCCCGATCTTGGATACCTTCCAAGTTTCACGGACAGTAAGGTTACCGATAACCTTTTCCTCGTAAGTTGGTTCCAGCATCCCTTGCATAGCGGCCTTAACGTCATCGATCGCCTTGTAGATGATGCTGTAAAGGCGGATGTCGACGCCTTCTTGGGCAGCCTGGCTCTTGGCCGTAGCCGTTGGCCGGACGTTGAAACCGATAATCAAGGCGTTTGAAGCGCTGGCCAGAGTAACGTCACTTTCGTTGATGGCCCCGACGCCGGAGTGAATAATGTTAACCCGGACGCCTTCAACGTCGATCTTTTGGAAGGATTGAGCCAAGGCTTCGGCAGACCCTTGCACGTCAGCCTTCAAAACGATGTCAACAGACTTCATGCTTTCCCGCTTCATCGTGTCAAAGAGGTTGTCCAGAGTAACGTGCTGAACGTTTTCCCGCTGCTTTTGCAAGGATTGCTGTGCCCGGGCTTCACCAACCGCGCGGGCAGTCTTTTCATCGTCAAAGACAACCAGCTTGTCGGCTGATTCCGGCACGTCGTTCAAACCAGTAATTTCAACTGGCATTGACGGCGTAGCCTTCTTGACCTGGTGGCCTTTGTCGTTGGTCATGGTCCGGACGCGGCCAAAAGTGTCACCGACAACGATTGGGTCACCGACCCGCAGGGTCCCCTGCTGGATCAAAACGTCGGCAACCGGCCCCTTGCCCCGGGACAAACGGGCTTCAACAACAGTACCGATGGCCTTTTGCTTCGGATCAGCCTTCAGTTCCAGCATGTCGGCTTCAAGGATGATGTTTTCCAAAAGTTCATCGATCCCCATCCCGGTCTTGGCTGAGATGTTAACGAAGATGGTTGAACCGCCGTAATTTTCCGGAATCAGTTCATACTGCATCAATTGTTCAGTGACGTGGGCAGGGTTGGCGCCTGGCCGGTCCATCTTGTTGATGGCCACAATGATTGGCACGCCCGCGCTCTTGGCGTGGTCGATAGCTTCAATGGTCTGCGGCATAACCCCGTCATCAGCGGCAACGATCAAAACGACAATGTCGGTGATTTCCGCCCCGCGGGCCCGCATGCTTGAGAAGGCCGCGTGACCTGGAGTGTCCAGGAAGGTGATCAAACGGTCGTTGATCCGGACCTGGTAGGCCCCGATGTTCTGGGTGATCCCGCCGGCTTCGTGTTCAGAAACCCGGGTGTGGCGCAGGCGGTCCAGCAAGGTGGTCTTACCGTGGTCGACGTGCCCCATGATGGTGACGACTGGCGGACGGACAACCTGGTTTTCAGAGTTCTTGGACTCTTCCATTTCCTGGGCGAAAATGTTGTCGATGTCGGAAATGTCTTCGTGGACCTTTTCAACAGCTTCGATGCCGTAGTCAGCAGCCAGCAGTTCGATGGTGTCCTTGTCCAGTGACTGGTTCTGGTTGGTCATGATCCCCAACATGAAGAGCTTCTTCACGATTTCAGCTGGTTCCCGGTGGAGGATCTTACCCAGGTCTTGAGCGTTCATGCCGACTTCGTATTCAAAGCTTTCTGGAAGCGGACGATCCTTTCTTTGGGTAACCTGCTTCTTGACTTGCGGGGTATTTTGGTACTTCTTGTTCTTGCGCTTGCGCCGTTCGCTGCGGTCACTATTTGCGCCCCGGCCCTGGTCAGCGTAGGAGTTTTGCCCCTTGCGGCCAGGCTTGCCGCTGTTTCTGCGGCGGTTATCCTTGTTTTCCGGCATTGGCACTTCAGTGAAGCTTGGCCGTGAACTGGGCCGGCGAGAAGATGAAGGCTTGGCAGCTGGCTTTGCACTGCTTGCCTGGTTTTGCTTCAAGCGGGCTGGGGATGGCTTCAAGATCTTTGGCCCGCGGACCTTTGGTGCTTCAGCTGTCTTTTCAGCACTTTCGACCTTCTTGACAACCGGCTTGCTTTCACTGGCCGCAACCTTGTTCAAGGACTTCTTGTATTCCCGCTTAGCAGCCTTGCTTTCCTGGTCCAGACGGACTTCGTCAGCCCGCTGCTTTTGCTTGAGGTCCTTCAGCAAATCCTGGGCGGCTGGCCGGCGGCGCTTGCTGTGGTCGTTAGAGTGGTTGTTTGCCCGGCGGCGGGTATTTGATCTCTTGCCTTCAGTCTTCTTTTCGCCCTTGCGAATCGCACTGACTGAAATCTTTAATTTACCAGACTTGCCGCTGGTTTTCTTGTTATCCATGCCCAATTCCTTTGAAGTTTCGTTTTCTTGTTTCTTGGTCATTAGATCACACTCCTTCTTTAATCTTATCCAGCAAGGCTTTCGCAAAACCACGATCTGTTAATGCCAAAACTTTGCGTTTCTTACCTACAGCCTGGCTGAGTTCAGCTTCCGTAAAAACGCCGACCAATGGCGTTGGGTGGGCCTTCAAGGCGGCTTCAATCTCGCTCCGGCTGTTTTCTGCTAAATCATTCGCGATGATAACGCACTTAAGCTTGCCTTTCTTTAATTTGGCCAAAACGATGTCCGTACCCGAAACGGTCTTCCCGGCCCGGGTGGCCAAACCAAGCAAGTTTAAGGCTTTCTCTCGGTTGTTAATTATTTTTGATCACCAAATAATTCTTTTCTTGCCTTCTGGTGGTCCACGTAAGCGAAGAGCTCGTCGTAAAATTCATCGGCGACCTTCACGCCCAAACTGCGTTCCAGTACCTTTGACTTCCGGGCAGCCGCGATCTTCTCCGGTTCTAAGGAAACATAAGCGCCGCGGCCTGGCTTCTTGCCACTTGGATCAACAAAAACATTCTTTTCCTTGTCGACAACGATTCTGACCAGGTCCTTCTTCGGCTGCATCGTATCGGTCAACAAGTCTTTCCGCATGGGGATTTTTCTCTTTTTCAAGGAAATCACCTATTCTTCTTCGTCAAGATCCAGGTCTTCCGCTTCTTCAGCTTCAGTACTTTCATCAGTTTCACTTTCTGCTTGTTCATCTGCTGCTTCTTCTTCAGTTGCTGCTGCTTGATCCAGGTCTTGTTCTTCTGCTACTTCAGTTTCGTCTTCTACTTCGCTTTCGTCAACAAATTCGACTTCAGATTCTGGCCGGATGTCAATCTTGTAGCCAGTCAAGCGGGCAGCCAGGCGGACGTTTTGCCCCTTCTTGCCGATGGCCAGGGAAAGCTGGTAGTCCGGCACGATCACAAAGGCCTTCTTTTCATCGTCTTCGTCTTCAAACTGAACAGCGATGACTTCAGCTGGGTTCAAGGCATTGGCGATGTAGTCAGATGGGTCTTCTTCGTACTGCACGATGTCGATGTTTTCCCCGCCCAGTTCGTTGACCACGTTTTGGACACGGGTCCCTCTTGGGCCGACACAGGTACCAACCGGGTCGATGTTCGGGTCGTTGGACTTAACGGCGATCTTGGTTCTTTCGCCGGCTTCCCGGGCGATGGACATGATTTCAACGGTCCCGTCAAAGATTTCCGGCACTTCTTGTTCAAAAAGCCGCTTAACTACGTCCGGAGCAGTCCGGGACACCCGGATCTGGGCCCCCTTGCCGTCAGCGCCAACCTTAGTTACCAGGACGCGGACCCGGTCTTGCGGGTTGTAGTGTTCACCTGGAATAGTGTCGCGCTTGATGTCCATAACGGCTTCAACATTGCCAATGTTGACGTAAACGAAACGGTTGTCGGTTCTTTCCACCGTCCCGGTTACCAGTTCATCTTCGTATTGAGAGTACTCGTTGACGATGTGGGCATTTTCAGCTTCCCGCAGCCGCTGCATTACGACCTGCTTGGCCGTAGCTGCCGCGGTCCGGCCAAAGTTCTTTGGGGTAACTTCGAACTTGATCGTGTCGCCAACTTCGTAAGCCCGGTTGATGGCCAGGGCATCCTTTAAGCTGACTTCCACCCGGTCGTCTTGCACTTCGTCAACTACCGTCTTCAAAGCCATAACCTTAAAGTCGCCCTTCTTTTCATTAAAGTCGATTTCAACATTTTCAGCCTGGCCGTAGTTCTTCTTGTAGGCAGCGGCCAGAGCGGCCTTCATGGCTTCAACGATAACATCTTGTTTGATGCCCTTGGTCTTTTCCAAGACGTCAAAGGCTTCCAGCATTTCTTTTGACATAAGTTTTGGATCACTCTTTCTAAAATTCGATTGCAAAACGGGCGCTGGCGATCTGCTTGCGCGGAATAGTCAGCTGCTTGCGCCGGGTCTTGATCTTGATTTCCAGTTTAATCTCCTGGTCATCCAGGTCAAGCAAATGACCTTCAAAGACCTTCTCGCCTTCCAATTTTTGATAGAGACCGACGTGGATATACTGACCCTTGGCCTTTTCCCAGTCCTGCTCCTTCTTGATCGGTCTTTCCAGTCCTGGTGAGGACAGTTCCAAAATATACGGGTCTGGCAGCGGATCTGGCTGCATTAAGTCCAATTTTTCTCCAACCAACTCACTCAGCTCCGCAATCGTTTCGATGTCAATCCCGTTTGGCTGCTTGTCCACGTAGATTCGCAGATAGTCTTGACTCTTTTCCTTGACATATTCCAAATCAACAAGTTCACAGTCATGACCGATAATGACCGGTTCGATTGCTTCTTGGATAGGTGTTAAGTTTTTTGGCAAAATTTTCCTCCGTAATAAAAAGAGTGAGCATTGCTGCTCACTCGAATTTACCATATTCGATCTGAAAAAGATTATAACAAAATTTTTCCCACTTGTAAATAGGAAGCTCTTAGAAGAGAGAAAGTTGGTTTTGATCAGGCATCCCCTCTAAGACATTGTTGTTTTCAAAGAAGTCCATAATCTTCTGGGAAACCTTGCCCCGTACCTGCAGGTCTTCTTTTGACAAAAACGGTGCTTCACTGCGGGCGGCCACGATCTGCTTGGCGGCAGAGTCGCCCAAGCCGTCAACCGCGTTAAACGGAGCCAGAATCGTGTGCTTGTCAACAATCTTGTAGGTTGTAGCTTCAGACTCGTTGATGTCGACCATTTTAAAGTTGATTCCCCGCTCAATGGCTTCATTGACCAGTTCCATGTAGGTCTGCAGGTCCTTTTCCAGCTTGGTAGCCGCCGTCCCTTTTTCCTTGATCCGGTTGATCAAGGCAACAACTGTGTTCTTGCCCCGGCTCATGGCTTCCAGGTCAACCTTGTCAGCTCTGACTGAGAAGTAGGAAGCATAGTAGATCTCTGGGTAGTAGACCTTAAACCATGCTACCCGCAGAGCCATCAAGATGTAGGCGGCCGCGTGGGCCTTCGGGAACATGTACTTGATCTTTAAGCAGGACGGAATGTACCAGTCTGGAATATTCTTGTTTTCCTTTAAAACGGCCATGTTCTCGTCAGAAATCCCCTTCCCCTTCCGAACGGTTTCCATGGTCCAAAAAGCAACTTCGTTAGGCACGCCCCAGTGGATCAAGTCAGTCATGATGTTGTCACGGCAGCCGATCACGCTCTTCAACTTGCAAGTGCCGTTGTTAATCAGTTCTTCGGCATTGCCCAGCCAGACGTCCGTCCCGTGGGATAGGCCGGAAATCTGCAGGAGTTCGGCAAAAGTAGACGGTTTGGTCTCTTCCAGCATCCCCCGGACAAAAGGCGTCCCGAATTCCGGCAGGCCCAGGGTCCCGGTCTTGGAATTAATCTGCTCTGGGGTAACCCCCAAGGCTTCCGGACTGGAGAAGAGGGACATGACCTTAGGGTCATCTGTTGGAATCGTCAAAGGATCAATCCCGGACAAGTCCTGCAGCATTCTGATCATAGTCGGGTCCTGGTGACCCAGGATATCGAACTTCAAGAGGTTGTCGTGGATCTGGTGGAAGTCAAAGTGGGTCGTCTTCCACTCCTTGGAAATATCATCTGATGGATACTGCAAAGGGGTCAGTTCATAGATATCCTTGTCATCCGGCAAAACGACGATCCCGGCCGGGTGCTGGCCAGTCGTGGCCTTGACCCCGGTAACCCCGATGGCCAGGCGGTCAACTTCCGCGTTGTTCATCTTGATTTCCGGGTGCTCGTCCTGGTAGTGCTTGGCATAGCCAATCGCCTTTTTATCGGCCAGGGTACCAACCGTACCGGCTTTAAAGGAGTGGTTTGGCCCAAACATAACTCTGATGAAATTGTGGGCAACTGGCTGGTAGTCACCAGAGAAGTTCAAGTCGATGTCGGGCACCTTGTCGCCGTGGAAGCCCAGGAAGGTTTCAAATGGGATGTTCTGCCCGTCTTTAACCATCATGACCTGGCAGTCTGGACACTTTTTATCCGGCAAGTCAAAGCCGGAGGCGTATTCGCCGTTTTCAAAAAATTCTGACTTCTTGCACTTCGGGCAGCGGTAGTGGGGCGGCATAGGGTTGATTTCCGTGATCCCCATCATGGTCGCGACCAGACTGGAGCCGACAGAGCCCCGGGAGCCGACCAGGTAGCCATCTTTAACTGACTTGGCCACCAGCATCTGGGAAATCAGGTAAACGACCCCATAGCCGTTACCGATAATGGCATCAAGCTCCCGGTCAAGCCGCGCCTGGATATTGTCCGGCAAGGGATCACCATAAAGTTCGTGGGCCTTGTCATAGGTTAGCTTGCGTACCCGCTCAGCCGTATGCGGAATCTTTGGCGGGAAGCTTTCGTCTTGGACCGGCTGCACCCCTTCATCGATCATGGCATTGATCTTGTTGGGGTTAGTGATAACCACTTCTTTGGCAACTTCTTCGCCCATGAAGCTGAATTCATCCAGCATCTCCTGGGTGGTATAGAAGTGCAGGTCAGGGTGCTGCTTGTTGCGGTTTGGATTACCCCTTTGGGCAGCCAGCAATACGTCCCGGTAAATGGCTTCATGCTTGTCGATATAGTGGGCATCGCTGGTTGCTACGACTGGCTTGTCCAGTTCCTTGCCCAGCTTGTAGATATTAGTCAGAATTTCTCCCAGCTGACCTTCGTCGGCAATCAAGCCATCCGCGATCAGGCTTGAATAGTTTGACGGCGGCTGGATTTCCAAAAAGTCGTAGAATTCCGCCTTCTTTTTGGCTTCTTCATAACCCTTCTGCATCATGGCAATGAAGACTTCCCCCTGGCTGCAGGCAGACCCGTACAAAAGGCCAGCGTGCAGGCGGCGGAGTTCTGACTTAGGAGTTCTGAGCCCCTTGAAGTTATACTTGATTCCGGCCAAGGAAACCAGTTCATACAAATTCCGCAGGCCTGGCTTTTGGTTCTGGGCTAAGACCGTAATATGGGTCGGCCGGGCCCGCTTGTAGCCTTCCCCGTTGCTGTAGTCGTTCATCTTGCCCAGGTCGTCTTCCTGGTACTTGTCGTTAAAGGCATCTAAAAGTTTGAACATCAAATAGCCGGTTGCCTCGGCGTCCTGGTTGGCCCGGTGGTGGTGTTCCAGGACCACATTGTACTTGCGACAAAGCGAGTCCAGGGTGTGGCGGGACTGTTCCGGGTGCAGGAGGCGGGAAACTTCCAAAGTGTCGACGACCGGCTGGCTGATTTCCGGGTAGCCGCAGCGCTTCAAAGCCGCGTCAACGAAGCCCACGTCAAACTGGACATTGTGTCCGCAGAGCGGGTCACTACCGTAAAAATCCATGAACTGTTTGATCACGACATCTTCGTCATCAGCTGCCTGAACCATCTCGTCGGTGATTGAAGTCAAGTTAATCGTAGTTTCAGACAAAGGGTGGTGGGGATTGATGAACTTGTCGAAGCGTTCAATCACTTCCCCGTTCTTCATCTTGACGGCCCCGATTTCAATGATCGTGTCGTAAACCGAAGACAGACCGGTCGTTTCAACGTCGAAAATGACGAATTCCTGGTCTTCATATGGCATGTGAGCCGGGTTTAAAACCAGCAGGCCGTGGTCTTCAACCATGTTGGCTTCCAGGCCCATGATGACCTTCATCCCGGTCTTTTTGCCCGCTTCAAAAGCATTCGGCAGGGCCTGCAGATCGGCATGGTCAGTGATGGCAATGGCGGGCTGGCCGAACTTCTTGGCTGTCTTGATGATGTCCGCCACGTCAGCTGTCGCGTCCAGCTGGCTCATGTTGGTGTGGACGTGCAATTCCACGTGCTTTTCTTCACCCTGGTAGGCTTCTTTCCGGCCCACGTGCTCGGTTAATTCCATGCTGTAGATGTTGAAGATTAAATCATGGGCGTACTGGTCGTCTTTAAGACTGCCCTGCATGCGGATCCAGACACCAGGCTTGATCCCCTTCAAGTATTCGATTTCTTCCTTGTCAGAATCACGGACAAATTTCTTAAAGGAGATGGAGCCGGTATAGTCAGTCATTTCCCCATTAAAAATAAAGGAACCCGACCGCAGTTCCTGCATTTCCGCCTTGAAGACATGGCCTTCGACAACCGCGCTACGCTGGTCTTCTGACAAATCCTTCAACTGGGTGATTTCTGCCTTGTCACTGATGGCGCCTGGGCCAAAGCTGGTCTTCTTACCCCGCCGGCCCTGGTAGCTGGACCGGGGAGCTGGCTTGGGCTTGGCCGGGGCCTGCTGGAAGGCTTCCTGCATGTTCTTTTCATGGGCTTCCACCAGCTGGGCCAGGCTTTCAAAGTCGCTTTGCCCAGCCTGGTCATCAACTTCTGTCAAAAGCTTGACGTTAAAGAAGCCATAATCGCGCAGTTCTAAAGAGAAACTGTCTAAAAGCCGCTGCTCCAGCATTTTATCAAAAAGCTGGCCGCTAACTGGAATAACCCAGCGGCCACTATCTTCATGAGGCGTCTGCCCAACCAGGAAACTCTGGGCCGCCGGATTGGCAGACAAGACTTCTGAATTTTCAACCACGTAATGCCAGTAGTCTGGCAGGTACTGCTGCTGACCATCAGCCGTTTCAACTAACAAGCGGGTGTCGACAAAGTCATTAAATTCATGCTTGATTGCCTGGTTCAAGGCATTGTAGCTTTCAAAGCGCAGTGGAGTAGTAAAAAAAACGTGGATATCCCATCTACGTTCTTTTCTGTAGACATCCACGTTTTTTATCTCCCCTGCCTGTAAAACCGCCTCGTCAGCTGCCCCTGCCGGGAAGCCGACCTGTTTTAACAATTTAAGAAAAAGTTGGTTTTTATCAGTCACGAGAGTTCAATCCTAATCTAATTCGCTGGCAATAAAGTCTTCCAGGTCGGTAACGGCCAGCTTTTGTGCCTGGTCGTCGCCTGGGCGCTTGACTTCAACGATCCCGTCAGCCGCGTCGCGGCCAACAGTAATTCTGATTGGCGCGCCAACCAGGTCAGCATCGTTGAACTTGACGCCTGGACGTTCGTTACGGTCATCGTAAAGGACGTCATACTTAGCAAACTTAGCTTCCAGGTCTTCGGCCAGCTTGCTTTGGGTTTCATCCTTCATCTTCATCTGGATGATGTGAATCCCAAATGGCGCGATTTCCTTTGGCCAAGCAACCCCGTTTTCAGTCGCGTGCTGTTCAACAACGGCTGAAAGCAGGCGGGTAACCCCGATCCCGTATGAGCCCATGATGACCGGTTGGGACTTGCCGTTTTGGTCCAAGAACTTGGCCCCCATGGTTTCCGTGTAGTAGGTCCCCAGCTTGAAGATGTGACCAACTTCAATTGAGGTCGTGAACTGCAGTGGTTCATGGTCAACCGGGTCAGGTTCGCCTTCATTGGCAACCCGGAGGTCAGCAAAACGGTCAGCCTTGAAGTCCCGGTCCAGGTTGGCATTGATGAATTGCGCATCGCTTTCACCAGCACCAACAACCACGTTGTAGAGGCCTTTGACAGTTTCGTCAGCCACGATTTCGTCAGCCCAGTCAGCATTTACCGGGCCAACGCCGCCCTTACCAGCCCCGGTCAGTTCTTCCAGGTCGCTAGTTTCAGCAACCCGCAGGCTGTCGCAGTCCAAGAGGTGAGTCAGCTTGACTTCGTTGACTTCTTTGTCAGCCCGGATCAAAACCAGAACCTTCTTCTTTTCGTCAACGATGTAGAGAACGCTCTTGACAATTCTGGTTGCCGGTACTTGCAAGAAATCAGCCAGCTTGTCAATTGAGTCGCAGCCTGGAGTAGCAACCTTTTCCATTGCCTTCAGTTCTTCAGGCTCTTGCTTGAAGGTATCAACGCTGACGGCCATTTCCAGGTTAGCGGCGTAGGTACCAGAAGCGTTGGTGGCAATAGTGTCTTCACCGACAGCGGCAGGTGCCTGGAACTCAGTGGAGTTCTTGCCCCCCATAGTCCCAGAATCAGCGATAACTGGCCGGACTTCCACGCCCGTGCGCTTGAAGATCTTGAGGTAGGCTGCCTTTTCATCATCAAACTGCTTATCCAGCTGTTCTTGGCTGGCCGCAAAACTGTAGCCGTCCAGCATTACGAATTCTCTGCCCCGGAGAAGACCGAAACGTGGCCGGTTTTCATCCCGGAACTTGGTTTGAATCTGGTAAAGGTGCAGGGGCATTTGTTTGTAAGACTTGAGGCTCTTAGCCACCACGTCAGTGAAGGTTTCTTCGTGGGTTGGCCCCAGCAGCATTTCCCGGCCATGCCGGTCCTTCAAACGGAACATTTCCGGACCATACTTCGGCAGACGGCCGGATTCTTCCCACATTGAAGCCGGCAGCATATGCGGCATGATCATTTCAACCACGCCAGCATTGGCCATTTCTTCTTCAATGATCTTTTCAGTCTTGCGCAAGACCTTGTAACCCAGCGGCAGGTATGAGTAGACACCAGCCGTAACTTGCCGGATGTAGCCGCCCCGCAGCATTACTTGGTGGCTCTTTGCAACCGCGTCGGCTGGAGTTTCCTTCAGCGTCGGCATGAAAAAGATTGATTGACGCATAATTAACTAAATTCTCCTAAACATTTATTATTTCAAGGACTACTTGATAAAGTAGCGGTAGATGTCGTTGCCAGTTACCGCGATGATCAAAATCAGCAAGAAGACCACCCCGATCAAGTCAACAACTGTTTCATGCTCCTCTGGAATCGGCTTGCCCCGCAGGAGTTCGATGAGTTCCAGCAAAAGCTTGCCCCCGTCCAGGCCGGGAATCGGAATCAAGTTGACGATCCCCAGGTTGATGGACAGCATGCCGACAAAGGCCAGCATATAGGTTAGGCCCATGGAAGTTGCCTTAGAGGTTTCCGAGTAGATCCCGACTGGACCAGACAATTTGTTTAAGCTGAAGTGCTTGAACAAGTTGCCCAGGGCCTGGAAGATCATCCCCGTCACCTGCCAGCTGAAATCCCAACCCCGCTTCAGCTTGGCGGAAAATGAATTGTCGGCCTGGGCAACGATGCCAACCAGGTAAGACTTGGTCTTCTTTGAGTACTTTGGCGTCAGCTTGACTGACTTTTCGCTCCCCTTCCGCTTGACCTTGACAGTCATTGTCTTGCCCTTGGAAGAAGAGATTGCCTGGCTGACCTGGTCAAAAGTGCTGATCTTCTGGCCGTTGATGGCCATGATCTGGTCACCCTTTTGCAAAAGGTGCTGGGCCGGTGAATTAGCCGCTACCTGACCGACAGTCGTCGTTGCCGGGCCAACTGAGGCAAAACTGTAGATCATCAAGACCACAAAGCCCAAAACGATATTCATGAAAGGTCCGGCAAAAGAGGTTGACAGTTTCTTCCAAGGCTTGGCCGCCGGCAGCTGCACGTCCCGGGGAGCAATCTGCAGTTCAGTGCCCGTTTCATCGATCATGGTCGCGTCATGGTCGACCTTGTAGGTCACCAGCTGGCTCTCGTCCCCGTTTTCATATCCTTCAATCGTCAAGTCATCAACCAGGTCGGCCTTGGTCACCCGCAAAGGGCGGCCTTCAATTGGCAGGTCCGATTCTGAAGCATCGATTCGTGTAACAATTCCAGCCCCATTCAGTTCCAAGACAACAGCCGTCCCAGGGTCGATTTCACTCTGCTCGTCGGGACCAGCCAGGCGAACATAGCCGCCAAGCGGCAGCCAGCGGATCGTGTAGGTAGTCTGTCCTGGCCGCCACTGAACAAGTTTTGGCCCCATGCCGATTGAAAATTCGCGCACCAAAATACCGGCCTTTTTCGCCACGAAAAAGTGTCCAAATTCGTGGACAAAGACCACCAGGCCGAAAACTATAATGAAGGCTAGAATACTTTTCACAGTGACCTCCTAAATCCCAAAGATCAGGGCGACGATTGGCAAAACGAAAAGCGTACTGTCAAACCGGTCCAGGATCCCGCCGTGACCCGGCAAGATCTTGCCGGAGTCTTTAACGCCGTAGAAGCGCTTGTAGGCAGATTCAACCAGGTCGCCCATCTGGCCGGCGATTGACAGGAAGAAGGAAGCAATGATCAAGCTCGTCTTGTCGCCGCCGACTGGAGCCAGGTTGACATAAATTGCCGTCACGATAACCGCGATGATCACGGCCCCGATTGACCCTTCCCAAGTCTTGTTCGGGCTGATTACTGGCCAAAGCTTGTGCTTGCCGAACTTGCGGCCAACCATGTAGGCAGCCGTATCAGTTGTCCAGACAATCACGAAGGCAAAGAGCAAGCGCCACAAGCCATGGACTGGATCGCTGTTTCTGATCGCAGCCAGGTAGTGGAAACCAGTCCCAATATACAAACTTGACAGGACGTAAACGCCAATATCGTCAAAAGTCGTCTTGTTCTTAGACAAAACCGTCCAGGTCAAAAGCAGCATTACCAAGGCATAAAAGACGCCCCACTTGCTCCAGTGTTTTGGCAAAAAGCCGAAGAAGGAATTGGGCACGGTCCAGGTCAAGGTGGCCAGGGCAGCTAGGGTAAAGTCAACTGAGACCAGAATCTGCTTCTTCATCAAGAAGACTTCACTAATGCCGACAGCAGCCAAAAAGGCAGCCAGCCAGTCAATCCACATACCCCCGGCAACCAGGACCGGGATAAAAATCAATAAGGCAACAACTGCTGTAATTACTCTTTGTTTCATATTACCTAACTATCTGTTTCATCTAATTTACCAAAGCGCCGGTCCCGGTGCTGGTAGATCTTAACCATTTCGGCCAAGTCGTTTTCGTCGAAGTCCGGCCAGGCCTTGTCCGTAAAGGCAAGCTCTGAGTAGGCAATCTGCCAGAGCAGGAAGTTGCTGATTCTCTGCTCGCCAGAGGTTCTGATCAAGAGGTCTGGATCAGAATAAGGGGCAAACTTGGCAGTCATCAGCTTGGCGGAAACCATGTCTTCAGTAATTGCCTCCGGCTCAATTTCCCCGCTAGCAGCTTTTTTAGCCAGAGCCTGCACGGCTGAAACGATTTCTTTTCTTGACCCGTAATTGAAGGCAAAATTCAATACGAGGCCGGTATTGCCAGCCGTTTCCGCCATGGCCCGCTCAACCACTTCCCTGGTTGAATCCGGCAAGGCATCCAGGTAGCCCATGATGTTGACCTTAACATTGTGGGCCTGCAGGCGGGGCATGAACTTGTCAAAAAACTTGACCGGCAGGTTCATCAAATAATTGACTTCATCCTTTGGCCGGGCCCAGTTTTCCGTTGAAAAAGCATAAAGAGTCAGGACTTTAATTCCTAACTCATCTGCCGCGAGCGCAATCTTTTCAACGTTGTCCATCCCGGCCTTGTGGCCCATGAAGCGCGGCATGTGCCGCTTCTTCGCCCAGCGGCCATTGCCATCCATGATGATCGCCAAATGATTCAGCTGCTTATTCTTATCCATAATTAACCCTGAGTGATTTCCTTGCGCTTGTTGTCAGCCATTTGGTCAATCTTCTTGGTTGATTCGTCAGTGACCTTCTGGACTTCCTTTTCCAGGCGCCGTTCTTCGTCTTCAGTGATTTCGCCGTCTTTCTCCTGCTTCTTTAAAGCCTTCATGGCTTCCTGGCGAACGTTGCGGACAGCGATCTTGGCTTCTTCAGCCAGCTTGCCGACTTCCTTGGCAATTTCCTGCCGACGTTCCCCAGTCAGTTGCGGGATAACCAGGCGGATAACGTTACCGTCATTGGCCGGGGTAAGCCCCAGGTCAGAAGCCAGAATGGCGTGTTCGATATCGTTTAAGGAAGTCTTGTCGTAAGGGGTAATCATCAAAACCCGTGGTTCTGGGATGGTAATCCCGGCCATTTGCACCAGCGGAGTTGGTACCCCGTAGTATTCAACCATAACCCGGTCCAAAAGGGAAGCGTTGGCAACCCCGGCCCGGACAGTCGCCAGATTGCTCTGGTAGACTTCGATGGACTTGTTCATGTTGCTCTTTGCTTTAGCAATCGTTTCGTTGTTCATTATTTGTCACCTCTGATAATGGTCCCGATGTTTTCGCCTTCAACAACCCGCTTGATGTTGCCTGGAGTGTTGACGTTGAAGACAATCAATGGAATATGGGTATCCATGGACAAGGAGCTGGCAGTTCTGTCCATGACTTGCAGGCCCTTGGAGATCATGTCCAGCTGGGTCAGTTCAGCAAACTTCTTGGCGCTTGGATCCAGGTTCGGGTCAGCCGTGTAGACCCCGTCAACCCCGTTCTTGGCCATCAGGATCACGTCAGCGTTAATTTCTGCTGCCCGCAAAGCAGCCGTAGTGTCAGTTGAGAAGTACGGGTTGCCAGTGCCGCCACCGAAGATAACGACCCGGTTCTTTTCCATGTGGCTGATTGCCACCCGGCGGATGTAAGGTTCAGCCACTTGTCGCATGGAGATTGAAGTTTGCAGTCTGGTTGGCACACCGGCAGTTTCCAGACCATCTTGCAGGGCCAGGCCATTCATGATCGTGGCCAGCATGCCCATGTAGTCAGCCTGAGCTCTTTCCATGCCCAGCTTGGCTCCGGTTTCACCGCGCCACATGTTGCCGCCGCCGCAAACGACGCCGATCTGCACGCCCATGTCATGAACCAGCTTAATTTCATGTGCCAATTTCTTGATCACAGTTGGGTCAATGCCAGTTCCCTTTTCCCCGGCCAAAGCTTCGCCGGAAATTTTCAAAATGATACGATGATATTTAACTTGACTCATAATGCCCTCCTAATTAGCTCTAACTATTTTACCATAAAACAGAAAACTGTCTCTCCTATTTACGCTATTTCCCCAGCTTAAATTTGCAAAAGCAAATTTGCCGACAAAAAAAGGATGGGTTCCCCCATCCTTTTTCTTGCTAGAAGAAATTAGTTCTTCATTTGTGCAGCAACTTCAGCAGCAAAGTCTTCTTGCTTCTTTTCGATGCCTTCGCCGACTTCGAAACGAACAAAGCTTACTACGGAAGCGTTGACTGATTCAAGGTATTGTTCAACAGTCTTGCTGTCGTCCATAACGTAAAGTTGGGCAAGCAAGGTGTTTTCTTGGTCAACCTTGGTGTTGTCCAGCATGAAGCGGGCCATCTTGCCTGGGATGATCTTGTCCCAGATCTTTTCTGGCTTGCCTTCAGCCTTCAATTCTGCCTTGATGTCTTCTTCAGCTTGAGCAACGACTTCGTCAGTCAATTGAGCCTTTGAACCATACTTAAGGTGTGGCAAAGCTGGCTTGTTGACCATGGCACGTGATTCGTTGTCTTGGTCAATCTTGTGGTTGAGCTGAGCCAGTTCTTCGCGAACGAAAGCTGGATCAAGTTCTTTGTATGAAAGAACCTTTGGGCTCATTGCGGCAATGTGCATTGCAATGTGCTTAGCCAAAGCTTCGTCGCCGCCTTCAAGAACAGTCAAGACGCCGATGTGACCGCCGTTGTGTTGGTAAGCGCCAAAGTGTTGGTCATCAGTCTTTTCAAGAACAGCGAAGCGGCGGAAGGAAATCTTTTCGCCGATAGTTGCAGTAGCATTTACGTATGCTTCTTCAAGGCTTTCGCCTGAAGGCATGGTCAATGCCAAAGCTTCTTCGTTGTTGGCTGGCTTGCCCTTGGCAATAGTTTCAGCAGTTTCGTTAACCAAAGTCTTGAACTGGTCGTTTTGAGCAACGAAGTCAGTTTCAGCGTTAACTTCAACGATAGCAGCAACGTTGCCGTCAACGTAAACGCCAGTCAAACCTTCAGCAGCAATCCGGTTAGCCTTCTTGGCAGCCTTTGCTTCACCCTTTTCGTGGATGATTTCGATAGCTCTTTGCATGTCGCCTTCGGCTTCAACCAGGGCCTTCTTGGCGTCCATGACGCCGGCACCAGTAGTTTCACGCAATTCCTTGACTTGCTTAGCAGTAATGTTTGCCATTTAAAAAAGTCCTCCAGGTCAAACTAAATAACAGAATTCTTCCTAAAGATAGTTTACGACAAATTATTCAGCGTCGTCTACTTCTTCAGCAGAGTTTTCTTCAGCACTTTCAGACAATTCCTTTTCAACGTCGGCGTTATCTGCACCTTGCTTGCCTTCGATTACGGCGTCAGCCATAGCACCGGCAATCAAGCGGATAGCACGGATAGCGTCGTCGTTTGAAGGGATGATTACGTCGATCGGAGTTGGGTCAGTGTTGGTGTCAACCATGGCTACAACTGGGATACCAAGCTTGTTAGCTTCGTGAACGGCGATCTTTTCCTTCTTAGGGTCAACGACGAACATTACGTCAGGAATCCGAGGCATGTCTTCGATACCGCCCAGGAACTTTTGCAGCTTGTCCAATTCCTTGGTCAGCAAAGCAACTTCCTTCTTTGGCAGTACGTCGAAGGTGCCGTCTTCAGCCATCTTCTTCAAGTCCTTCAAACGCTTAACCCGGCTTTGGATAGTAGTCCAGTTGGTCAAAGTACCACCCAACCAGCGTTGGTTGACGTAGTATTGACCTGCACGGGTAGCTTCTTCAGCGATTGCTTCTTGAGCTTGCTTCTTGGTACCAACGAACAAGAAAACACCGTCGTCTTGAGCAACAGCCTTAACGTAGTTGTAGGCGTCGTCAAGCATCTTGATGGTCTTTTGCAAGTCGATGATGTAGATCCCGTTTCTTTGAGTGAAGATGTATGGCTTCATCTTCGGGTCCCATCTTCTGGTTTGGTGACCAAAGTGTACACCAGCTTCAAGCAATTGCTTCATAGATACAACTGACATAAATAAATTCCTCCTAGGTTATTTCCTCTCAAGCGTTCATTTCAGCATTCAACCGTTTGTCTTTAGGCACCTGAATGCCAATCGCTCTTGATGTGTTTTCTAGCGTGCAATCGCACGCTTGTCTATCATACTCGATTTTCCTTTTAAACGCAAGCTTTTCCGCCTAAAAATTAACCCCCTGCTCTTTGAGGAATTTTTCCTTCCATGCCCGGTCATGGTGCTTGAACCAATATTCCCGCTGCATGGCCGTCCGCTTGTCGGCATACTCTTCATGATAGATCATTTCCACCGGCCGCCGGCTCTTGGTGTACTTGGCGCCTTTACCGGAATTATGAGCGTCCAGCCTCTTCTTTAAATCGTTGGTATAGCCGCCGTAAAAGCTGCCATCACTGCACAAGAGAACATAGAAGTAGTGCTTTTCCTCCGGCAATTTGGCCTCTAAAATTTCCTTGATTGCTGGGGTATTACTGCCATCTGCCTCATGGACTTCGATTGCATCGCGAAGAATCAGCCCGTCACCCTTCCCGCTTCTGACCGCTTCAACGATGACCAAATTAGCATCTTGCCCTCTTCTAGAAACAAATGGCTGGACAGTCTTAACGGCCAGGTCATGTTTAAAGCCGTAATTGATGATCTCACCCAGCCGCTCTGGCCGGTGGACCATGAACATCTTCCCCTTCATTTTCAAGAGGCCGGCTGAAACGGCGATAATTTCCTCTAAGTTGATTTCCAGTTCATGGCGGGCAATGGCTTTAGACCGGTCCGGGTTCAGCTTATGGCCGGCCGGGGCCTTGAAATAAGGCGGGTTGACCACGACGACGTCATAGCTGTCTTTTCGCAAAAAGCTGCCCGCGTCTTTGACATTGCCCTGGTGAACCGTGATCCTGTCCTGCATATCGTTTAATTCGACCGATCGCCGGGCCTTGTAAACGATGTCCTCTTGCAGTTCAACATCATCGTAATGGGCCTTGTTAAAAGCAGCCATGTAGAGGCTGGCTGCCGCGTTGCCGCTGCAGAGTTCAACCACCTTGGACCGGTTTTTGATGGCTTCTTTGGCCCAGTAAGCCAGAAGCAGGGTGTCCAGGGAAAAGGCAAAAGACTGCCCGTCCTGGATGATTTTCAGCTGCTCGCCCAGCATGTAATCGATACGTTCATTTTCCTTAAGTTCAATCATGTAATTCTGAAGCCCGTCCCTTATTCTTAGATGTGTTATAATTTATTCTACATCATTTGGAGGTTCTTTTATGCTTTATCGTATTTTCAGACCGATCGCCCGCTTCATCGTCTGGGTCTTAAACGGCCACCTGCATGTCCACCACAAGGAAAGACTGCCAGAAGGTACCTATATTTTAGTTGCCCCGCACCGGAACTGGTGGGAGCCGATTCTTTTCGCCCTGGCCGCCAGCCCTACGGAATTCATGTTCATGACCAAGCAGGAGCTGTTTAAAAATCCGATCCTCCGCTGGATCTTAAACAATGCCCACGCCTTCCCGGTCAACCGCAAGCACCCAGGTCCTTCCGTCATCAAGATACCGGTCAAAGGCCTAAAGTCTGAAGGCCTGTCTTTGATCATGTTCCCTTCCGGCACTCGGCACTCAGCCTCCCTTAAGTCCGGCGCCCTGGTTATCGCCAGAATGTCCGGCCGCCCCTTGCTTCCGGCAGTCTACCAAGGCCCGCTGACTTTTAAGGGAGTTTTGCAAAGAAAGGGCATGGAAATCAACTTTGGCGACCCAATCGTCATCGACCGCAAGACCAAATTGACCCCGGAAACTGAAGCTGCCTACAATCAGCAGCTGGAAGACGCCTGGAAAAAGATCGACCAGGAACTGGATCCGGATTTCCACTATGAAGCTAAATAATTAAAGATGACAAAACAACAAGAAAAGGATTGAGTATGGCGCTCAATCCTTTTTCTTTATGCTTTTTCTACTCTTGCTTATTACTTGTTATTTTCCAGGTATTCCATAATCTGGACAGCGTTAGTTGCCGCCCCCTTCCGGATCTGGTCACCGGTGCACCAGAGAGTAAGGCCGTTAGGGTTAGTCAAGTCCCGGCGCAGGCGGCCAACTTGCACGATATCTTTGTTGGAGTTTTCCAATGGCGTCGGCGTGTGATCAGTAACCAGGAGGTCGCCGTCAAAAGCCGCGATGGCTTTTTCAGCAGCTTCAACTGAGACCGGTTCTTCAGTGACAACCGTCACCGCAATTGAGTGGGACCGGTAGACCGGGACCCGGACGCAGGTGCAGGTCACCAACAAGTCTGGCAAGTGCAAGATCTTTCTGCCTTCATTCTGCATCTTCATTTCTTCAGTCGTATAACCGTTTTCCAAAGGACTACCAATGTCAGCGATGACGTTAAAGGCGATCTGGGCCGGGAAGACCTTGGCTTCCACGCTCTCGCCCTTGGTCAATGCCGTTACTTCATCCTTCAGTTCGCTGATCCCGCCCATGCCAGCGCCAGAAACGGCCTGGTAAGTGCAGGCATTGATAGCCTTAATCGGGGACAACTTGGCAATCGGTGCCAGAGCCATCAAGGTAATGGCGGTTGAACAGTTGGGATTGGCAATCACGCCGTGGTGGTCTAAGGCATCTTGGCCATTAATTTCAGGAACTACCAAAGGCACGCCGTCTTCTTGCCGGAAGGCTGAGCTGTTGTCAATGTAGACTGCCCCGCTCTTTTCGACCAGGGGCCGGTATTCCTTAGACAAGCTGTTGGAAACTGCCCCCAAAACGTAGTCCAGGCCATTCAGTCTTTCCTGGCTGACCACTTCCAGGGTCAATTCCTGGCCAGCAAAGGGCAGTTTTTTGCCCTTGGAGCGCTCGGAAGCAAAAACGCGTAGTTCTTCAACCGGCAATTGTCTTTCTTCAATGCATTCCAGCATCTGCCGGCCAACGGCCCCTGTAGCTCCTAAAATACCAATTTTCATTTATCTTTCCACTCTTTCTTCACTAATAAACTGCTGATAAATTTCCTTGATTGCCGGCACCAGGTCTTGGTTATTGACGCCAATGACGATGCTTTGCTCGTCGCAGGCCTGGCTGATGGTGCGGATGTTGATCTGCTGGTCACCCAGAGTTGACAAAATCTTGCCCGACATACCAGGCATCTGCCGCATGGCCCGGCCAACCACGGCCTACATGGCCTGCTGGTCTTCGACCTGGACTTTTAACAATTCCTGGCACTTGTCCAGGTCAATCGAACCATCATAATGGAAACGGATCACCCGGCTGGCGTCAATGAAGTCCGCGTCCAAGTATTCAGCCAGGCAGAGACCGGTCAAGTATTCGCCACGGGAAACCGGATAGTCCAGGTTCAAATTCTGGGCCAAGTTCTGCCTGATCTTGGCAAATTCCCTGCCCAGGTCGATTTTGAGGCCCAGGCTGCGCTTAATTTCCATGTACTTTTCTACGATAGACTGGAAAATCGATTCATAGCTGACATCGTAGGTAATGTGGGCCGCGCAGAGATAGAGGAGGTCAGTGACTTTATGGTCCTCCTGCCCGCTCTTGCCGCAGGCGCTAGTGACCACATACTCGCGGTCCGGGTCAGCCAGAATAATCTGCTTGACCTTCTTAAACTGTTCGCTGTTGGCGACTGAAGAGCCGCCGAATTTGACTGCTTTACTCATCTGCCACTCCCGCCAAAAAGGCTGCCGGGTCCCCGCTTTCCTTGACCAGGCTTGAAATTTCCGGCAAAGTCAGCTTTTTGGTCAGAAATGCCTTTTCGCTGATTCTTTCTGCTACTGCATCCTTGAAAAAATCCGCCCGGTCAGTCCGCAGGTAAAAGGTCTGCTCTTCCTCATCAGTCAGCTGGGTCGGCTGGCTGCTTGCAACGATTTCCTTTTTCCTTTCAGCCAAATCCAAGAGGTCCTGGACAGCAGCGTGGGCGGTTGGCAAGGGCCCCGCCCCCTGGCCGACAAAAGTTGCCGGACCCAGGGAGGCGGAATCAGTTTCCAGGGCATTGAAGTTAAGGCCTACTCCGGCTAAAAGGCTGGTCTTTTTTAGCATGACCGGCAAAACCTGCAAGGACAGCTTCTCACCTGCCTGCCGGCCCCGGCCCAGCAACTTGATGGTCCGGCCATTTGCCTTGGCCCAGGCAAAGTCTTCCTTGGTCAAATGCCGTATCCCCCACTGGTCAACCTGGCTTGGATCAGCAATTTTGCCAAAAGCAGTCAATGCTGACAAGCAGACCTTGTAGCAGACGTCCCCGCCGTCGATGTCATCGCTGGGATCTTTTTCCGCGTAGCCTAGTTCCTGGGCCTCTTTTAAACAAGCGGCAAAGTCCAGGTCCTTTTCTGCCATTTGGGAAAGGATGTAGTTGCTGGTCCCGTTAAAAATCCCCTGGAAGGCCGTAACCGGCTCCAAGCGCTGGATATGCTTGATGCTGTCGATCCAGGGGATGCCGCCGCCAACGCTGGCCTCATAGGCCAATACCAGGCCCTTCTGCCTGGCTAAATCGAAGAGCTCGCCGGCATAGACCGCCAGCATCTTCTTATTGGCCGTCACCACGTGCTTGCCGGCTTCCAGGACCCGCTTAACATAGCTGTGGGCCGGTTCTAACCCTCCGATACACTCGCAAACCACTGAAATTTCCGGATCACTCACGATTTCCTCAAAGTCAGTCGTATGCTGGTCATCCAGGATCTGTTCATCTCTGTGCACCAGGATTTTTTTAATTTTAATCTTCCGCAAAAGAGGAGTTTCAGCTTCTTCAACCAGCTTGACAATACCCCCGCCAACCACGCCGCGGCCTAAGATCGCAATTTGCATACCCGCCTCCGTTGTTTCTAATTTAGGGACACTTGTTTTTGAATTAAAAACATAGTATCATTATCCGCAAGGCTTGACAAGGGAAAAGTTAGTTATTATTAAACAAAAATTAAAGCAATTTGTCAAAGGAGGATTTGCCATGACTGACTATTTTTACGTTCATAAAAAGATCCTGCCCGACTATCTGGAGAAGGTCCTGGAGGCCAGGGAAATGCTGGACAGCCGGGAAGCAGCCACAGTCACCGAGGCGACTGAGCGGGTCGGCATCTCCCGCAATACATACTACCGCTATAAAGACTATGTTTTTAGAGCCAAGGACCCTTCAAGGGGCCAGCAGGCGGTCTTTTCCCTGCTTTTAGCTGACCAGCCCGGGGCCCTGTCAGCCGTTTTAACCTGTGTTACCGGCCACCAGGCCTCGGTTTTGACCATTTCCCAGGCCATTCCTTTGGCCAGCCATGCCAGTGTCTTGATGTCCCTGGATTTGAGCGGCCTTGAAGGTGACCTCAACACCCTTTTGGGCGATTTGCAGTCCCTGCCCTTTGTCAAAAATCTCCAGCTCGCTGGATTAGAATAATAAAAGAGCGCGTCAGATGAACGCGCTCTTTATTTTGCTTTAATTCATTCTTAGTTTTCACGGTTTTGCTGGAGGGTGTAAAGATCATAGTAGTAGCCCTTTTGCGCCAGCAATTCCGCGTGCTTGCCATGTTCGACGATTCTCCCCTTGTCCAAAACGATGATCTGATCAGCATCAGCAATCGTCGATAGGCGGTGGGCAATGGCCAGGGTCGTGCGGCCCTGGCGCAGCTTTTTAAGACCTGCCTGAATCAGGCTCTCCGTTTCCGTGTCCACGTTGGCGGTTGCTTCATCCAAAATCAAAATCCTAGGATTGGTTACCAGGGTCCGGGCAAAGGAAATCAACTGTCTTTCCCCGCTGGAGAATTCCGACCCGCCTTCAATGACCTTGGCCTGGTATTTTCCAGGCAATTTTTCGATAAAGCGGTCTGCCTGGACGGTTTTGGCGGCTTGTTCAATCTGCTCATCAGTGATCTTGTCATTGTACAAGCGGATGTTGGAAGCCACATCCCCGTAGAACATGAAAGGTTCCTGCAAAACCAGGCCCAGCTTCTGCCGCAGTTCTGCCTTAGTAAAGTCCCGGATATCAGTCCCGTCCAATAGGATCTGGCCATCGTGGAACTCGTAAAAACGCATCATCACGTTGATGATCGAACTCTTGCCTGACCCAGTATGGCCAACAATCCCCAAGGTCTCACCTGGATTAAGGGTAAAGGATATATCGTGAAGAACGTCATGCTTGCCATCGTATGAAAACGACACGTGCTTAAACTCGATTTTCCCTTCTGTGATCTTAGCGTCAGCCAGCTCTTTTTGCTCAGGCTCGTATTCTTCCTGGTCCAAAATCTTGAAGATCCGCTTGCCGGCTACAATCCCGTCAGTAAAGAAAGTCAACGAGTTCATCATGTCCGACAAGGGATTAAAAAAGTTCTGCACGTAGTTGGCAAAAGCATAGATCATGCCGGCCGGGACAAAAGTTGCCCGGAGGGGGTAGCCGAACCAGACTAACACGCAGGTCAAGGCCAAAGAATAGAGCAGAGCCGTAAACGGCGACAAGAGCAGGCCGTTGGTTCTGATCAGCTTAAAGCGTGTCTGCATCTGCTGGCGGTTGATTTTTTCAAAATCATCGTCTATCCGCTTTTCCTGGCGGAACTGCTGAATTACGTTTATACCGGCAATGCTTTCTTCCAGCTTGGTGTTGATCAAGGAGTTCCGGGCCCGGTATTCGTGGTAGATTTTGGAGTTGACCCGGTTGTAAAGCCAGATTGCCCCAACGATCAGTGGCATAAAGGCCGTCACGATCCCCCCGGCCACCGGGTCAGCCATATACATGGCGATCAAGGCGGTTACCATGGAGACGATCCCTAAAAGAAAGGCAGCGAAAACCTGCATGAAGCTGCCCAAGGTCATCGTGTCATTGGTTACGCGGGACAAGATCGACCCGGCTGGAGTCTGGTCAAAATACCGCATCCCCAGGGTGTGAATTTTTGCATAAAGGACCCGGCGAACCTTTTCCAGGGCCTTTTCTCCGGCCAGGGCATAAAGGTATTCATAGGTAAACTGGCAGACCGACTTAAATACTACGCCAATGCCGTAGATCAAGGCAACATAATAAACCGTGCTAAAGTCAACCCGGCCGCTTTTTAGATAATGGTCCATGTAATACTGCAGCCAGGTTGGCAAGAGCATGTTAATCGCGGAAACTGCCACCATCCCTAAGACGGCAACCAGTAATTCTCCCTTGTAAAGCCAGACAAAGGTCCATAGCCGCTTTAAAATCTGCCCCTGTTCTTTGGTCGAAATCGGCTGCTGCCAGATTGACTGGAAGTCTTCATTATTCATCGTCATCTTCACCTACCTTCTGAGCCAGTTCCTGCCGCTGCCACATCCGGGCATACCAGCCCCCCTTGGCCAGCAATTCTTCATGTGTCCCTTTTTCTGCCACCTGCCCGTCCTGCATTACCAAGATTATGTCAGCATCCATCACGCTGCTTAAGCGGTGAGCAGCAATGACGGTGATCTTCTTTTCCCGCTCTTTTTTCAAGTTGGTCAGGATCGCCTTCTCAGTTTTAGCGTCAACAGCTGACAAAGCATCGTCCAAGATCAAGATTTCGCTGTCATGCAGAAGTGCTCTGGCAATCGACATTCGCTGCTTTTGCCCGCCTGACAGGGAAACCCCGTTTTCTCCAATCATTGTCTCATAGCCATTTGAAAAGGCCAGGATATCGTCGTGAAGGGCGCTCTTTTTAGCCGCGGCTTCTACCTCTTCCTGGCTGGCCTCCGGCTTGGCAAAGGCAATATTGTCTCTGACCGACATGGAGAACAGGAAGTTGTTTTGGGGAACGTAGGAAATTTCCTTCAAGTAGACGTCCAGGGGAATCTGCCGGATGTCGTGGCCGGCAAAAGTGATCCGGCCCTTGTAGTTATCAAACTCCCGCATCAAAAGCTGGATAATGGTCGTCTTGCCTGACCCGACCCGGCCAACCAGGCCGATCGTCTGCCCGTTTTTCAAGTCAAAGTCCACTGCCCCCAAGGCATTCTTGTCTGGTTCATCCGGGTAAGCAAAACAGGTCACGTGATAGCGCAAATCCCCAGTCAGCTTCTGCTCCTTGTCCATTGAATCCGAGTCCACGATCAAAGATTTTTCATTGAGCAGGCTCATGACCCGATCGTAGCTGGCACTCCCCCGCTCAAGAACGTTAAACAGGTAGCCAATGGCAAACATCGGCCAGACCATAGCCCCAATGTAGGAAACAAAGGAAATTAGCTGGCCCAGGCTGATCGTCTTGCTGAGAACCAGCCGGCCACCGTAAATAATGGTGATCATATAGGTGATCCCGATGATCATGGTAATCATCGGATCGTAGAGTGAGTCGATCCGGAAGACCTTTTTATTGATATCTACTGTTTCATAGGTCATCTTGTTAAAAGCTTCCGCATCTTCTTTTCCCTGGCCAAAAGTCTTCAAGACCTTAATCCCGGACAAGGATTCTTGAGTTTTGTTGTTCAAGCGGGAAAAAGCCGCCTGCGAATCCATATAAGCATCGTGCAGGCGATCGCCCAGATAACGGGCACCAAAAGCCAAAAGGGGCAGCGGCAGCATGGCAACCAGGGTCAAGCGCCAGTCTACCAGGATCATCATGGCCAGCAAGGTGGTCCCCCCGGTAAAAATCGCGTCGATCAAGGTCAAGATCCCGTCACCGGCCACGTTCTGCACGGCCTGGACGTCATTGGTCGCCCGGGCCATCAAGTCCCCGGTCCGGTAGCGCTGGAAGAAGGTCCGGTCCATCTGCAGAAAATGCCAGAAGAGCCGGCCGCGGAGTTCCTTTTCCAAAATTGCCGCTCCGCCGTAAATCTGCTTGCGCCAGAAATAGCGGCAAACGTACAGGGCCATAGCCGCCAGCAAAATTGCCAAAACATAGCTAAAAAACTGCTGCCAGCTGATTTTCCCCGTATCCAACTGGTCAGCCATCATGCCCAGGATCCGCGGCGGGACCAGGTTGGCTGCCGAGGTCAGGATTAAGGCCGTAATCCCTAAGGCATAACGCTTGCGGTGGGCTTTAAAGAACCAGCCCAGCTTGCTGAAAGTATCCATTTTTTCCTCCCTCTTTTATTTCGGTTTTATTTTTTTTCCTTCTTTTCTAATTCCCCTAGCCCGCAAAAAAAGAGCGCCAGGATTCCCCTAGTGCTCTATGGCTGACCAGCCTAGTTCTTGGCTGACTGGTGCTTAATCATGTTCATCACTTGGTTTACCTTCTTGGCTGAAGGCTTCTGGCCCATTTGTGACATCATGGTTTCAACCATTTCCCGGGTAATTGGGGGATTCTTCTTAAAGTAGTTCTTCATGTAAGTCCGGGCACCGTAAAAACCGGCAACCGCACCCAGAAGAGCAGCCAAAATAATCAAGAAAATCGCCAAACCTAAATTCATTATCGCTAAACCTCCATTGGTCTTTATTTGTTATCCGCCTCAGCGGAGATGCATTCGTTAGTCACACAAATACTATCTTACAAAACTTTAGACCATTTTTAAAGGATAAATCTTATCTGAGACCCTTTTCCTTCTGAATTTGCTTGGCTTTCTCCGGCGTAACATCCTTGCCTTTGCCGTCAACAATCACGAGGCTGTCCAGCTGCTGCTTGAAGCCCGCCCGGAAATTGGCGATAAACTTCTTGTGCAGTTCCTTGCGTTCAGCTTCTTCAGCTTCTGTCAAGCCGCTTTCCTGCTTCTTCTTGTACAATTCATTGATTCTTTGTCTTACTTGATCTGATTCTGCCATAAAATATAGCCGCCTTTCTTGTGATAAGAATAGTGTACTCGCTTTGTAAAAATAAAAAAAGTCTTAAGCCTAGAACGCCTGTTTGCAAACTTCCCGAATATTTGCTAAAATAAATAATAACCGACAATAAGATTTTTGACGAAGGAAAAGTAACTATGGCAACTCACGACTCAAAACAATTAGAAATTCTGCAATACATCTACGACACTGTTGAAAACCGGGGCTTCCCGCCAACTGTCCGGGAAATCTGCGCGGCTGTAGGCCTGTCCTCAACCTCTACTGTCCACGGCCACTTGACCAGACTGGAGCACAAAGGCTACCTCATCAAGGACGCTACCAAGCCCCGGGCTTTGGAAATCACCCACGCCGGCCTTGACGCCTTGGGCATCAAGCCTAAAGATATTCCGGTCATCGGGGTTGTTACCGCCGGCCAGCCGATCCTGGCTGTCCAGGACGTGGAAGACTACTTCCCGCTTCCGCCGAACCTGGCCAGTGATGCCGGTGAGCTCTTCATGCTCCGGGTACACGGCACCTCAATGATCAATGCCGGTATCTTGAACGGGGACTATGTCATCGTCCGCAAGCAGACCACGTCCCAGAACGGGGAAATCGTGGTCGCCATGACTGATGACGGCGAAGCAACGGTCAAGCGCTTCTACAAAGAAGACCTCCACTACCGCCTGCAGCCGGAAAATGATGCCATGGATCCAATTATTTTGGACCATGTGCAAATTTTGGGCAAGGTTGTTGGCCTTTACAGAACAAATATTGATTAATTCAATATTGCCGGTAAGTGACCAATATTGACTAATATTTTTCGAAAAAGATGCTTTGTTTTATGCAAATCATCTTTTTCTTTTAACCGTTTTCTGAAAACGGTTGACATTTTCATAGCGTTTTCTATTGCTATTTTCCTAAAACTCCGTTAATCTAGTAACTATTCGACAAATTATTAGTTAAAGGGGTTTTCAATTAATGAATATCATCATTGCTTTTCTACCAGCCATTGGTTGGGGGGTTATGCCTTGGATCGTCAACAAGGTTCCTAACAGCAAGCCGGCTAACCAAATCTTAGGCGTCGGCATGGGTGCCACTATCGTCGGCATCATCGTGACTTTAAGCCAGCATCCGGCCATGTCCATGCCTGTCTTCTTCCTGTCCCTTCTCTCCGGTGCTTTATGGACCATCGGCCAAATCGGCCAGTTTATTTCCTTCACCCGGATCGGGGTCAGCAAGACCATGCCGATCTCAACTGGCCTGCAGCTGGTCGGCAACACCATCATCGGGGCTTTGATCTTCGGTGAATGGAAAACCAGCAACGACTTTATCTTCGGGATCATTGCCCTGATCATCATCATGGCCGGCGTCATCTTGACCGCCTACACTGAAAAGGGCGACGACTTCACTCAAAAGACCACCAACAAGGATATCCTCTTCCTGGTCTTGACCACGGTCGGCTACCTGGCCTACTCCGCCTTCCCGAAGACGATTACGGCGGATGCTGAATCAATGTTCCTGCCGCAAACCATGGGGATCCTGCTGGGGTCTGTGACCTACCTGGCCTTCAGCGGCAACAAGGCTGCCTTCAAGGAAAAGGCCAGCTATCTTGACCTCTTCGCCGGTATCAGCTTCGGTATCGCGGCTTACACCTACATTATCTCCGCCCAAGTCAACGGAGTAACTAACGCCTTCATTTACGGGCAGCTGAGCGTGATCATCTCCACTATCGGCGGGATGACTCTGCTGGGCGAACGCAAGCAAGGCAAAGAACTGGTCGCGACGCTTGCCGGCCTTTGCCTGATCGTTGTCGGCGCTATCCTTTAAAAAGTTTAGTTAGAGATAAAAACAAAACTACAAATATAAAATTTACGTGCTAGCAAAAAAGCTGGGAGCAGACGCTCCCAGCTTTTTTGCTTTCTGTTTTGTTCTGATTCACTATTGAATCTTGACCTTCTGGCTTTCTGCCTGCTTAACGTCAAAGCCGGAGACCTTGCCGAACCACTTCTTGACCAGCTGGTCGTATTTGCCGCTGGTCCGCAGCTTCTTCAAGGCCTTATTAATGGCCTGGCGCATTTCAGTCTGCCCCTTTTCAACCCCAATACCGTAGGGCTCCTCTGCCAAACTGGCCTTAGTCAAGGTGAATTCCGGAGTATCAGCGATCAAACCAGCTAAAATCCCGTTGTCATCGATCATGACGTCCCCTTGCCCGGCTTTTAAAGCGTTGAAGGCTGACCCGTAGTCGTCAAACTGCTTGACGCTGGCCTTTGGAGCCAGCTTGGCTACCTGGTTGGCCACGTCGGTCCCCTTGATGGCAATAACCACGACTCCCTTTTTATTCAAGTCAGCAATGCTTCTGATCTTACTGGACTTCTTAACGATCATGGATTCGTTGGCGTTAAAGTAAACGTCAGAGAAGTCAATCACCTTCATCCGCTCCTTGGTGATGGTCATGGTTGAAATGACCGCATCAAGGGAACCGTTGTGCAAAAGGGTGATCCGGGTCTTTTCCGTGATCGGCCGGAAGACAGCCTTGCCTTTAGGGCCAAGTATCTGCTTGGTGATGGCCGTGGCCAGGTCGATTTCAAAGCCTTCGATCTTGCCGGTCTTGATGTTGGTCAAACCGAAGAGCTTGGTATCCGGCCGGACCCCCCAGGTAATCTGCTTGGACTGCTTGGCCCGGGCATAGCTGTTCTCCTGCTTGCTAGAACAGGCGGTCAGGCTGGTCGCTAGCAAAAGCAGCAGACCACAGGCCAAGGCCTGGATGATTCTCTTGATTGTTTGCGGCTGTCTTTTCATGTTTTTCATCTTTCTATCATATCGGATCTATTTAACATTATACCCGATATTCAAGAAAGTTTCTTTTGTTTATATTAAAAGTCACTTTTTCTTATTTTATTAAGCCAGGCCTGGTAAAAATTTTGAAAAATTATGATTTCAGAAAAGTAAAGCCTTTTCCTGGAGTTTTTTCTACTGAAAAAATGCAAATTAAAATCAACCGTAATCTACATTTTTCATGGCTGACCACTGCTTGCCCAGGCTTTGCCCGGCAATTTCAAAGGCTAAGAGCTGGTCCAGGTCAGCAAATTTTTTCACTTTCAACTGCCCGCCTTTTTCCAAGCGCCAGGTGAGCTGCCGGTAGACCTTTCGTTCACTGGACTGGCCCAGACTGTATTGGCGGCCGGCTAAAGAAAACTGAATATCGCAGCCGTCTTTAATCGCCTGGACAAATTCCTCCAGGCTGTCAAACTGAACGCTCCAGACAGCTACCTCGCTCATCCGGGGCCAGCAGTCAGCCAGGGACTGCCCCGCAATCTGGCAGGTCAGAAATTCCTCAGTATTGGCAAAAAACTGCTGCTCATCCGGCAAATCGCAGTTGATCAAGGTCTTGCTGGCCGGGGTCAAGGGATTGCCGTCATCAACTAAAAGCCACTGCTGGCCGTTTAACTTAAAATGTATCTCATCGCTGTCATCAGCGGCTGTTTCTAATTCTTGAAAACTGGAAATCGGACGCTTGCTTACTGACATAAATGCCCTTTCTAAAAAAACGAGATTTGATTATTAGACATTATTGTACATCTTTTTCAGTCCTTTTGTCTCGTAATCTCTCCGATTGCCCGCCGCATTTCGGCCAAATCCAGGACGCTATAGGCAAATTCTTTTCTGACCAGGTCATCTGGTAGGTATTCATCATACTTGTCAAAAACCGGCACTTCCTGAGGATAAAGCAAATCCAAAGGGTCAAAATCTTTAGCAGCTTCTTCAGCCAGAATCTGGTAGAATTCGCCTTCACTGACATCCATGCTGAACTGGATGTAGTATGGCCGGACTGAGTCAAAATTCTTGAGCCCTAAGCGGCTTGCGCATTTAAGGCGCAAGAAGCGCTCTAGGGCCAGAAAAGCGTAAGAACCCGTCCAAGGGAAAAGGCAGTAGGTCTTAGCCCCCAGGTTAATCAGCTGCTTATCTGGCAGGCAGGCAGCTTGCGCCATTGCTCTCGTTTCGCTCAAGCGGGCAGCCGCGTTTTTCATCAAGTAGGGGTACTGCCTCTCTTCTGCCAGAATCGTCCTCATCTGCTGGAGAACTTTGGGATGGATATCACCAGCTACATCCCCAAAATAAGCCGGGATTCGGCCTTTAACCTGGTGGACGTAGACTTGCCGGCGGCGGCGGTCGATTTCTTCAACCACCCAGACATGGCCGGCGATGGCGATTTTTTCACCCAAAGGCGGGGGCTTAACGATCGTCCCCAGTTCTTCTGACTCAGCGTGGACGCTGTATTCCTCGTTTTCTTGGAAAACGGCGTAAAACTTGAAATTGTTGGTCACCCGCTCGCCGGCTAGGCCAACGATCAAACCGCCATTTTCCGTCAGCTGAATCTGGTCGGTCTTGATCAAGTGGCGGAGCAAAACCTTATAGTCATCCTGGCTGACCCAGCGGAAGTAGGACAGGGTCAAAACCCGGGAGGCAAGTTCTGCCGGACTCATCTCCCCGCCGGCCATCAAAGTGCTCATGGTCTGGTGGTAAAGGAGGCTGTAAGGTAATTGGTGGTCTCTTGGCGGCTCAACCCAGCGCTCTTGTAAATACAGCTCAACCAGGGCTATCCCCTGCAGAAGCGACCAAGGGAGCAAAACTGGCAGCATGGCCCGGCTTTCAGCCTGCTCTTCGCGCATGACAAACCACATCTCTGCTGGATTGCCCCGCCGGCCAGTCCGTCCCATCCGCTGCAAAAAGCCGGAAACGGTAAAGGGGGCTTCAATTTGAAAGGCCCGCTCCAGCTGACCGACGTCAATACCCAGTTCCAAGGTAGCCGTCGCGCAGGTCGTAATATTGGCATCTTCGTCCTTCATGATGGCCTCTGCCCCCTGCCTAAGGGCCGCGGACAGGTTGCCATGGTGGATCATGAAGCGGTCTGGTTCATGCTTATATTCGCAATATTGCCTAAGAACCTGGCAGACAGCTTCACATTCTTCCCGGCTGTTAGTAAAGACCAGGCACTTTTTCCCCCTGGTATGGTCAAAAATATAGGCCAGGCCCGGGTCAGCTAATTCTGGTGCCTGGTCGCTGGCTTGATCCAAAACGGCCTGGGCCGGCAGGGCAGAATGGTCTCCAGCCTGGTCACCGCTTTTATAAAAGTGCTCCATTGACAAGCGCCAGCGCTGGGGCTGACTTTTCACCTTAGGGATCCTGGTCTGATGGCCCGAACCCGCACCTAAAAACTGTCCAGCTGCTCCTGGATCGCCGATCGTAGCTGACAGTCCGATCCGGCGTGGTTTAACACCAGCCAGCCGGTTTAAGCGCTCTAAGAGGCAGAAGGTCTGCCCGCCCCGGTCGCTTCTTAAAAAGGAGTGCAGCTCATCGATGACAACATAGCGGAGGTCGCCAAATAAGCGGGGAATATCCGCGTGCTTGTTGATCATGAGGCTCTCTAAAGACTCCGGCGTTATCTGCAGGACCCCTTGGGGCCTTTTGAACATTTTCCGCTTTTGAGAAGCCGAAACATCCCCATGATAGCGCCAAACCGGGACATCACTGTCTTCGCAGATGTCTTTTAACCGGTCATACTGGTCATTGATCAAGGCCTTTAAAGGAGCGATATAGAGGCAGGCAATGGAGTCAGCCGGATTTTCCGCCAAATCTGTCAAGATGGGAAAAAAGGCTGCTTCGGTTTTCCCGGAAGCAGTCGAAGCCGACAAAAGCAAATTGTCGTTAGTAGCAAAAATCACCTGGGCCGCTGCCGTCTGCAAAGGCCGCAGGGTCTCCCAGCCCCGGGAATAGATATAGTCCTGGATGAAGGGAGCATAGCGGGAAAAAGTATCCATAAAAAACTTCCCTAAATAAATCTAAATAGTAAATTCAGCAAAGTCGCTGGCCTTTTCATCAGAGACGGCATCTGGCTCAGTGTAAGCAAAGTCCCCGTCTGTCAAAAGACTCTGCACGGTCTGACCAGGATTTTGCAAGACAATGTCTAAGAGCTCGATAAAGTCCCGGATGATTTCTCTTGGGGTGATCATGCTGCTCGTGCCAACTCTGGCATATTCAATCTTGATAAAGTCAGCCAAGTCCTTTTCGCTGATCGTCCGCTCATAGCCATAAAGGCTGGTATGCATGTCGGCCAGTTTCTCCGTTAAAACCAGCATTTCTTCTGCCGTCAAGGGTTCCAGGCGGATCACGGGAGCATACAGGTCCCGCTGCCCTTCCTTGGCAAACTTGCCTTCGGCCAGGCGGGACCTGAGGGCTTCGTAAGAGTAAACTCCCCGCCGCCGGTCTTCGACTGCCTGGGGCGTGGCCCCCATAATAATGCCCAGGTACTTGGCCTTGCCCTGCATGGCGTCATTGTACATGCTGAGTAGCTTTTCATAGTTGTACTGGCGGGAGATGGCGTTGGGAATCTTGTAGAGGTTGACTAATTCATCGACCATGATAAACATGCCACTATAGCCGGCCTGGCGGAAGAAAACGGCAAAAAGCTTCAGGTACTCGTACCAGTCTTCATCAGAAATAATGATGTTGACGCCTAGGTCCTGCTTGGCTTCTGTTTTCAGCCGGTATTCCCCTCTGAACCATTTAACCACCTTACCCTTGCTGTCTTCGTCGCCAGCCAGGTAGGCATGGTAGTAGCGCTCTAAGAGCTGGGCAAAGTCATAGCCATGCACCATTTCGCTCAAAGAAGAAATCTGGCTGACAATCTTTTGGTCAACAGCTGTCTGAAAGCCGGGGTCATCAAAAGGAATTTTGCTGGCTACTGCCGTTTGGACATTGTTGATCCAGCGGTCCAGGACTAAAGTTAAGGCTCCGCCTTCCGGCCGGGTCTTGGTGGCCAGGTTCTGGATCAGTTCCCGGTAGGTGGCCAGGCCCTGGCCCTTGCTGCCCTGCAGGCGGCGTTCCGGGGACAGGTCGGCATCTAAGACGATAAAATTTCTGTCCATCACGTAGTTGCGGATGGTCTGCAGCAAAAAACTCTTGCCTGACCCGTACCGGCCCACGACAAAGCGGAAGGAGGCCCCTCCTTCTTTGACTAAGTCAACGTCGTGTAAAAGGGCCGCGATTTCCGCCTTCCGGCCCACCGTGATATATGGCAGGCCAATCCGGGGCACTACCCCGCCTTTAAGTGAACTGATAACCGTTTGGGCAATCCGCTTGGGAATCCGTTTCTTTTGCTCCACTATTTCTCCTCAATCCCTAATAAGTCGGCAAGGTCGCTCCGGTAATCTTCCACGATTTCCGCCTTCTGGCCATCGCAGTCGATTACGGCATCGCCGATTTCGTCAAAAATCTTCTCATTGATCTGGTCCACGACCACGCTTAAGAGCAGGTGCCGCTGGCGTAAAAAGTCCTGGTAGGGCTGGCCGGAAAAAAGAGCCAAAAGCAGCTGCTCTTCATTCTCGTCTAAGCCCAGGTCACTAGCAGCTGATTCATCGATAACCTTTGTCATCTTTTCCTCTGTAGCAGAAGACTTAGGTACTTGCTTACTTTTCTCGATAGAATTTTTCTCTATTCTTTCAGCTTCTTCGGCTTCCAGCTGCCGTTCTTCTTCAGTCAGCAGGCTTTCCTTGGTTTCAGCCGCGTCAGCCCGGATCTGGTCCAGGCTGGCCAGATTGATCTTAACCTTTGGCCGGGCCCTTTCTACCAGGATTTCCTGGTAGTCAGCAATTCCTTGTACGATTGCCTGCTTAAAAGCGGGAGGCAGGTCTTTTTCTTTCAAGGCCCGTCCCTGCTTAAAGGCCTGCCGGCTCAAGCGGTCAAATTCATGCATGAAATTGGCCAAAATCTGTCTCTGCCGGCTGGAAGGCCAGTAGACTTCATTACTCCACTGCCCGCCCTGGCAGCGGTAGACAAGGCCAGGAGCTAAAATGAGCTCAGCTTCTTTGACCGGATCAAGGCTGAAGAAAACTGTATCAGCAAACATTTCTACCGGCAAGGTCGTTTTTTCCCCGACCAAAAGCTTAAGCAATTGATAAGGGTTAAGGCGGACTTCCTGCCAGACCTGGGCTAAAAGTTCATAAAACTTCTCCGGTTCCTTTTTCAGCAAGGGATTGTTCTTAGGCAAATAAGAAGACAAGCAGCAAATGGCCTGGTAGAGTTCCTGCCCGCTTGCTTCACCGGACAAGAGATGATGATAAACCTCCCCCCGCATCAGCTCGTCTGCAAAAGCCGGGCGGATTTGATCAAGGGAAAAGCCGTAATAAACCAGGTAGTTCTGCAAGATATGCTTTTGCTGCCAGCTAGTGGAAATATCCTTTTGCTCCGCGCACTTGGCAAAAAGAAGGCGGAGTTGACGGAGGCCATCAGCTTTATCCTTAACCCCAATCTGGCAGACTAATTCACTGGCCAGCAAATAGACATAGGGAGCCGGAGCTGGCTTGTACTTGCCCTGCCGGAACTTGGTCCGCCAGGAAAAATAGGACCGCAACTGGTCGACGGTCAGATCATGGTAGACTGGCCGCTGCTTGTTAATTGGGACCATTTTGGCAAAATCATCCTCGTAATTTGCCATCAGCATCCCCTGCCGGTAAAAATTGCTCTCCCGGCGGGGTACTGCCAGATAGTCGTAAGCCTCCTGCATCTGCTTGATCCCTTCCGGGACCACGGGCTTGCCCTTTTCAGCCAGCAGGCGGTCAAAGTCGCTGTCTTTGAAAAAAGCCGGCCGCTTTGGCCGTTTAGGGATCACTTCTTCTTGGAAGTCTTCTCCCTCATCATCCAGCAGGTAGATTTCATGTTCTTGGCTGCTATCTTGCCTATCTACATCTTCATTTTTTACAACTTCCAAGGGCCGGGAGCTCTGGTAGGCAGAATCCAGGGTCTTGTAAAAGAAGCGGTCGTTTAAAGCAGGATTTGTTAAATCAACACTGATCCAGGCCGGGTCCTGCATAAAAACCGCTGGTCCAAAAGCAGGCTGGCCAGCCAAAAACTTAGCCAGTGACCCGCATTTCAGTTCAACCGTTTCGCGGCCGTCCTTCTTAAGGAGCAGGGCAAAGCTTTCATTTGCTCCTGGGACCGTGACGGCAGCCAAGGTCTGCCCGGCCAGGTCGACGTAGCTAGCCTCAATATCATATTTGCTTTGAATGTAGTCGGCTACTTCCGCCAAGCGCATGCCTGCCCCTCCTTGCTGTTTTTATCATAATTATAGCACGATTTTTCGAACGTTAGTTCCAAAACGCGCAAAAATAAAACTGCCTTGCAAAATGCAAAGCAGTTTCAGATTCGTTGTCAGAATTAACGACGACGTTCTGCGATACGAGCAGCCTTACCGCTACGAGTCCGCAAGTAGTAAAGCTTAGCACGACGTACGCGGCCGTGACGGGTAACTTCAACCTTGGCAACACGTGGAGTGTTAACTGGGAAAGTCCGTTCAACGCCAACGCCGGAAGCAATCTTACGAACAGTGTAAGTAGCACCGATGCCAGTACCCTTCTTCTTGATTACGACACCTTCGAAGATCTGGATACGTTCGTGAGTACCTTCAACAACACGTACGTGAACACGAACAGTGTCCCCGGCACGGAATTCAGGCATGTCGTCACGAAGTTGTTCTTTAGTCAATTCTTGAATTAATGGATCCATTATTGTTTCTCCTTCTACGGCATTCATCAACCTCTCTGGGCCAGCGGAACACCCCTAATCTTTATTGGTAAAATACCACGTCTAATAGAATACCATCTTTGGCCAGGCAAAGCAAGCTTCTTTAGTCCAAAATCTTGAGCAAGTCTTCCTTTTGCAGGCTGGTGCTGGAAACAGACTCTGCCGTCAAGATGCCTTGCGCCAGCTGGCTCTTAGCTTCCTGCAAGTCCAAAATAGCTTCTTCAACCGTGTCCTTGGCAATCAGCTTGTAGACCGTTACCTTCTTTTCCTGGCCGATCCGGTGGGCCCGGTCAGTTGCCTGGTTCTGGGCCGCCACGTTCCACCATGGGTCATAGTGAATGACGGTATCCGCCCCGGTCAAGTTGAGCCCCGTCCCCCCGGCCTTAAGGGAAATCAAGAAGACCTTAGCCGGACTGTCTTTATGGTTGAAGACGTTGACTAAAGTCAGCCGTCTGGCTTTAGGGGTCTGGCCATCGATCCGTAAAAAGCCGATTTCCTCTGCCTTCAGGCTTTCTGCTAGCAGGTCCAGCATGCTGGTAAACTGGGAGAAAAGCAGGACCTTGTGGCCCGCGTCAATCGCGCTCTTGATCAAGTCCACGCAGGCCAGGCGCTTTTCAGATTCACCCTTGTAGTCTTCATAAAGCAGGCCCGGGTCGCAGCAGATTTCCCTGATCCTGGTCAATGCTGCCAGAATCTGAATCTGCTCGCGCTTGATGCCTTCATCATCCTCAGCCATGACTTTCTTTTTCAAGCGGGCAATTTCAGCGTCATAGAGCTTTCTCTGCTCCTTGCCCATACCGACATAGCGGACTTCCTCCAGCTTGTATGGCAGGTCCTTGAGGACGTCTTTTTTCAAGCGGCGCAGGATAAAGGGGCCAACCATCTGACTGAGCCGGGTCAGGCAGTCCTGGTCATCTTCTTTAACGATCGGGCTTTCAAAATCCTTCTTAAATTCCCGGTAGCTCTTTAAAAAGCCCGGCATGATGAAGTTAAAAATACTCCACAGTTCGCTCAAACGGTTTTCAATTGGTGTCCCGGTCAAGGCAAAGCAGTGTTTGGCCTTGACGACGGAAACGGCCTTAGCCGCGGCTGTCCGCGGATTTTTGATCATCTGCGCCTCATCGATTACTTCATAGGCAAAAGTATGCGGGGCATAGTTAGCAATATCGCGCTTAAGCAGGTCATAAGAAGTAATCACAACGTCGATATCCTTTAAATCTGCCAGCTGCTCGCTTCGCTCTTTCTTAGAGCCGGCTAAAACCAGGGTCTTCATTTTCGGGACAAACTTTTTAAACTCAGCTTCCCAGTTCAGAACCAGGGAGGCCGGAGCCACGATCAAACTTGGCTGGCCCTTTTGACTGGCCAGGAGGCTGATCACCTGCAAGGTCTTGCCCAGACCCATTTCATCCGCCAGAATCCCGCCAAAGCCATGCTGGGCCAGCCGGTTCATCCAGGCAGTCCCGGTCTTTTGGTAGGGCCGGAGAATCTTCTCCAGTCTCTTTGGCAATTCCAGTGACGCTTCTTTTTGGTCAAAATCGTCGATCAGTTGCTGGAAGTGGTCGTCGCGCTCAATTTCACCCATCTCCTGCTCTTTTAAGAGCTGGTCAACGTAAAGGGCCCGGTAGGCCGGCATTTCCAGCTGCTCTTTGCCAAAATCCTTAGCGGTTAAATCTAAGTTTTTAGCTAAAAGGGCCAGCTTTTCCAAGTCCTGGCTGGCTGGATTAAGGAAGCTGCCGTTCTTCAAGCGGATATACTTCTTCCGGTCCTTGTACTGGCTGAAGACCTCCGCTAATTCTTCTGGCGTCAGCTCACTTTGCAGATCCAAGCGCAAAAGCCCGTCACTTAAGGAAAGGCCAAAAGCCAGATTCAGCCTGTCTTTAAGCTTGAGCTTTTTAAAGGCTGGAGTAACTTCAACTTCATCAAAGGCGGCAAGCAATTTCGGCATCCCTTCCAAAAGCTGGTATACCGCGTCGTCATCCCCTTTATCCAAGCGGCAGTCGCCGTCTTCCAGGTCAAAATATTTCTCCAAAAGCTCAGCCAGCTTCTTTTCCTTGTACCAGTCCCGCTTAACTGCCCTCTCCCCGCTTTCGCCCAAGCGGAGCTCTTTGCCCTGGTAAAAGACCCGGGCCTGGCCAACTACATCATCGCCCTCTACATCCAGGCGCAGCTGGCTCTTTTCCAGGCCTCCTGCCTCTTCCAAAAGCTGCTGGGCAGCCTGACTAATAGTCAAGTTGCTGTATTTTTTCAAAAGGGGCAGGACAGTGGCCTTGAATTGGCTCAGCTGGTTTATGTCAAAGGACACGTCAATATTTTCTTTATTGCCAAAAAGGGCGTACAGCATGTTGCCAAGCTTGCCGGCAATAAATGCCTCATCTGTCAGCTGATAGCTGGCCCGGATCCCCCGGAGTACCGGCGGGCAAATCCCGGTAATGCTGATCCCCCGGCTCCCGTATACGTCGATCTCAAGCTCAGCTTTCTCCAGTTCGCCCCGCTTGGCAGGAACGACCTGCTTATTGTCCAAATTTTCGACTTCGCTGCCTTCAACCGCCGCGAAAAAGCCGTCAATCCGGCCGGAAGCAATCTCAATGCTCCTTTTTGACTTCCCGTAAATTTCCGCCCCATCTGCCGCGATGGTGGCCAAAAAGCTGAACAGGCGCTGGCTGGCCGGGTCAAAAGAATCTGGTGACACCAAGACTTCTTCCTTGCCCAGGGACATTGGCCGCCAGCTTAAAACGTCGTCGACAAAATTCTGGATGTTTTTGACCACGTAAAGGCGCTTTTGGCCAACTTTAAACTTGACTGAAAGGGACCCGCCCGGCTCTTTTTCCAGCTGGGCCAAAAGCTTCACGTCCTCTAAAGCATCCCGGTCAAATTCTTCCAGCATCTCTGCCCGGGCCAAGGCGCGGCCTGCCTGGTAGTCAGTTAATTCACCCGGGTTTTCCCGCATAATCATCAAAACCAGCTTCTGCAGGAGGGCAATTTCATGCCGGCAGGGGCCGATAATTTCATCCTGCTTGCATTCGCTAAAATTGCAATTCAGCTCAATCACCTTATTAAGGCCAACTTTAACGCTGACCCTGTCCCCGTTACCGCGGTTGGCGAAATGGCTGAAGCCGGTAACCGTTAAAAGGGGCTGGTCAGCATGAGCCTGGCTGTCATCCAGGTTAACAGCAACCAAGTGGGCCAGGGCCGGATTATCCCAGATCCGCTCCCAAAGGACAGGATCAAAGTCAACTGATGCAAGAATTTTACCAGGATCAAAAATATAATTGACGTATTTTCTGCCCAGGCCGTAGACCTTTTCAATGATCTCTTCCTGCCGCTTTTTACGGTCACTTGCCGGCAAATCACTGGTCAAGGGTTCCTGGATGGCCTGCATCCCTTCGATAAAAAGCTCCGTGGCGTATAAGCAGGCTGCCTCGTGCTTGCAGTTGTAGCCTTCAGAAGCGTATGGGCAGTCACAGTCCATCCACTTGATCTCGCTCCAGTCATCAGAGAAGTCGATTTCTACGTCATAGCTCTGCCCGGGCTTGCCGACCCGGCAGTGGATGCCAGCCGGCAAGTCGCTGTAGCTGGGCGCGTAGACCCAGTCCCTTTTCCAATAGTCCCTTCCCCGGTCCAGGATCCGGTTGGAAAAAAGCTTCCTCCATTGCAGCGTCATCAAATCACCTATTAGCCTGCTCGTCTTCTCTGATCTGCCGCAGCATTCTGACTTCTTCCGGGGTCAAGTCCCGCTTCTCCAGCAGGTCCGGCCGGTGCTCCTTGGTAGCCTTCAAGGCCTGGTAGTGCCGCCATTCATCGATCTTGCCGTGGTTGCCTGAAAGGAGGACATCTGGCACCTTTTGCCCCGCAAAATCAGCTGGCCGGGTGTATTGCGGATATTCCAACAGGCCGTCTGAGAAGGATTCTTCAACTGGTGACAAGGCATTGCCCAGAATCCCTGGCAAAAGGCGGACAGTAGCGTCGATCATGCTCATAGTTGGCAGCTCCCCGCCAGTCAAAACGTAGTCGCCGATTGACACAGTTTCGTCAGCCAGGTCGTAAACCCGCTGGTCAAAACCTTCAAAGTGCCCGCAGATGAAGGTCAGGTTTTCTTCCTTGGACCATTCCTGAGCCATCTGTTCATTGAAAGTTTTCCCCTGGGGCGCCGTAATGATGACCTTGCCCTTCTTTTCCAGGGAATCAAGGGCCTTCTTGATCGGCATCACCTGCAGAACCATCCCGGCCCCGCCCCCATAAGGAGTGTCATCGACGGACTTGTGCGGCCGGTCAGAAAAATCGCGGAAGTTGACCAGGTTCAGCTTCCACTTGCCATCTTCCTGGCCCCGGCCAAGCAGGGAAACCTGCAAGGGGGTAAACATTTCAGGAAACAGGGTCAATACGTTGATGTTCACTATCTCAAGCCCTCCATTAATTCAACCCGGATTTCTTTATTATCAATATCCACGCTCTTAACGACCTGCGGGATGTATGGGAGCCAGAAGTTCTTGCCGTTTTCGTCAGTTACTTCCCAGATGTCATTGGCGCCTGGCGCTTCAATATCAGTCAATTCGCCGATTTCTTCCCCGCTTTCATCGTCGAAAACCTTGCAGCCCAAGAGGTCTCTATAGTAGTAGACCCCATCAGGTAATTCCCCTTGGTCTTCTTCGCTGATCAAGATTTCCGTCCCCTTCAGCTTTTCCGCCTGGTCGATATCGGTGATTTCCTCAAAAGTTACCAGCCAGAACTGCTTAAAGGGCCGGCCAGCGGCTACCGTCACTTCCCGGCTTCCGTCGCCCAGGTAAAGACGGGAACCAGTTCTGAAGCGGTCTTCCGGAAAGTCGGTGGTCAAAGCGACCTTGACTTCACCCTTTAAGCCATGGGTCGCGATGATTTTGCCAACATTGTAGTAATTCATGGTGTATGTTTTTCCTTTTCAAACAAAAAAGTTTGAAGCTAGTGCCCCAAACCTTTTCCAATTATTTGTTGTACTTTTCGTCGTGCAACTTAGCCATCAAGCCAGCGCCTGAAAGAAGTGAACGAACAGTGTCTGAAGGTTGTGCACCCTTCTTCAGCCATTCAAAGATCTTGTCTTCATCAAGCTTCAATTCCTTTGGTTGTGAAACTGGGTTGTAGTAACCAACTTCTTCGATGAAGCGGCCGTCACGCGGTGCACGTGAATCTGCTACAACAATCCGGTAAAATGGCTTTCTCTTAGCACCCATACGGCGCATACGAATCTTAACTGACATTAATTAGTCCTCCTAAATTTCAATAGTTATACTATAACATCCAAAGAGCAGCCTGTAAAGTATTTTTACTTAACAGCCTGCCCTTTTTTTAAAATTATGAGTGGAAGCGCTTGATCTTCTTCATTTTCTTGGCCTTCTTCTTCTTGAAGCTCTTCCCCATCCGCCGCATGGCCATCTTAGCCATCGGGCTGTTCATGCCAGGCAATTTCTCCAAGTCCTTGAAGTTCCCCTTAGTCACCTTGGACATCATGTCCTTGGCCGTCTTGAACTCCTTGATCATTCGGTTGACTTCCACAATCGGCACGCCTGACCCGGCCGCGATCCGCCGGCGCCGGCTCGGGTTAAGCAGGCTTTCGTCTTCTCTTTCGGCTGGCGTCATGGAGTAGACGATGGCCTTGGTGTGGGCGATCTGCTTCTCATCGATTGAGAAGTTCTTTAATTGCGGGTTATTGGCCATGCCGGGAATCATCTTCATGATTTCATCCAGCGGCCCCATCTTTTGCACCTGTTCCAGCTGGTCGATAAAGTCGTTGAAGTCAAAAGTGTTTTCCCGCATCTTCTGGGCAACTTTTTCCGCCTGCTTGGCATCGTAGTCCTGCTGGGCCTTTTCGATCAAGGTCAGCATGTCCCCCATGCCCAGGATTCTGGAAGCCATCCGGTCCGGGTGGAAGACTTCCAGGTCGGTCAGCTTTTCCCCTTGCCCAGTGAAGAGGATCGGCTTGCCGGTAATGGCTCTGATCGACAAGGCGGCCCCGCCCCGGGTGTCACCATCCAGCTTGGTCAAGATGACCCCAGTCACGTCTAGGCGTTCATTGAAGGTCTTGGCCACATCAGCCGCGGCTTGCCCGGTCATGGCGTCAACGACCAAGAGGATATTGTCCGGGTGGCTGACCGCCTTGACTTCTTCCAGTTCCTTCATCAAAGGTTCATCAATTTCCAGCCGGCCGGCCGTGTCGATGATTACGTAATCGTTTCTGTGGACGGCTGCTTCGGCCAGGCCGTCTTCCACAATCTTGGCCACGCTCTTTTCTTCCGGGTCGCTGTAAACTGGAACATTCAAGTCCGCCCCGATTTGCTTGAGCTGGTCAATGGCCGCTGGCCGGTAGATGTCACCGGCAATCAAAAACGGCCGGGCCTTTTCTTCCTTCATCAAGCGGTAGGCCAATTTGCCGACCGTGGTAGTCTTACCTGTACCTTGCAGACCGACCATCATGATAACGGTTGGGATATGCGGGGACTTGGTTAAGCCGACCGCTTCTTCCCCCATCATCTTGGTCAGTTCTTCATTGACGATCTTGATGACCTGCTGGCCTGGAGTCAGTGATTCCTGCACTTCCTGTCCCAGGGCCCGCTTTTTGATGGTCTTGATAAAGTCCTTGACCACCTTGAAGTTGACGTCGGCTTCAAGCAAGGCCAGGCGGATTTCCCGGGAGGCGGCGTTGATGTCTTCTTCAGAAATCTTCCCCTTCCCGGTCAAGTTGCGCAGGGCCTTCTGCAAACGTTCACTTAAATTTTCAAATGCCATCTTATTCTCCTCTAATTATCTGCAGCAAGTCTTCCAGCTGCAATTTGGCCGTTTCCTGGTCACCGGCGGCCAGGCTGGCTAAGGCCTGACTGATGCCTTCTTCCAATTGGCTGTAACTGGCCAGCAGCTGCAGCTTGTCTTCGTATTTTTCCAAAGACTTGGTGCTGCGCCGTAAATTGTCATAGACCGCTTGTCTTGAGACATGCCGGTTGTCGGCAATTTCGCCTAAAGACAGGTCGTTATAGTAATAATCTTCAAAATAATCCTGCTGGCCCCGGGTGAGCAAGGCGCCGTACATGGCGTACAGGTCACCCAGAGCTTCATTTTTGCTCAATTCATCCATCTTTTTTACCTGGTTACCAGTATAGCAAAAAGCACTGCAAGTGCAGTACTTTTTAGAGATTTTTATCCATATTGAAAGTCAGCTTGGACAGCTTGATGGCTTCCTTAAAGAGCTGGCCCCAGAGCTTTTCGCTTTCCTGGCGGCAGTGGGCCACTGTTTCCTGGTTGGCCTTGGTCAAAAAGGCAGTTAGTTCTTCGCCGACGAGGCCTTGGGCCTGGTCAGTCACTTCAGCCACCCGGGCGCGGAAGTAGCGGTTCAGCTCAGTCAAATAGGTCGCGTCCATTTGAACAAAGTGGGAGTAGTGGCTTTCCACCAGAGCTGCTAAAGACTTGTAGAACCACCAGGCATCTGACTGCCGGTATTCCAGGGAAGTATCGTTATAAGAAGGATCAGTGTCATTCATATTGGTAAAGAAAGGCACAAATGGAGTGAAAGTCGGTCCCCCGATGCAGAGCCACATGATCCCGGCTAAACCTTCTTCCTGGTCACTTCTAACTTCCAAGATGTGGGCGTTTTGGGTCCGGTTGAGGCCGATTGGCCGGTAGCGGTGGTGCTCTTCATCCGTCCCGCGGGTGCCAAAGGGATCAAAGACCGTGTCTTGGTAGTGTGAGCCCAGGATGTATTCGATGTCTTCTTTGCTGATCTTCTTTTCGGCCTTGCGGATAAATGGCAAGTCTGGGTCTTCAGGGTCTTGCTCAATGCTTGGGTTCAAGATCTTTTGCCCGTACCAGACCCGGGAAGTGTTGTAGTGACGGTCCTGCTCAGTATAGGTGCCGAAGATGTGGCGGAAGTTCCAGGCGTAGATGTCTGGATTTAAGTTGTGGTCAGCCACAAATTCCCGGATGCCTTCGCTCCACATGAAGTCGTCCGGCTTGTCAAAGTCGACTTCCTCAATGGAAACCCGATTAGCAGCAATTGCGTAGGCATCGTCTGGAATTCTTTGGGCCACCCAGTGGTGACCGGTTACGATTTCCATGTACCAGATTTCGTCCTTATCAGAAAAGAGCACGGAGTTGCCGGCTGGTGACCCATACTTGGCAATCAGCTTGCCCAGATACTGTACGCCATCCCGAGCTGAATCAATATAAGGCAAAACAACGTTAACGATGCAGTCTTCGTCAAGACCGTCCACCACTAATGGATCAAAGGCCAAGGTCCGCTCATTGCCGTAAGTTGATTCGGTGGCTGACATGGCCACGTTCTTTTCGTTAATCCCGCTTTCTTCATAGTAGCCGTACTTCTTGTAGTCAACGTTTGGCACGGCTGGGTAGCGGTAGGCATCTTCTGGCAGGTCCATTGCGAACTTGTTCAGCCAAGATTTGATCTTGCGGCCCTTTTGCCCGTGAACGGCAGGATTCACGACGAACTTTTGCTGGTTTAATGGAGAAAAGGTATCGTCATTTCTGGCGATCAAGTTGTTGCCATCCATGGCGGCCTTTTTGCCAACCAGGATGCTGGTACATGCATCATCTTTCATAGAAATTGAAAATCTTCTTTCTTTTATTTTTGCAAAAACTAATTCAGGTAACTTTTTGACTAATTCTTACAGCAGGTCGTGGAAAAGGCCGACGGCGTAGTTGGCCGCGTCAAAGTCGGCCAAGTCTTCCGCCTTTTCGCCCAGGCCAACCAATTTGACTGGCAGCTTCATTTCGTGGCGGATGGACAGAACTACCCCACCCTTGGAAGACCCGTCCAGCTTGGTCAAAACTAAACCAGACAGCTTGGTCGTCTTGTTAAAGTCCTTGGCCTGCAGGAGGGCGTTTTGCCCAGTTGACCCGTCCAGAACCAGGAGGGTTTCAGCTGGCTGGTCTGGCAAGCGCTTCTTGATGGTCCGCTGGATTTTTTCCAACTCGTTCATCAAGTTGACCTTGTTTTGTAAACGGCCCGCCGTGTCAACCAAGAGGTAGTCTGCTTCTTCCGCAATCGCCCGCTCTAAGCCGTCGTAGACCACGGCAGCCGGGTCAGCCTTGTCCGGGCCAGTTACGACTGGAACCCCAGTCCGCTTGCCCCATTCAACCAGTTGCTCAACCGCGCCGGCTCTGAAAGTGTCGGCAGCGACTAACAGGACCTTCTTGCCCTGGTCGTGGAAACGCTTGGCCAATTTGCCGACCGTAGTGGTCTTGCCGGCCCCGTTGACGCCGACGAAGAGGTAAACATTTGGCTTGGCGTTAGGATCATAAGCCAGCTTTTCATTTTCGCTGTCGGCATTTTCGTCGTAGACTTCCACCAGCTTTTGCACGATGACCCGCTTCAAGTCATCCCGGCTCTTGGCCTTTTGCAGCTTGGCTTCTTCTCTGAGCTGGTCGGTCAGTTCCTCACTGGTTTCATAGCCAACGTCAGATTCAATCAGCAATTCTTCCAAGTCGTCAAAGAAGTCTTCGTCAACCGTTCTGAACTTGGCCAAAAAGGCGTTGAGGCGGGCGCCAAAGCCCTTGTTGGACTTCTCCAACCCTTTTTCATAGAGCTCAGTCGTTTTTTCTTCTGTACTTTCTTCTGCTGGTTCAGTTGTCTCTTCTTCTGCTTCAGTCTTTTCTTCTTCAACTGCTTCTTCTGCAGTTTCAGTTTCTTCTACTGCTTCTTCTGCAGTTTCAGTAGTTTCTGGCTTTTCTTCCTCTACTGCTTCTTTAGCAACTTCAGTTTCTTCGGTAGATTCTTCTTCAACAGTTTCTTCTGCTTCAGCCTTTTCTGCTACTGCTTCTTCAGAAGTTTCTGTAGTTTCTGTACTTTCTTCGACTGACTCATTTTCCGCTTCTACGGCTTCTTCCTGGTCAGCCTTGACTTCTTCTGGTTTTTCTTCGTCTTTTTGGCCAAACAGGCTCTTTTTGATTCGATCAAATAATCCCACGGTTATACCTCATCTTTTAAATCTTTCAAGGAGACCGACAAAATCTGGGATATCCCGGATTCCTGCATGACCACCCCGTAGAGCTGGTCAGCTTGTTCCATGGTCCCCCGCCGGTGCGTAATCACGATAAACTGGGTCTGGCTGTCATATTGGCGCAGGAAACGGGCGAAACGGACAACATTGGCATCATCCAGGGCCGCTTCCACTTCATCCAGCACGCAGAATGGCACTGGGTTGACTTCCAGCATGGCAAAAAGTAAGGTGATCGCCGTCAGCGACCGCTCCCCGCCGGACAAAAGGCTCAAGCGCTGCAATTTTTTGCCAGGCGGCTGGGCGATGATTTCCACCCCGCTCTCCAGCAAATCGTCCGGATCCGTCAAGCTCAAGCGGGCATTGCCCCCGCCAAAAACCACCGGGAAAAGGCGGCTGAAAGAAGCCGAAATCTGCTGGAAGGTCTGGCTGAAGCGGTCCTTGACTTCCTGGTCCAGTTCATCCATCGACTGCTGCAGGTTGCTTCTTGCTTCCAGCAGGTCGTTTTGCTGCCCATTCAAGAAGTCATAGCGGTCCTTGACTTCCTTATACTCGTCAATCGCCCCCAAGTTGACCGGGCCGATATCTTCCAAAGACATCCGGTGCAGCTTGACGCTGCGGCGCAGGTTCTGCTGGTTTTCTTCTGTATTTTCCAGCTTGGCCTGGGAAAGCGCGGCTTCATAAGTCAAGGAGTAGTCTTCTCTTAAACTGTCCAGGTGCTGCTTGAGCTCACCTTTAACCGTGGCCAGCTTGACTAAGAACCCTTCTTGCTCGCTGGCCGCGTCTTTTCTTAAGTCATAGTTTCTGGTCGCCACGGCTTCCAGCTGGTTGATCTGCCCGTTTAGCTGGCCCAAGAGTTGGCTGGCTGCATCCAGATCTGCCTGCTTGTCCTTTTGCTCAGCCAGGAGCTGGTCTTTTTCAAGGCCCAGCTCCTCTTTCTTGCTTGCTGACATTTGACTGGAACTGTCCAAAGCAGCCAGTTTTTCTTCCAGCTGCGCTATCTGCTTCTGGCTGGCTGCCTTTTGCCGGCCGCGCTCAGCTTTTCTGGCCTGCAGGTTTTCTTGCTTGTTGGCCAAAACTGCCAATTGCGGGTCAAGTTCAGCTAATTTTTCTTGCACGCCCCGGTTTAAGTCAGTGTAATTCTGAATAGTCTCTTGCAGACTGGCCAAGTCTTGTTTTTGCTGGTCGGCTAAAGCGGCCAGCTCTTCTTTCTTGGCCTTTTGGACCTTTTCTTTATCAGTCAAATCTGCCAGGTAGGCAGCTTGTTCAGCCTGCTGAGCCTGGTAGAGCTGAACGGCGCTTTCCAGCCGCTTGACTTCTTTTTCCTGGCTTTGGAAAGTCAAAACTGCCGCGCTCAAGTCCTGCTGTAGGCTCTGCAAATCCCGGCTGATTTGGTCCCGGGTCTCCTGCTTGTCTTTGACTTGCTTGTCTAAACCTGCCAGCTTTTCTTCTTTAATATGGAACTGTCCTTCTAATTCCTCTAGCATGGCCGTCGTCTTGTTGATTTCAGCCGTTGTCTGCAAGGGGGAATTATTCCGCTGGTTGCGAGCACCGCCAGTCATGGCCCCGCCGGGACTGATGACATCCCCGTCCAGGGTAACGACCCGGTAGTGGCCGATCTGCCTGGAGACAGCCAGGGCCGTGTCCATATTGTCAACGATAATGATGCTGCCCAGCAGATACTGGATAGCTTCTGAAATGTCAGTATCGCCTTTAGCCTCAACCAATTCGCTGGCCAGGCCTTGGAAGCCGGCAAAGCGTTCCAGAGCCTGCCGGGTTGAAGCTGGGATTGCCCGGTATCTTAAAGCATCCAGAGGCAAAAAAGTTGCCCGGCCCAGTCTTCTGACCTTCAGCTGCTGAATAGCATCTTTAGCCGCCATCCGGTCCTTAGCCACCAGACTTTGGACACTGCCGCCAAGGGCAGTCGTCATGGCTGCTTCCAAGTCAGCCGGGAAGGTTAAAAGCTCCCCAACTGCCCCGATAATGCCCGGGAAGCGGTCTGGCTGGTTTAAAACCTGCTTGACGCCGGCATAGTAGCCATCATGCCGCTTTTGGATATTGACCAGGGCATCCCGGCGGGCAGTCAGCCGCTGGAGGTTGGTCAAATCTGCCTGCAGCTGCTTTTGAGCGACCTGCTGGTCAGCAGCTAAATGCCCTAATTGATCGCTGGCTTCCTTTAATTCCGCCTGCAGCTGGTCATTTTCTGCCCGCAGCTTTTGTCCCTTAGACCGCAGGCCTTCCAGTTCTTCCTGGCTCTTGGCCAATTGGCTGGAGGTATCTTCATAGCGCTGGTCCTTGCTCTCTTTGGCCCGCTTAATTTCCCCTTCCAGGTAGACCAGTTGGTTGTTGGCACTGGTTTGGTCCTGCAGAGTCTGAATATATTGCGATCGCAGGTCTTCAACTTTCAATTTGAGACTGGCCGGGTCTTCTTTCAGCTGGTCAGCCAGCTTCTGCCTTTTTTCTTTCAGCTGGTCTAATTGCCCGGCATATTCAGCTTCCTGGTCAGCCAATTTGGCGATTTCCGCATCCGTAGCCGCCAGATTTTCTTTTATGTCAGCCAGTTGTCGCTGGTATTCCAGCCTGGTCGCCTGGTCAAACTGCCGGGACTGCTGGGAAACCTGCAAGGAAGTGTTGATTTTTGAAAGCCGGTTGGTCAACTTAAGGACTTCTGCTTGCACCTGGTCCCGCTTTTGGCTTTCCAGCTGGAATTCTTCTCTTTTAGCCGCCAGCTTGGCCTGGGACTGCTTGACTTCCGCGTCCAGCCGGCTTAAAAGTTCCTGGCTCTTGGCCAGTTTATTGGAGACTTCCCTTTCTTCCTGGTCCAAGTCAGCGATTTCAAAGGCCAGCAGGGTCTTCAAGTCCTCATCAAGGGCGGCTTTTTGAAATTGGTATTCCTGGGCCAAGGAGCTCTGTTCATGCAGAGGCTCCAGTCGCTTCTCCAGCTCGTTGACCAGGTCATTGATCCGGATCAAGTTGTCATTGGTTGTTTCCAGCTGCTCCTGGGCCTGCTGCTTTTGCTGCTTAAAGTGGAGCACCCCGGCTGCTTCTTCGAAAATTCCCCGTCTTTCCCGGGCCTGGGAATTGAGGATCTGGTCCACCCGCCCCTGGGAAATGATGGCCAGGCTGTTTTGGGAAATGCCAGAGTCCAAAAAGAGGGCCCGGACGTCCCGCAGGCGAACTGGCTGCTGGTTAATCAAGTATTCATTGTCGCCGGACTTTAAAATCCGTCTGGTGATTGTGACCTGGTCAGCTGGAAGGTCCAATTCCTTATTCCGGTTGTCAAAGACCATGGTCACTTCAGCCCGGTTTAAGGGCTTGCGGAACTGACTTCCGGCAAAAATCACGTCTTTCATGTTGCGGCCACGCAAGGACTTGGCACTGCCTTCCCCCATGACCCAGCGAATGGCTTCAGTAATGTTGCTCTTGCCTGACCCGTTAGGACCGACAATACCGGTAATCCCCTTGGTAAAGTCGATCACCGTCTTGTCCGCAAAAGACTTGAAGCCCTCCAAAATTAAACTAGTTAAAGGCACTATTTTCCTCCATTCAAGTGCTCCAAGGCATGGTTGGCCGCGTCCTGCTCAGCCTTTTTCTTGTTGCGTCCTTCCCCGTTTGCCAGCTTCTTGCCGTCGACCAGGACTTCAACTTCAAAGTGAGGCGGCTGCTGGCTCTCATTTAACACCCGGTATTCGATATTCACGCTGCCGTTTTGCTGCAGAAGTTCCTGCAGGTCCGTCTTAAAGTCCCGCGACGGGGTAAAGTAGCCAGCCGCGATTAAAGGATAAACGGTCTGGCTGAGAAACTTTTCAACCACTTCAATTCCTTGGTCCAAAAACAAGGCGCCGTTGAAGGCTTCGAAGACGTCTTCCAAAAGGGCCTTGCGGTTGCGGCCGCCAGCTTTTTCCTCGCCGACGCCAAGGTTGATTTCCCCTTTAAAGCCGCAGTCCAGGGCCACTTTTGAGAAGCCTTCAGTGCGGACAATATTTGATCTCAGTCTGGTCAGTTCCCCTTCATGTAAGTGCTGGAAGTGGCGGTAGAGGTAGTCAGAGACCGTAAATTCCAGGACCGCGTCCCCCAGAAATTCTAACTTTTCGTAATTCCCCAAAGTTTTGCCGGGATTTTCATTGAGATAGGAGGAATGGGTAAAGGCTTCCTCCAACAAGCGGGCATCCTTGAAGCGGATCCCGTATTTTTCATCCAGCATTTTAATAAATTTAGTTGAGACCATGAACTTTACATCCTTTCATAACACTAAAAATTATATCAAAAGCCCACTATTAGAGCGCCTTTTTTACCCAATTCCAAGAAAAAACTCTGCCTTGTCCGGCAAATGGACAAAACAGAGTCGCAGATTATTTTTTATAACCAATTTTATACCATAATGGATGGCTGTTGTTCATTTCTGCCGGTTCATAAGAGAGGTTGACCAGCTGCTTGTTGATGGCTGTAATCTTGTAGGAACTGGTCAAAGGAATTACAAAGGCTTGCTCTTGCATGTATCTTTGCCACTCTTTGAAGACCTTGATCCGGTAGTGGATGTTAAAGGCAGCATCGGAATCCATTTCTTCCAAAAGCTGGCTATTGGTCTTGGTAGCGAAGCGTTCCAGGTTGTACTGGGTCCCCGCCCCGTAGATACCATTTTGGGAAGGCTCATTGTTTAAAGTCCAGCCGGCAATGAACATGTCGACCTGGCTGTCATCTTGGAAGAGCAGGTTATAAAAAGTATTGAATTCCAGCAAGTGGCCAGTGGTCAGTTTGACGTTTAAGCCAATTTCTTTCCACTTCTTAATGTAGTTGCTGATGATCTTGCTTTGGCTGACGTCACCGGTCATGGCAGCCAGGTGGATCACCAGCTTATGCCCCTGCGGGTCCCGCCGGTACTTTTCCCCCGACTGGAGCTTGTAGCCTGCCTTGTCCAAAAGCTTTTTCGCCTTAGCCGGGTTATAAGGATAACCCTTGCTCTTGTCATCGTAGTAGTCGCCAAATTGCGACGGAATCAAGCTCTTGATGCGGAAGGTCAAGCCAGATGTGTACTTACGCTGGATCTGGGTGACGTTCATTGCGTAGCCGATCGCCTGTCTGAGAGACTTGTTAGCCATCTTGGAATTCTTGTTTATCTTAACTGAGTTGGTCTTCTCGTCCCACTTCCCCAGTTTGAAGCCCAGATAGTTGTATCTCAAAGGAATCGTGGCCACGAACCTGTAGTTTTTGGTAGTCCTGATCTGCTGCCACTGAGAGTTAACAACTTCGATGATGTCGTAAGTTTTTTCTTTAATGGCCGTGGAAACTGACTTTGGCGAAATAATGGAAATAGTGATCTTGCTCAAACTCGGCGTCCCCCGCCAGTAGTATTCATTGCGGGTCCAAACCGCCTTCTGGCCCGCTTCAATGCTCTGGACCTTGTAAGGTCCAAAGTAGAGGGGCTTTTTACGGATTTCGATGCAGGTTCTCAATTTCCCGAAAGGCACATCCCTAAGGTAGTGATATGGCAGGGCAGATTCCCAGAAGTAGCCGTTGCCAGACTTCAGCATCCCCGGGTGCATTTGCTTAAAGTGGATCACGACCTTGCGGCCATTTTCCCCATCCGGCATTTCGATCCCGCTGATCGTCTTGGCTTTGCCATCATGATATTCCTTCAGACCCACCACGTCCTGCAAAGAAGAAGTGTAGTGGGAGCTGTTAGTGGCCTTGTTGGCAATTACTTCGTAGGCATATTCCACGTCTTTTGCCACGACCTGCTTGCCATCAGACCACTTGACCCCTTTTTTAATATTGATAGTGATCTGCTTGGCCTGCCGGTCCAGGCTGAAGGTCGCCGCCCCACTATCGGTGATATTGTAGCTGTTGTCCGTGTCAAACAATGATTCAGACCCGAACTGGGCTAAGGCCGCGTCAGTTGTTGAATCTGCCAGTTCATCAGAAAAAATCCCCGTAAAAGGAGTATCAGTTTCCAGGGCTACCCGGATGCTGCCTCCTTTTTTTGTCTTGGAGAAACTGGTGGCTACGGGGAACTGCATGGCATCTTCAGCTCCGCTGTTATTGTCCTGTTTGCTTTTATTTGCCCTTTGTTGTGAACAGGCTGCTAAAGTTAAGGCAGCTAGCAGGCAAATTGCTATTTTCGTTATCTTCTTCATCAGTCAAGAGTCCTTTTTGCTAAATCGCTACATTACTTAGTTTACCATAACAAAAGGGGCAAGACCGGGCCTAAGCCGGGAGAACAGAAAAAAGAGGGGGGATTTCCCCCTCTTTTTAGTAATGGCATATTAATTATTTTTTACTTCTTAAAGCCAGTTTCGTACCAAAGAGTAGCTGACTTAGACGGCTTGGTAGAGTAGTTGATCAGCTTGTTGTTGACCGAAGTGATCTTGTAAGCATTGTTCAAAGGAATTACAAAAGCTTCCTTTTGCATGTATTGTTGCCATTCGTGGAACTTTTGTACCCGGTAGCTGTGGTCAAAGGCCTTGGCGCCACCCATTTCCTTCAGCAGCTTGGTGTTTTCGCTGGTTGCGAAACGGGTGAAGTTATATGGCGCCTTGGCGCTGTAAAGGTCGTCTTGAGTAGGTTCACTGGACAGGGACCATGCGGCCATGAAGACATCTACTGATGGGTCATCGTTTTGCACCTTGTCATAGAAGGAGTTGAATTCGATTAAACGGCCACTAGTCAAAGTTACGTGCAGGCCAACCTTCTTCCATTGCTGGATGTAGTTTTGCACGATTGCTTCCTGGTTTGAAGTGCTGCTCATGGCTGCCAGGTGGATGGTCAGCTTCTTGCCATTAGGATCCCGGCGGTAAGTTTCACCCTTCTTCTTCTTGTAACCGGCCTTGTCCAGCAAAGCGTTGGCCTTCTTGATGTTCAACGGGAAGCCCTTCAAGCTCTTGTCATAGAAGTCACCGAAGCCTTCTGGCACTAGAGTCTTAACTCTGAAAGACAAGCCTTGGGTGTAGTGCTGGTCTACTTCATCAACGTTCATGGCATAACCCATAGCTTGACGGAGATAGCGGTTGCTCATCTTAGAATTCTTATTCATCTTGACTGAGCCGGTCTTCTTGTCCCACTTGCCGACCTTGAAGCCCATGTATGAGTATTCCAATGGAATTTGGGCAACGAAGTTGTAGCCCTTGGTCCCCTTAACTTCCTTCCATTGGGAGTTAACAACGTCAATGACATCAAACTTCTTGGACTTGATAGACTGGGAAGCTGAGTTTGGGGAGATTACTGAGATGGTGATCTTGTCCAACTTTGCTTGACCACGGTAGTAGTAAGGATTTCTTACCCAAGTCGCGGATTGGCCCCGGACCAGCTTGGAGAGCTTGTAAGCACCAAAGAAGAGCGGGTTCTTCCGGACCTTGTCGCTAGATTGCAGCTTGCTGAACGGCACATCCTTCAAGTAGTGGTATGGAGCTGCATCTTCCCAGAAGAAGCCGTTACCTGACTGGGTCATACCCGGCTTCATTTCCTTAAAGTGCAGAACTACCTTGCGCCCGTTTTCACCGTCAGGCATTTCGATCCCGGAGATCTTCTTGGACTTGCCTTCGTGGTATTCTTCCAAGCCGACAATGTCGGCAAGTGAACTGGTGTAGCGGGATGACTGGCTGGCCTTGTTGGCGATGATTTCGTAAGAGTATTCAACGTCCTTAGCAGTTACCTGCTTGCCGTCAGACCACTTGACGCCCTTCTTGACTTCGATAGTAACCGTCTTGGCCTTCCGGTTCATCTTGAAGGTTGCGGCACCCTTGTCGTTGATCTTGTACTGGTCATCCGTTGCAAACAGAGTTTCATTCCCAAACTGCATAAAGTCTTGGTCGTATTGGCTGTCAGAAACTTCATTCAAGAAAACACCCTTGACTGGCGTGTCAGATTCTTCACCGATAGTGATGCTGCCGCCCTTCTTGGCTACACCAGTTGCAGTAGCTTCCGGGAATTTCTTGGCATCCTTAGCCCCGCTGCTACTGTCGCTGGAGCTGCTCTTGCCGCAACCGGCCAGCAAAGCTGCCCCGGCCAGAAGCACTCCAAATGTTCCGAGCGTTCTTCTCTTCATAATTAAATTTACCTCCACACAATATATTCAAAAGATAAAGCACACAGCATATGAATAGTTATCGAGATAGCAATTCACAAAAATTATCTTTCATGTCTTTTACTTTAACATTTTCATTTTAAAAGTCAATGAGAAATTTAATTTAATGCTAATTAATTTAATTTTCTCTTTGCCGAGCGTCGCCAGCCTTTTGCAGGGCCTGGCCGACATAGTTGATGCTCAAGCAGATCACCAAAAGCAAGACAGTTGCCGGCAGCCAGAGCCACGGCCGATCAATAATGTTAACCGGGTCATTGGCAAAACCGATCAAGGTCCCCAAAGACGGAATCTTGGTTGGCAAACCATAGCCGATGAAGGACAGGACAGTTTCAATCCCGATGTTGCCAGAAACGCTCAAAACGACATCGATGATGATCATTGATGCAATATTTGGCAGAATCTCCCGGAACATGATCTTGGTATTTGAAGACCCTGAAGTCTTAGACGCCAGAACATAGTCTCTTTCTCTTTGTGACAAGATAAAGGACCGGTAGTATCTGGCTTCAACCGTCCAGCCAAACATCGAAATCAGCAGAACCAAAGTCATGGAATTATAGTTTGGCAGAACCGTTACCAAAACGATCAAAATTGGCATTTGCGGCAAAATCTGCACGAAGTCGACAATTCTCATGATGATGGAGTCAATAGTGCCGCCATAATAACCAGCTACCAGGCCGACTACCAGGCCAACCACTTCACAAAACAAAGTGACCAGAAGGCCAATCATAATCGAGTTGCGCCCGCCCATGATCAACAGATTCAAAATATCCCGACCCCCGTTGTCCGTGCCCAGCAAGTGGCCATTTTCTCCCCAGCCAGCGTAGGATTCCAAAATGTGCATTTCAGTAACTTGCTCGCTATTTAGGAACAAAGAACCGCCAAAGGTAAGGAGCAAAATAACGACAATTGTGCAAAAAGCTACAGTTGCAGCCTTGCTTTTAAAAATTTCTCTAAAAGCAATCTTCAAAGCGGATGGTGGAATTTGGGCTCTGTCATCTTGCTTCTTTTTCTTACCAACAGTAAATAAAGCCATCATTTCACCTCTACTTCACGCGAATTCTTGGGTCAACCAGACTCATGATAATGTCAGACAAGAGGTTGCCCAGCAGAGTCAAGGTCCCGTAAATCATGATCAAAGCCGTCAAAGTGGTGTAGTCACGCTGGCTGATTGAGTCAAGGAAGAGCTTCCCCATCCCTGGGAAGGAGAAGACCGTTTCAATGATCATTGACCCACCAAGCAGACCAGTAATGGTGTTCCCCATAAAGGCAGCGATCGGCAGGAAAGAGTTCCGCAAAATGTGCTTGTTGAAGACGACTTTTTCAGGAACCCCCTTGCTCCGGGCTGTCTTGACATAGTCTTCCACCTTATTGTCAATGATCCCGGTCCGCAAGTATTGCACCGTCCCGGTCGTCGCGATGATCGCGTACAAAATTGCCGGCAAAATCATGTGCTGCAGGCGGCTGAAGAAAATTCCCCAGAAGCCGCTGGCATTGGCGGAAACCGTCCCGCTGATCGGGAACCAGCCCAAAGTAAAGCCAAAGAACCAAAGGCCCAGCAGGTAGAAGACAAAGCCCGGGATAGCGTATGTCACGTAGTTGAAAACTGAGATTGCCCGGTCCTGCCATTCACCTTCGTGCTTGCCGGCACTGATCCCCATTGGGATGGCAATGCCGTAAAGCAGGACTGTTGACAAAAGAGACAGCCAGAAAGTATTCTGAGCTCGGTCGGCAATCAAAGATGCTACTGGGACGTGCTGGATGTAGCTTTGCCCCAAATCACCATGCAAGAGGTTCTTAATCCAGCGTACGTATTGCACCGGTACCGGGTCGTTCAAACCATATGCCTGCTTTAAGCGGGCAATTTCCTTAGGACTTGAGTTAGGGTTGATCAAGCCGGTAAACGGATCCCCAGGCATCATTTTGGCCAGCATGAAGACAATAATACTAAGCAGGATCAATTGCGGGATCATGATCAAAATCCGTCTTAAGACTGTTTTCCACATTTGCTATTCTCCTCCCTTGATCTGCTCTTTAGGCAGGGCTACCTGGTGGTTGGGGCCAACCTCAGTCAACGGGTAGACCCGGCCATCTGCATCATACCAGTTTGCCTGGCCCTGCAAAAATTCACGTTCGATTTCCCGCCGTCTGGCCGCGTGTTCCGCCCGGTGTTCAACATCAACCTTCGGAATCGCGGACAAGAGGCGCTTAGTGTAAATATGCACCGGATTCTTGTAGATTTCTTCCTGGCTGCCCACTTCCACCAAACGGCCCCGGTGCATGATCGCCAGATTTTCGGACATGTGCTTAACCACACCCAAGTCATGGGAAATGAATAAGAAGGCGATGTTATATTGCTGCTGAATGTGTTTCATGAAGTTCAGAACCTGGGCTTGAACTGACAAGTCCAAGGCACTGGTTGGCTCGTCAGCTACAATCAACTTAGGATTCGTTGCCACGGCCCGGGCAATCCCAATTCTCTGCCGCTGACCACCGGAAAATTCATGCGGGAACTTGTAAATCGCGTCGCTCGGCATCCCGACGATGTCCAGCAATTCTTGTACTCGATCCCGTTCTTGATCTGTCGTCAAGTTTTCAAAGTTTCGGATTGGTTCAGCAATAATATCTTCAATCCGCTTGCGGGGGTTAAGACTGGACATGGAATCCTGGAAGATCATCTGTACGTCCTTGTTGTAGTTCATCTTCCGGCGGACGGATTCCTTGGTAATGTCTTCACCCTTGTAGAGAATCTGTCCGCTGGTCACCTTCTCCACACCAACGATCGCCTTGCCAGTCGTGGACTTGCCCGAGCCTGATTCACCGATCAAGCCATAAGTTTCCCCTTCTTTAATTGAAAAAGAAACCCCGTCAACTGCCCGGACATAATCAGTAATTCTATTCCAAAAGCCCGACCGGATTGGGTAGTGGACTTTCAGATCTTTAACTTGGATAATTTCTTCTGCCATACTTGCTACCTATCCTTCATCTTGAAAGTGGAAAGTCTTCCAGCAGGTGCAGCGGACAAAGTGATTTGGCTCAACTTCGTGTAGCTGCGGGTCTGCTTCATGCGCTTCAGCTGGAATCCAAGGAATTCTAGCCGCGAAGCGGTCACCAGTCCGCGGCATGTTTTTCAGTGAAGGAACAGTTCCCTGGATTACATGGAGGTCATCCTTGTCATCATCTGACTGCGGCATAGAGTTTAACAGTGACCGGGTGTAAGGGTGAAGAGGATGAGTAAATAAGGTTTTCACATCAGCTTTTTCCACGATTTGCCCGGCATACATCACAGCAACTTCATCAGCCGTTTCTGCCACAACGCCCAAGTCGTGGGTAATCAAGATGATGCCTGAACCGGATTCTTCCTGGATTTTCTTAAGCAGATCCAAGATCTGGGCTTGAATGGTCACGTCCAAAGCGGTCGTTGGTTCGTCAGCAATAATGATTTCTGGCTTGCAGGCTACTGCCATCGCGATCACGACTCTTTGCCGCAAACCACCTGAAAGTTCGTGCGGATACATGTCATACATGGCTTCCGGCTTTGGCATCCCGACTTGCTTGAAAAGTTCAATCACCCGGCCGCGGCGCTGCTCTTTATTCATGTCCGTGTGGTAAAGCAAGGCTTCAGCCACCTGGTCCCCGACTTTCATCAAGGGGTTCAAGCTGGCCATCGGGTCCTGGAAAATCATGCCAATATTATTGCCGCGAACTTGGTTAAATAAATCCTCATCCAAATTCACTAAGTTCAAGTTCTTGTAGTTGATTTCTCCTTCAACCCGGGTGTTTTTCCGGTTATACAGACCAACAATGCTGGAGGCAATCGTACTCTTGCCGCAGCCACTCTCGCCGACAATGGCCAAAACTTCGTTGCGCTTGAGAGTAAAATCGATGCCATCAGCCGCGTCATAGAACTCGCCTTGCAGACGGTAGCCGGTATGAAGCTTTTCGACGTCTAGTAAAACGTTTTGCTGATTGTCCAACTTTTTTCTCCTTCAAAATAATTATTAGTTAGAAAATAAATGTTACACTAGTAGATTTTAACTTTTCTCAAATCTTTTGCAATAGTTTTTTAATTATTTTCTAGTGCTTTTTAGTTATTTCTTCATCATGTCCACCAATTCATACCATAATCATTAAATCATTATTCGGTTTTTGTCATATTTTTCCCTTCTTTCTAAAAAAAGTGTACAAAAAAAGCATTTGCCACAGATCTTTCTTTGGCAAATGCTAATTAAATATTAGTTGTTTTCAATTTGCTTTCAATGCACTTTAGCCTTGATGGCTCTTGATGTAAGCTACCGCGTCAGCGACCGTGATGATCTTAGCAGCGTCTTCATCAGGAATTTCAGCGCCAAATTCGTCTTCCAGCTGCATGATGAATTCCACCAAGTCAATGGAGTCAGCATCCAGATCCTTGGTAAAGTTAGTGTCCATGGTGATCTTGTCTTTGTCCAGCTGGAAGTTGTCCGCGATCAAAGTGGCAATCTTGTCAAAAATTTCTGCTTCAGTCATTATTCTTTCTCCTATGATTTCTAACTGCCCTATTAACTAGGGTATTTTCTTTTTCTTATCCTTATTTGCTGAATTCTTTCTTGAAGGTATTGGTCAAGTCTTCAGCCAAAATCTTGTCGATCTGCTTAACCGCGTAGTAGACGGCCCGGGCGTCAGACCGGCCGTGCTGCTTGACGACTGGTGAGTTCAAACCAAGCAAAACCGCCCCGCCGTATTTGGCCGTGTCAAAACGGCTGGCCACTGACTTCAAGGCATCTTTAGCTAAAAGAGCCCCAAGCTTGGCCTTGACCCCATTGTTCAGCAAGCCGTCTTTCAGCATGTGAATGATGACGCTAGCCGTTCCTTCGATACTCTTTAAGACCGCGTTACCGGTAAAGCCGTCTGTAACCACGACGTCAGCCTTCCCTTGCAATAGTTCGTGCCCTTCAATGTTGCCAGTGAAGTTCAAAGAACTGTCCTTCAAGAGTTGGTAGACTTCCTTATGCAGGTCGTCGCCCTTGTCGAATTCTGCTCCGTTGTTTAAAAGAGCTACTCTCGGCTTGGATACGCCGCGAACCTTTTCAGCATAGTAGGATGCCATTTCCGCCCATTGCAGCAAGTATTCCGGCTTGCTAGTGGCGTTAGCGCCTACGTCAATGATGTTGAAACCATCATCTGAAGATTCAACCGGCATGGTCGGCATAAGGCCTGGCCGGGCAACGCCCTTGATCCGGCCAACAATGAAGATCCCGCAGGTTAGAAGCGCCCCGGTATTGCCCAGTGACAAAAGGGCGTCTGCCTTGCCTTCCTTGACCCAGTTAGCCGCCACAACCATGGAAGAGTCCTTCTTGGTCCGCATGGCCTTGACTGGTTCATCTTCATCCAGGATCACTTCCGTTGTAGCCACGATTTCAATCTGGTCATCGCCTGCTGGCAGCAGCTCCTTCAGCTTGCCTTCATCGCCGAAGAAGATAAACTTGTCTTCCGACAGTTCTGGCTTGGCCTTTAAAACTGCTTCTACAATCGCCTCAGGAGCGTTTTCCCCGCCCATGGCGTCAATCGCGATTTTTCTCATCAATAATCTCTTTTTCTATATTGGACTAAGCTCTCGCTTGTACGATTTTCTTATATTTTATCACAGCGCGGAGGTCTGCCAACTTTTCTGCTTTTAAGTCCGGATCAGCCTGGACAATCCGCTTGGCTTCATCCCTGGCTACCACCATGACCTGGTAGTCACTGACAACGCTGCCTAACCTGAATTCCGGCAGGCCTGACTGAGCCTTGCCAAAGAGGTCACCCTCGCCCCGCATCTTGAGGTCTTCTTCGGCGAGCTTAAAGCCGTCGTTAGTTTCTGCCACGATCTTCATCCGCTTTTTCCCGGCTTCAGTCTTCGGATCAGCCAAGAAGACGCAGTAGCTTTGCGTCTGCCCCCGGCCGATCCGGCCACGCAGCTGGTGGAGCTGACTTAAGCCAAAGCGGTCAGCGTCAAAGATTACCATCAAGTTGGCATTGGCTACGTCAACCCCGACTTCAATCACGCTGGTAGTAACCAGAATATTAATCTCTCCGGCCGCAAAGCGGTCCATGATCTCTTCTTTGTCAGCTGCCGCCATCTTGCCATGCAAAAGGACAACTTCCCGATCTGGAAATTCGCCGGCCAGCCTTTCATGCAAGGCTTCAGCGTTTTCCAGGTCAATCGTTTCTGACTCAGTAATCAAGGGCGTAACCGCGTAAATCTGGAAGCCTTCCGCCAGTTGCTGCCGCATCAATGAATACACCTCATCCAGCTGACTGCTGGTCTTCCAGTAGGATTTAATCGGTTTACGGCCGGCGGGCAGGTGTCTGATTTCTGACAAAGCGGTGTCGCCATAGACAGTCAAGGCCAATGACCGGGGAATCGGGGTAGCCGTCATGGCCAGGATATCCGGCCGATCCCCCTTGTTGATCAAGGCCAGGCGCTGGGCAACGCCAAAACGGTGCTGCTCGTCGATAATAACCAGGCCCAGCTTCTTAAAAGCCACTTGTTCTTGGATCAAGGCATGGGTGCCGATCACCACATTGATGCTGCCATCGGCCAGTTCCTTGTAGATTTCCCGCCGCTCCATTGTTTTGGTCGATCCCGTTAAAAGGGCTACCCGGACGCCAAAGGCTTCCAGCATGGCGGAAATCTTTTGGTAGTGCTGGTTGGCCAGAATTTCAGTTGGCACCATCAAGGCCGCCTGGTAGCCAGCTGTCACTGCCCCATAGATGGCAAACACTGCCACCACAGTTTTCCCGGACCCAACGTCCCCCTGAAGTAGGCGCTGCATCTGCCGGTCAACGAACATGTCGGCAAAAATCTCATTAATCACCTTTTTCTGGTCAGGAGACAGGGCAAAAGGCAGGGACTTGGTCAGCTTGCTGATTTCTTCCAGGTCGTAGTGCTTGACATAGCCGCTGTGGCTCTTATTCTGGCTGGACATCAAGGCCAGCTGCATTTGAAAGAGGAAGAATTCCCGGAAAACGGCGCTTCTGCGGGCCTCTTTAGCTTGAGCCAGGTCTTTAGGGTGGTGCATGGCGATGACCAGATCCCGGTCCTCCATGAGCCGGTAGTGCTTCCGCAAGTCCTCTGGCACGGCATTGCCCATCTTGTCCATACTTTCGGCAATCGCCAGGTCAATCATGGTCTGCAACTTCTTTTGCTTGATCTGCCGGTTAACCGAATAAATCGGCGCCATCCCGTCATCACTGTTTTTATTGGCTAAGAGCTTATAAGCTGACAGGCTCTGCTTTCTTAGGTCATATTTGCCATAGACAGCGATTTCCTGGCCCACGCTCAGCTGCTTGGTCAGCCATGGCTGGTTAAAAAAATTGACCATGATAATATCATGATCAATTCGCAGTTTGAAGCTGACCCGGCTCTTGTGGTAGCCAAAATAATTTTGGTAAGGGTTAGTTGCCACGATCCCCTTCAGCATGACCTTCTGTCCGTCTTCCAGCTGGTCCAGCGGCAGGTTCTCCAGTTCGTCATAGCGGTAGGGAAAGTAGAAGAGCAAGTCGTAGATGCTGTAAATGCCCAGCGACTGCAAAGCTTCTGCCGTCTTGGCCCCCACGCCCTTCAAGGCCGTTACCGGTCTGAAAATAGCTTCGTTTAAAGTCATTATTCTACAGAAATCAAGAAGTTGTAAACTGGCTGGCCACCGTCGTGAATTTCGAATTCGCAGTCATCATCTTCGTGAGCTGCTTCCAAGCGGTCAACAACTGCCTGGGCTTCTTCCTCAGTAGCATCGCTGCCGTACATTACGGTCACGATTTCAGAGTCTTCATCCAGCATCTTTTCTGTCATAGCGACAGTTGCGGCAATTGGGTCAACGTCGTCAACCACAATAGTGCCATCAACGATACCAATGAAGTTGTCCTTGTGGATTTCAACGCCGTTGATTTCAGTGTCACGGGTTGCCCGGGTTACTTCACCGGACTTGACAGAACCAAGTTCATCGGTCATGGCTTCAACGTTCGCGTCAACACTGGCTTCCGGGTTGAAGGCCAGCATAGCAGTCAAACCTTGCTGGATAGTCTTGGAAGGCACGATGCCGACTGGGATTTCAGCAACTTCAGCTGCCTGCTTGGCAGACATGATGATGTTGCCGTTGTTTGGCAGGATGATCGCCTGCTTGGCACCAGACTTGGTGATGGCGTCCATGATGTCTTGAGTTGAAGGGTTCATGGTTTGCCCGCCGGAGATGATCCGGTTGACCCCTTCGCTTTCAAAGAGCTTGCGGACACCGTTGCCGGAAGCAACCGCGATCACTGCAAAGTCAACGCTTTCTTGTTGTTCTTGTTCGTTGTCAACGATCGTTTCGTGTTGAATCCGCATGTTGTCGATCTTGATCTTGCCCAATTGGCCGAATTGTGACCCGTAAAGGAAGACCTTGCCTGGGTATTCAGTGTGTACGTGAACCTTGGCGATTTCGCCGTCAGAAACTGCCAAGAGGGAGTCACCCAGTTCTGACAGGTAGCTTCTGAATTCTTCCAGATCGAATGGCTTCTTATTTGGCACGTCAGCCTTAAGGTCAACCATGATTTCGGTACAGTAGCCGTTGGCGATGTCGGAAGTTGCCAATTGCCCTTGCACTGCCTGGTGGTGAGTCGCGTTGATCAAGGAGTTCATGTCGTCAGCATCTGGCACGTACTTGTCGTCGAAGTTTTCACCCAAAAGGCCTTCCAGGAAGCCTTCGTAGATGAAGACCAAACCTTGGCCGCCGGAGTCAACCACGCCGACTTGCTTAAGAACTGGCAGCAGGTCAGGAGTGCTCTTCAGAGCTTCCTTAGCGCCTTCAACGATCGCTTGCATTACTTCTTCTACATCATCGGTTTCATTTGCCTTGTTAGCACCTGCTTGAGCGCCGACCCGGGCCACAGTCAAGATGGTTCCTTCAACCGGCTTCATCACAGCCTTGTAGGCAGTAGCTACACCATTGCTAAAGGCATTTGCCAATTCCTGGGCGTTCAAAGTGGTCTTGCCTTGAGTTGCCTTGTAGAAGCCGCGGAAGAGCTGGGAAGTGATAACCCCGCTGTTGCCGCGCGCACCCATCAGCATCCCCTTGGCCAGGCTTTCAGTCAAGTCGCCGACACTGTTGCTTGCGTTTTCGGATACGGCCTTAGCACCGCTTTCCATCGTGAGATTCATATTCGTGCCAGTGTCGCCGTCAGGAACTGGGAAAACATTTAGATCATTGACGAATTGCACGTTCTTGCTCATCCGGTGAGAGGCAATCCGCACCATGTCTCTAAATTCTTTACTGCTAATTTCACTTAAAACCAATATTGAATCCTCCACTTATCTAGTCGTCGAGAACCTTTACACCTTGAACAACGACGTTGACCGCCTTGGTGTCGATCCCCAGCTGGCTTCTTAAGTTATATTTGACACTGTCTTGTACATTACGACTTACTTCAGAAATTTTCAAGCCGTAACCAACAATAATATAGACATCAACAGTTACTTGATTTTCGTCAGACTTAACAACGACGCCGCGCTTATAGTTTGCCCGGCTTAAAATGCTGTCGACTCCGTCTCTGATGGCATTCTTGGATGCCATACCGACAACGCCATAGTTAGACGTAGCTGCACCACCAACAACAGTTGCAATTACACCGTTTGAAATATCAATCAAACCATACTTTGTCTTGATTTTAACAGCCATGTTTATCCTCCGTCTTATTTCCAATATACACCCTTATTTTATCATAACGAGATCAAAAGCTAACAGTTCCGACTTATTTTCTGGAAAATACTTTTCAAAATAATAATTGAAAAAGATCAAAGTTTATGGTAAAGTCTAATAGTATGACATGACATGTAAAGGGGGTTTAGCAGCATGGCAAAAGATTTCGTAACCGGTAAGAAGACCACTTTTGGTAACACGCGTTCACACGCTTTGAACTCATCACGTCGTTCTTGGAAGCCAAACCTTCAAAAAGTTCGCATTCTTGTAAACGGCAAGCCTAAGCGCGTTTGGGTTTCAACCAAGACTTTGAAGTCTGGTAAAGTTACCCGTGTCTAGTGACGAAACGGGCCCGGTAGATCAACGATCTGCCGGGTTTTATTTTTGGCAAAAAGTTCAAATAAACAACTAAAACAGGCAGCTCTGGGAGCTGCCTGTTTTTTACTTTTCCGCCAAATTGACCACCCGGTCAAACATGGCTATTTCTTCGTCTGAAATCTTGTGGGCGACTTCGATTACGGTACCAGGGAAATTCTGCAGAATTGTTTGATGAATTTGCTTTGACAAGCGAGGATCCAAAGCCGAAGTAGCTTCATCAGCCAGAAGAACCGGCCGCTTGGCCAAGAGGGCTCTGGCAATTTCTAGCCGCTGGCCCTGGCCACCGGACAGATTTTTGCCTTCTTTGCCGACTTGGTAGTCCAAGCCTTTTTCTTCAACCAGGCCGCTTAAGCCAGCTTTTTGGCAAACTGCCAGCAGATCTTCGTTGCTAACCTTTCTGCCCAAAGTAATATTGTATTCAATAGTATCGTCAAGAATATAGGGCTTCTGCTGAACAAAGGAGAAGTACTCGTGATCCTTACTCCAGTTGCCATCCGCGTCATCACCGTTGATTTCGTAATTCCCATCTGCCAGACGGATTCGGCCAACCAGAACATTAAGCAAAGTCGACTTGCCCCAGCCAGACGGTGCTTCCAACAGGACTTTTTCTCCGCTCTTAACAGTCAAATCGAGATCGTTCAAGAGCTTCCGGTCCCCTCTTTGCACGCTTGCATCGTCTAAAGAGAGTTCTTTAAACTCTTCCCGGTCAGCAGCATTTTCTTTTGCTGCGAAATCTGCCACGGCAGAAAACTTTTTCCAGATCGGGTTGCTGGTTTTAATATCATTGACAGATGAAAAGATGCCGACAATCGGATTGATGAAGTTGTTGGCCAGCTGGGAGATCATCATAAAGGTCCCCAAAGTGATCTGCCCTTTAGTTACAAAGTAGATGCCCAGGCTGAAAGGGATAATCATGCTGCAGACATAGGCAAAGGAAGTAATAACTTCAGTCGTCACCATTTCCGTCTGCTTCATCCTGGCCAGAGCCGTCTCCATTCTCTGGCTGTAGTGGAGCATTCTGGAAAAAATGCTGTCTTCAGCATCGTAAAGTCTGGCAAAGGCAGCAAAATTGATGGTGTCCGTCATTGCCTCAGTATATTTGCTGTTCTCCCCTTCCCAGGCAGAAGAAGCAGCTTCAATTTTTGGCCCGAAAATATTCTGCAAAAGGCCAGGAGCCAGGGAGGCGACCAGGAAAATCAAGGACAGAGCCCAGGAAGACAGCATGGCTGCCGCAAATGCCGCGATAAACTGCAGGCCATTGAAAATAATGTCAAGTTCAGCTTCTACCCGGTGACTTTCCACCTGCTTCAAGTCATTGGTCATAAAGGATAGGTCAAATTTGGGATCAGAATTATCTGAATACAATAAATATTTTGTTACCTGCTCTTTAATCTTCAAGTTGACGTCCCTAATAATATTAGCCTGCATAATTTGGTAGATTAAGGCCAGGCAGGCAAAAAGGACAATCCCGACAACCGCTTTAATGGTTAATTGTAATAAACTCCCCTTAGGATTTCCGGCAAAATTAATGAATTCCTGGAAGACATAAGCGATAAAAACCGCCTGCATGGCCTTAGCAGCAGCAAAGACCGCAAAGACCAGCAGCTTCCACTTGCTGGCATATTTTAACGTCATTTCTCTGCTCCTCGTAAGTAATAGACTACACTACTGCAAGTCTGTCTATTCAAATAATTAACGAATTTCTCAAACTCATCAAAGATCTGATCATGATCATCAAAAGCCCCTTTATTCACATCTTCCTCTCCAAAAATCATTTTCGAGAAAGAGTCAATGCTCTTTTCAGCACCATCAAATTGAAGCATCCTATTAAATAGCACATTTTTGATTGTATCTGCTACTTCTACTTTGGACAGATGACTTATGCTTTTAAAATATGCTGATATGTATTTGGAAACTTTTGTAACATCACTTGATGTACAAGATGTTAATATCTGCAGATAAATTCTGTTACCTCTTACAACGGGATTGGCGAAGACAAAATACAGTTTAGGTATTTTTTTATGAAGGCTCGTCAAGATTGAATTCTTCCCGTTATTCAACACAGAAAATAAGAAACTCAAGGATGCTATTTTGATTTCATCAACTTCTGATGAGCAAAGATTATAAACCAATGACACATATGCAGTTCTTGCTTTTTCCATTCTATTCAAATCGTGGTTGCCAGTATCTATCGAAAGAGAATCTTCTCTCGTTCTACTTGTAATATTAATTGAATTTTGCTTGGGAAAATCGATTTTTGAAACTGCACTCTTAATTCTTTTAAGCGCACTTTCTCTTCCTGTAGCAAAAATCACAATATTATCGGGATATAATGTTTGTTTCAGAAATTGCGACAATTCCTTCACAGAGACACTAGCAACAATATCCTCTGAACCCAAAATTGGATCCGAAAACACATCATTACTACGAAAGGATATATTTCGTGATATAGTTGCAAATCGTTCAAGACTACTCGATAAGTATTGATTTATTTCCTGGATAACAACCTTTTTTTCGATTTCAAGATCTGCATCAACTACATTGAAATTTATCAAGAAGTCAAAGAAAGTATCAATTGCTCCAAAATAATCCTCATCTGACATTCCTAATATATTTATCGAAATATATTTTGTATTTGTATGTCCATCGATACTGATGTAATCCGGCATATTGCTACAATGAGTCAGCACATGCTCTAGTAAGTGAGGCAATCCTACTGAATCTTGACTAATAAAATATAATCTAAAAGAAATTCCTGTCAAATATGAATCGCTGATACTTTTCTGATAAAAAATTATGCCATTTGTTAATTTTAATCTTTGATTTGGATAATTTCCCATAACTTGCTACTTGAGCATTCCTTCCCACATGTCGGACACTCATTTTCTCTACCGAAACTAATAAATTTTTCTTCCTTCAGCTTGTTAAAATCGAATCTAAGAAGGGTGTTCACACAACTTGCTTTCTTAGTCAACTCATCTAGCCATCTTCTTGTAATCCAAGCAGTTTCCAACATCATGTTAGGAACAATTAACGGTGTAATGGGTAAAAAACTAGCATTTTGGAAACTGGCGATCAACTTTCTGAATTGTAGATTATCCCGATTGGTTAACAAACAATCTACACACCCGGTTTTTCCAGGATAAACTATCATTAACTTTGCTGAGTCTCTTGATGTAAATCCATATAAACTTGGAATATTTCTAGAAAAACATGCGCGATTTACTGTTCTCTGTGCGATATATGGTGGTTCATCAATGCAACAAAAAGCCCAATCCGCATCTGATAATTCTTTTACAGCATCTGTCACTCCCTCAATTCTCCTGGTTGAAGTTGTAACGTTTATTTTGGGATTTCGATCGCTAAGATACTTCTTTACTGCATCAACTTTTAATTTTCCGACATCTTTGGCCGAAAATAGTATCTGACGATTTAGATTCGATTCACTTATGACATCCGGATCGACGATATGAATATTGCCTACTCCCAAATTCGCCAATTGAAGAGCAATTAAACTGCCTCCTCCACCCGCACCAAAAATTGTAATCTTCAGACGCGCTAATTTGTTTAAAATCTCATAGCCATCTATTCCTTCACTGTAATAATAAGTGACGTCACTCTTAAATCGATTACCGGATGTCAAGCTATCCAATTTTTTTGTCAATATGGACAATGCATGTACTTTGAACAATTTGACTATGATAGCACTTATATCATAAATCTTTAATTTTGTGTTCATTGATAGCAAATCATCCACACTGTGATTTCCATCCATGAGCTTTAGAATAGAAAAAATATCTTCACTTCCTGTGTTTAACTGTACTACATCTGTATCATCAGTTCCTATTCTGATTGCATCTGTGCCATAGCGATAGATTAACTTATCTCTATGTACCATAGGGTAATAGCTTAATAATTCTATGTAATCCATAATAAAATATAAATAAAGGAGTACTAATCGGAAGATTGAGTACCCCTAGTTTATTAAATAAAGTACCAATTAGTAGTCTTTGTATCCCCATCGCGAACTTCAGTTACTTCAAAAGAAAATTCCTTAGACGCGCCTTCGATCATTTCTTCAAATTTTTCCATTGCTTTCATATCTATTTTCACCTCCTTAGCTTATAATTAGAATAATACTACAGTTCATTAAAAAGTCAATCTAATTTTAATTAAAAAACACATCGAATTTTATTCAATGTGCTTTTCTTGGATAATTTATTTATTTTTCGCTCTTCTTGCGCTTGCCAAAAGCGAAGAGACTTGCACTGGCCAGCAGTGCCACAATCCCTGCCAGGAAGGCGGACTTATTCTGGCTTTCACCAGTTTGCGGCAAAGCAGTACTTGATCCTGCCGGAGTCTTAGCAGCAGAAGTTGCTGGAGCAGTCTTTTGAACAGGACTGGCTGGAGTGGCTTGCTTTTTGCCAGTTGCCTTGATGTCAGTCTTGCCTGCCGAAATTACGATAGTTTCGGTTTCACCGGAGTCAGCTGGACTTTCACTTGGCTCGTCTTTCGCTGGAGTTTCAACTGGTTCGTCTTCACTCGGCGTAGTTGGAGTTTCACTCGGTTGATTATCACTTGGAGTGGTTGGAGTTTCACTCGGTTTGTTATCACTTGGAGTGGTCTGAGTTTCGCTCGGCTTATTGTCACTTGGAGTAGTCGGAGTTTCGCTCGGCTTATTGTCACTTGGAGTAGTCGGAGTTTCGCTTGGCTTGTTTGCTTCTTCCAAGGATTCCAAAATAGCCAGGTGCTTCTTGGCTTCAGTAAGCGCCAAATCAGCGGCTTCCTTGGCCTTAGCTGCGACAGCTGAATCAGCTTGCTTGCTTGCCAAGTTGGCTTGTGCTTCAGCCAAATCCTTCTTAGCTGCTTTAACTGCTTCGTTTGCGGCTTGCACTTCAGCTTGAACAGCCTGCAAGTCGGAAAGCTTCTTTTCTGCAGCAGCCTGCTTGGTTTCCGCGCTTTGTACGGCAGCGTGTGCCTTCCCTGCAGCTTGAGCAGCTTCTTCTGCAGCAGCATCAAGTTCTGCCAACTTAGCCTTTTCGCTGGCAGCATTCTTTTCTGCTTCAGCCAAAATAGCAGCCTTTTCCGCGGCCTCTTTGTTTGCGCTGGCCAGCTTGCTTTGCGCTGCCTTGTCTGCGGCAGCTGCATCTTCTGCAGCCTTCTGTGCACTGGTAGAAGCTTCTTTGTCGGCTTCCAATGCCTTTTGGGTATCAACAGTCTTTTCCTTAGCTGACAAAAGCTTTGCCTTAGCAGCCGCGAGATCAGTTTGAGCTTGGCTAAGACTGCCATTTGCTTCATCAAGGGCTGCTTGCTTCGCCTTGGCGGTTGCTGCCAAAGGAGCCAACTTTTCATTTTCTGCAGCCAAATCAGCTTGCGCAGCAGTTAAATCAGCCTGCTTAGTTTGGTAAACTACAGCCGTCTGGGCATATGCCGTCTGGGCAGCAGTAAGGTCATCAGCTGCCTTAACAGCGGCTGCTTCAGCTGCCTTCAACTGGTCAGCACTGTTTTCCTTTTCCTTCATAGCTGCAGCAAGAGTTTCATCTGCCTTGGTTAAAGCACCTTTCTTTTCAGCTAACTTATCTTCAGCCTTTGCAAGTTCATGCTTTGCTTGATCCAACTTGCTGTTAGCAGCCTTAAGCGCGTCAACTTTTTCATCAGCCGCCTTTTGAGCAGCGGCAGTAGCCTCCTTGGCCTTTATCAGCTTCTCTTTGACGGATGCTTCATCATATGGATTTTCCAGAGTCTTGATCCCATTGGCCTTTTCCCACGTGTTTTGGTCGCTGATCGGTCCAGACAAAATTGATGTGCTAGTATAAGTCCTTTTACCCTCAGTTCTGGCGGTCGTTGTTACTTGATCAGTAAGGTTTGGCACTACAATAAAGTGATACTGTTGAAGGTGGTAACCATCATCAACATCTGTACCATCAGCAGAAAAACCAACATAAGTTTTTAAATCCTGGTTAGTATTATTGAACCGCAATGCATCTATACCCAGCAGACTGATTGCATGCCCCATTTCGTTGCCGCCAGTATTGTCATCAAAAAGCATCCCCATAACGCCTTCGAACACATGGGATTTTGCTTCATACATCGTGATAGTATCGCTCGGACTGCTTCCAAAACTTAATCTCGTACTTAAGTTTTCAATTGCCTGGCCTTCAGAGTCTTTTAAGGCCAGTAAGCCATATTTCTTAGCGACGATGTTAACCACAGCATTATCATGCCCCTTGTATGCACCGTTCCAGCGGTCATTGCGGTAACCAGTTGCAATTTCGCTTGCCGCTGCATTTGCACCAAGTGATCCTACTGTTTGACCTGCAAGATCAGCAGTTCCCAAGGCAGCCCGGGCTGAATTGAGCAACTGAACAAGATAAGCCCCCAATTCCTCTTGCTGCTTCTGGGTCAAGTTGTTTAAGTCAACGTCGACATTCTTATCACTATCTAATCCATAGTAGGTGTTCAAGTTCATGCCAGCAGCCATTGCATCTGCCCAAGTATTGATGGCTTGCTTATAGGTGGCTTCATCAATTTCTTTCTTGTTGTACTGCTTTTGCGCGTTTGCAAATGCCAGCGTTGACTGCTTCAAGGCATCATTGGCCACTACCTTAGGTAAAGCCTGGTATTCCTGCTCAGCTTCGCTTTCGGCTGCCTTCTTTGCAGCTAAGTCTTTATTTGCGGCGTCGCCAGCATCCTTAGCCTCCTTATCCGCGGCAGTCAGTTCCGTAACCTGGCCGTTTACCTGGTCAACCGCCTTTTGCGCTTCTGCTGCTTCTTGAGCTTTTGCCGCCTGGTCACTGCTTGCCTTTTCCAGCTTTTCTTTTGCAGCTTGATCTGCTGCCTTGGCAGCAGATAAATCCTTTTGAGCATTAGAATTTGTAGTCTTGGCATTTTCCAAATCTTTTGCCAATTTTGGCAAGCCCAAGTCGTCAACTACCTTTTGGGCCTGGTCAACTTTACCTTCCGCTTGGCTTACATTGCCTTCTTGCTCAGCCTTAGCCGCCTGTGCTTCATCATTAGCCGTCTTGGCTGCTTGTGCCTTTTGGCTGGCTGAGTCTGCCGTCTTTTCAGCTGCACTTGCTTCATCTTCAGCCGATTTTTCTGCCTTTTGCGCATTTTCCAAGTTTTCCTTGCTCTTTTGCGCTTGATCTGCCGCGCTCTTAGCTGCTTGATCTGCTTGAGCTTTCTTGTCAGCAGAATCATTGGCTGCTTTTTGCGCTTGGCTCAAACCCACTCGGTCTAAATCCGCTTGGGCTGCCTTTTGCGCTTCTTCAGCCTGGCTAGTCAGCTGCGCTTGGTCACTGGCCGCCTTTTTTGCCGATTCTGCTGCTTGATCTGCCGTCTTGGCTTGATTGTTTGCATCGGCAAGATCTTTTTCTGCCTGGCTGACTGCCCCTTCGGCAGCTGGTTGCTCTGCTTTAGCTTGATCAGCTGCTTTTTGGGCAGCGGCTTGCTGGTTGCTTGCCTGGTCATAAGCCGTTTGGGCTTGACCAGCCGCGCTCTTAGCTGCCTCTTCCGCCTTTTGGGCGGCACTTGCTTGATCAGCCGCGCTTTGCTGTCTCTTTTCCGCCTCACTGACCGCGGTCTTGGCGTTTTCAACCGTATCCGCCTGGACCGCTGGAGTTGTCACTTCAGCCTTGACGCTGCCTTGACTGACCACACCTACACCGACCACGCCGATCCCGGCAGTCGCTACAACAGCTATTTTCCGTAAATCTTTCTTCGCTTTATTTTCCATATGACTCACCTATATAAATACACAATAGTTCGAGATAATATCCCTTAACTTTTATTATGTTAGAGAATATTGGGTCAGATTATGTCAAATTGTGTCATTTGATATGATTTTGCCGAGTGTCTGCTTTAACAGCTTTAATATCTAGACCGACCTTTTTCAAGCAATACCTAGCAAGTAAGTATCACAAACGCTCCCTTGATATGGTTTTCAA
>NZ_CALVGT010000033.1 GCF_944327175.1 uncultured Lactobacillus sp.
CTCTCAGCTGATTATGTTTAACGTGGTCAACAGAATCATATCCCTTTGCCGGATAGCTGATGCTCACAGAAAATGGCCTCATGAGATAGATTTTAAAGAGGCGGCCAACATAGTTCACCGATATTATACAACGCCCATGATAGGCAATTCAAAACAGATGATCGAAGAAATAGAAGCTTATCATCATCCAGTCCGAAAAGGTAGACAATATCCAAGACCTCTACGGTTTCAAGGTTCTGTTAGTTTAAACTATCGAATTTCGTAAAAAACAGTCAATCGACTGCTTATTTGTCATACCCAAAAAGCAGAAAAGACACCCACCTAACTTAGATGAGTGTCTCAAAGCGGTTCCCCATTCAAAGTCAATGCCTTAACTTAATGACATTGCACGTAGTCAACAGTACCTTCCTTAAGGACAACCCGGTCTTCGTCAGTGATGTCTGGTCGGTAGCCGTGCTTTACAATGTAGGCTTCAATTGCCTTTGGGTATTCGCCGAAGACTTGGACGTCAGAGAAGAAGTCCCGGTGCTGTTCGAATTTGTCGGCTAAAAGGGCATCTTCTGAGCTTGGGGTCAGCGGCCGGACTGGTGAGTAGTTGATCATCAAGCCGATCTTGAAGTCCGGGTTGATCTTGTTGCCCATCTTGACTGCCAGGGCGCTAGCCACGAATTCATAGTGGGCGGCCTGGTACATGGCAGCTTCCTTTTCTTCATCGGTCATGCCGTCCTTAAAGAGGATGCCGGAGTTGGTGGCCATCAAGAAGTCGTTGTTGAAGGCACTTTGGTTGTCGATTTCGTTGAAGGTCATCCAGTACTTGACCTTGTCCTTGTAGCGCTTGAAGCATACTTCAGCGAAGCGGACAAAGAAGTCGATGGTCTTGCGGTTGGTGAAGCCGCCGTAGTTCTTGGCCAGGTTGAATGGCATTTCAAAGTGGCTTAAGGTGATGACTGGTTCAATGCCGTACTTGTGCATTTCGTCAAAAAGGTCATCATAGAACTTCAAGCCTTCTTCGCTTGGTTCAGCGTCATCGCCATTAGGGAAGATTCTGGTCCAGGCAATGGAGGTTCTGAAAGCCTTGAAGCCCATCCCGGCCAGGAGCTTGATATCTTCTTTATAGTGGTGGTAGAAATCGATGGCTGAGTGGTTCGGGTAGTTCTTGCCTTCCAAGACTCCGTCGGTGATTTCCCGGGGCTTGGTGGCTGAACCAACGGTCATGACGTCAGCAACGGACACGCCCTTGCCGCCTATGTCCCAGGCACCTTCTAATTGGTGGGCAGCAACCGCCCCGCCCCATAAAAATCCTTCAGGCATTTTTGCAGAATACATTGAGCAAAACCTCCATTTATCACTTTCAATTTTTCTTTATTCTCATTACCCAAGTGTTTACTTACATTTATTTTCATTTTAGAAAGTAACCGTTTTCGGCTTTGATTATAGTTTGTATCTATACTTAATGCAAGGTTACATCTCAACTCTGTCATGGAGAGGTGCCGTTACCGCGGCAGTGGTTGCCTTCCTTGTATGGTACCTATTCATGAAGCGCTTCGACCTCAAGACTTACAAGAAGGAACAAGAAGAAGCAAAGAAAATGCCAACGCTTAATTAGCAAAAAAGTCGCCAACTAGCGGTTTTTTCATTACTTTATAATGTTATAACAAAGATAAAAAAGCTCTTTCAAAATTTTTCCCTTGTGCTAAAATTTAGGAAACGCTTAAAGAAAATGAGGTAAATAAAATGGAAAACAAAATGTTGGTAGTGACGACGGAAAATATCCCAGGCCGCAAGTATGAAGCAATCGGTGAAGTTTTTGGCGTAACCACCCAGTCAAACCACCCAGTCAAAGAACTTCGCATCTGACTTTGGGGCTGGCCTTAAGAGCATGATTGGCGGGGAAATCAAGGCTTATACCAAGATGCTGACGACTTCAAGAGAAGTTGCCCTGGACCGTTTACGTGAAGAAGCAGACAAGCTTGGTGCGGACGCCGTGGTTATGATGCGCTTTGACTCCGGTTCAATCGCTGGCGACATGCAATCAGTCGTTGCTTACGGGACGGCCGTTAAGTTCGTCGACTAGTAAAACATACTAACAAGAAAACGCTGGGTTAGTTCCCAGCGTTTTTAATTTGTCTCCAGCTTTTTGGACTTAGTCCTTGGTAGCGTTTGAAGGCCTTAGAAAAGGTAAAAGAGTCATTATAGCCAACAAAATGGGAGATGGCTTGCACATTTAGATCGCTGTTCGACAGTAATTCTTTAGCTTGTTCCATGCGTAATTTGGTCAGAAACTGCTGAGGTGAGAGATCGGTCTTGTTCTTAAAGAGGTTATAGACATAGCTGCGGGACAAGCCTAGCTGTTGGCAGAGCTCACTGACCGAGCAAGCTGGATCTTCAAAATTGTCTTCCAGAAAGGTCATGGCCGCGATAAAGTAGTTATCAGCCGGACCGCTTTGCTGCCGTTTGCCAGTCGGATAGTCAACCAGCAGCTGGTAAAAGGTCTGGTAGAGCAGGGATTCTGTCAGCATGTTGCTGGCCAGGGACTCACGCATGTGCAGGGCGTGAAAAAGCTGGCGCAGGCTCTTGTAAAATCCGGAATCCTGGACCTGGCGCAGGTAGAACTTATCTGACAGCTTGGAATTCTGCAGGATCTTGCCAATCTGCATGCCGGACATGCCAACCCAGAAATAGCTCCACGGATCGTCAAAGTCAGCCTGGTAAAAGCAGGCCACCCCCTTGGGCAGAATAAAGAGGTCGCCCGCCTGCAGGCTGACTGGGGCTTGTCCCGCCGGGGCAAAGCTGCCCCGGCCGCTTAGAATATAGTGAATGACGTAGTTGGAGCGGACATTGTTGCCCCGGTAGAAGTAGCCTGGCGCGCAGCTTTCCTGCCCGTAGAAAAGGATGTTGGAGTCAATGTTTTGCTTATTCAGCTGCCGGTATTCGCCAGTCATTGATATTCACGCTTTCATTTTAACAACAGCTTTTTGCCATCTGAACCATAGACAAAAGTTTTTAGCCTCAAGGATATAGTCCTATTATATCAGCAGTTCTCTAAATTATCATGTCAAAATGTCTACCAACTAAAGCAACATCAAAACAAACTGACCTGCTATGTGAATCCACTTTCAAAAAGCCCATAATAGTAATTGTTAAGAGGGGCGTAAGCGGATACAGATAAAGCTTACGGTTGGAGTGGAAGGAGATAACGATGAACGAAGATTCCAACAAAAAATTAACCGTCCGGGAGCGGCTAGCTTATAGTTTCGGGGCTTTCGGGAATGATGCCTTTTACGGTTTGATGTCCGGTTGGCTGGTGGTATTTATCACTTCACACTTGTTTGATACAGGTGATAAAGCAGCTGACGCCAAAATGGTCAGCATTGTCACCATTTTGATGGCAGTTATCAGAATTATTGAATTGTTTATCGACCCCTTTATCGGGAATGCGATTGACAAGACTAAGACTAAGTGGGGGCACTTCCGTCCATGGATTGTGGCTGGTGGTTCAGTTTCAGCCATTTTCTTGCTGATCCTGTTTTCTACGATGGGGGATTTGTACAAAAAGAGTCCTGTCGGCTATATTGTTGTTTTTGCAATTCTGTACATCGTGATGCAGCTGTTCTACGCTTTTAAGGACACGGGTTTCTGGTCAATGATGCCATCCCTGACCTTGGATTCACGGGACCGGGAAAAGACGGCTACCTGGGCCAGAGTCGGCTCAACCTTAGGCGGCGGCTTGCTGGGGATTCTGGTGATGCCTGCGGTCGTTGCCTTCTCAGCAACCAAGACCACCAACGGGGACACCCGCGGCTGGTTCATCTTTGCCGCAATTGTCTGCACCATCGCCTTCCTGTCAGCTTGGGCAGTTGGCCTGAACAACCGGGAAGTAACCAGTGACATCCGGAAGAACACGGAAGATACCAACTTAAAGGGAGTCTTTAAGATCCTGTCCGGCAATGACCAATTGTTATGGGTCGCAATTGCCTACCTTTGCTACGGCATTGCCGTTAACGTAACTGGCAGTCTGGAAATTTATTACTTTACTTATATTTCAGGTCAGGCGCAGGCCTTCTCCATTATGTCAACGATCAACGTCATCATGGGGGTTGTTGCTTCAGCAGTTTTTGCACCGATTTCTAAGAAATACAGCCGCAAGGCGATGTTTGTCACTGCTTTGTGCTTGATGCTCGTTGGTCTGGGCATCTTCGCCATCGCCGGCAAGAGCGTGCCACTGGCAATTCTGGCCTGCGTAGTCTTCGGTTTGCCACAGCAGCTGGTCTTTCTGATCGTTTTGATGACGATCACCGACTCAGTTGAATACGGGCAATTGAAGCTGGGTCACCGCGATGAAAGTCTGACCCTGTCAGTTCGTCCACTGATCGACAAGTTTGGCGGCGCCATCTCCAACGGGGTCGTTGGCCAAGTTGCCGTTATCGCCGGGATGACGACCGGTGCTACTGCCGTCTCAATTACCGCGGCAGACCAAGTCAAGTTCAAGATTGCCATGCTGCTTCTGCCAGCCATCTTCCTGATCTTGAGCATGATCATCTTCAGCAAGAAAGTAATCCTGACTGACCAAAAGCACGCGGAAATCGTTGCTGAATTGGAAGCCACTTGGGGCCAGCAGTTTGAAAACGAAGATTCCGAAACCGAAGCCGCGGAAATTAAGGGCAACGGTATGGTTTTGACCACGCCCGTATCCGGTGAGCTGTTGCAGTTAAAGGATAGCAGCGATCCAAACTTTGCCAGCGGCAAGATGGGCAAGGGCTTTGCCATCAAGCCAAATGACGGCCGCGTTTACGCGCCGTTTGATGGTGAAGTCGCCGCAACCTTTGCCACCCGCCACGCGATCGGCTTGAAGAGCAAAGACGGCTTGACGGTGCTGATTCATATTGGGATTGATACGGCCAAGCTGAACGGGACCGGCTTCGTCCAATACGTCGTGCAAGGACAAGAAGTCAAGAAGGGCCAAGAATTGATTGAATTCTGGGACCCAACCATCAAGCAGTATGGCTTGGACGACACGGTTCTGGTCACCGTCATGAATTCAAAGGACTACCAGAAGCTGGCAGTGACTGAGAAGTTCGGCGAGACGGTTGCGGCCGGCGATTCAATTATGGAAATCGAATAAGCACGTTTTTGCCAAAAAAGATAAATTCAACAAGCCGAGAAATAGGAAAGCATAAACAATTTAGGAGATAAAAATGTCTGAGTTGATCGAATTTGATGAAAAGCAGCAGGTCTTCCACCTGCACAACCAGGAAATTTCTTACATCTTCTCCGTCGTTAAAGGCGGCACCTTGAGCCACTTGTACTTTGGCAAGCGGGTCAGAGGCTACCACGGGGAATTAGCCTACCCAGCCATTGACCGCGGCTTCTCTGGCAACCTGCCAGGCGACTTGGACCGGACTTTTTCCAGGGACACCTTGCCTAAGGAATACAGCGGGGCTGGGGAAATGGACTATCATTCACCAGCGACCATTGTCCGTCAAGCCAACGGGTCAAGCGCGGTCTTCCTGCACTACGCCGGCTATGAGATCGCGCCAGGCAAGCCAAAATTGCCAGGCCTGCCAGCTGCCTATGTTGAGAATGATGATGAAGCTGAAACCTTGACGGTCAAGCTGGTTGACGACTTGACCTGCCTTGAATACGACTTGCTTTATACGATCTATCGTGACCGCGATGTGATCGCCCGCAGCGTCCGGGTCGTCAACAAGGGCAAGGAAAGCGTCCACCTGGAAAAGGCTGCTTCCATGCAGATAGATCTGGTTGGCCGGGACTTGGAAGCCATCACCTTGCCTGGGGCCCACGTCAATGAGCGTCACCCGCAAAGAAGCCGCTTGACTCAAGGCCGCCACGTCTTTGAATCCCGCCGCGGCACTTCCAGCCACCAGATGAACCCATTCGTCGCTTTGGTTGAACCGAAGACGGATGAGTTCAGCGGGGATGCTTGGGGCTTGGCCTTGGTCTACTCAGGCAACCACGAATTTGAACTGGAAAAGGACCAGCTGGACCAGCTGCACGTCACGGTTGGGATCAACGATTACAACTTCTCTTGGAAGCTGACCCCAGGCGCCAGCTTCCAAACTCCAGAAGTCTTGCTAGTCTACTCAAACGCCGGCTTGAACGGGATGAGCCAGACCTACCACAGCTTGATTTTGGACCGGGTAATCCGCAGCAAGTTCAAGCGGTCTCCGCGGCCAATCCTGGTCAACAACTGGGAAGCAACCTACTTTGACTTCAATGAAGACAAGCTGAAGCCAATCGTTGATGAAGCTAAAAAATTGGGCATTGAAATGTTCGTTCTGGACGATGGCTGGTTTGGCCACCGCGATGACGACAACAGCTCCCTGGGCGACTGGCAGGTCTACGAGAAGAAGTTCCCGCAAGGCTTGAAGCACTTTGCCGACTATGTCCATGAACAGGGCTTAAAATTTGGTCTATGGTTTGAACCGGAAATGATTTCCTTTGACTCCGACCTTTACCGGGCTCACCCAGACTACTTGATGCAGGTGCCAGGCAGAAAGCCAAGTCCATCTCGGAACCAATATGTACTGGATTTGGGCCGAAAGGAAGTCCGTGACAATATCTTTGCTCAGATGACCAAGATCCTTGATGATGGTGGTATCGACTATATTAAATGGGATATGAACCGTCACCTGTCTGACATCTACGAAAATGATTTGCCTGCTGACCAACAAGGAGAAGTTTACCACCGTTATGTTTTGGGCCTGTATGACCTGTCTGAGCGTTTGGTCGACCGTTATCCGGATATCCTGCTGGAAGGCTGCTCAGGCGGCGGTGGCCGCTTTGACATCGGCATGGCCTACTATTGCCCGCAAATCTGGGCCAGCGACAACAGCGACGCGATTGCCCGCCTGGTCATCCAATACGGCACCAGCCTGGTCTACCCGCAGTCAATGATGACCTCCCACGTTTCCGTTTCGCCAAACGAGCAAAACGGGCGGATCACGCCATTTGACACCAGAGGCGCCGTAGCCATGTGCGGCGACTTGGGCTATGAATTGGACTTGACCAAGATGTCTGATGAAGACAAGGCAGCGGTTAAGCAGCAAGTGGCTGACTACAAGCAGATCCGCGAGCTGGCCCAATATGGGAAGTTCTACACTTTGAAAGCTCCGCTTGATAGTAACCAAGCTGCTTGGATGACAGTCAGTGATGACCAGAATGAAGCCGTGGTTACGACGGTTAACATCATGTCCTACGCCCAGCCATACCTGACCAAGACCAAGCTGGCCGGGTTGGACCCAGACAAGAACTATGAAGATCTGGCTACCGGCAAAGTCTACGGCGGGGATGAGCTGATGAATTTGGGCTTCTATGACCCAACCCAGCCTCGTAAAGACTTTACTGCTATGATGTATCACTTCAAAGCGCTTACTGATTAGCAGTAACCAATATCATATAATATTTCCAAAAAACTTTCGTACAAGCATAAGCAGTTACCTTCGGGAAGTTGCTTTTTTTACTTGCAGAAAAATAATTAATTTCCTTTTAAGTCAGCAAAATAATATTGTCACTAACTGATGACCTTTAGGCGGCTTATGATATTTCAACCCTCGATTATCCCTAATAAAATCACTATTGATAAGAAGCTTGCAGCTGATTGAGCAAAAGATTCTGATAATTATAAAATAATACCTTTATCGTAAAAAAACCATTTGTATAGGTAATAAGATTAGTCGTAAGCTTATGAGTTGTAAAGCTATTTACTGATAGGATAAAGCGTAAACATTAGGATTAATTTGGGTAAGAGAGGTCGTTTCAGCTGCTATTGACCGCCTGGCTTGTCTCTGGCAGCTACAACTATCTTTTGAACCGGCACCTGGTCTTTGCCAAGGCTGGCCAGCACACGGTCATAAAGTATATCGGCCTGGCCATCGTGCAAGCCGGCTTAGCCGCGGCTTTGACCGAGATGCTGGTGATGCTTTTTTCCGCCAGCCTCAACCTGGAGACTGTCATCAAAGTTTTAGTTGACCTGGTCTTGTTTGTCTTTTCTTATCAAGTGCAAAAGAGGTGGATCTTCAATGGCAATTAGCCGTTGGAAAAAATTCCTGTACTGTCTCGCTATCATCTTATCTGCCATCTACCTGATTTGGCGGCTTGGTTGGACCATTCCCTGGGAGCAAAGCTTCTGGGTCCTTTTGTATGCCGTCATTCTCTGGATCTGCGAAGTTATCTCCAACTTGACGGCTTATATCACGATCATTTTCCGCATGCTACCGCCCAAGAAAAACTGGCAGATGGACCTCCATCATGTTCTGGACACTTGGCAGGTGCCGGATGTTGATGTTCTGATCGCCACTCATGATGTTCTGATCGCCACTCATAATGAAGAAAGGGATCTTTTGGAAAAAACGGTTAACGGGGCAACCTACATGAACTACCCCAAAGACAAGCTGCACATCTACATCTGCGATGACGGCAACCGGCCGGAAATCAAGGACCTGGCTAACCAGTACGGGGTGGGCTATATTGGCCTGGAAAACAATCATGAGGCTAAATCCGGCAACTTGAACCATGCCTTAAGTCAGTTGACTTCTCCTTTATTTGTTGACTTTGACAGCGACATGATCCCATATACTGATTTTTTGCAAGAGACCGTGCCATATTTCCAGCAGAACTGGCTGGATTATCAAAACGACCCGGATCACACCCAGCCACTTGGCTATGTACAGACCCCGCAAAGCTTCTATGAAAATGACATCTTCCAGTATAATCTCTTCTCTGAAAGAATCGTAGCTAATGAGCAGGACTTTTTCTCAAGGGATGTCAATGTCCTTTACGGCCAGCATGGCTACACTATCTTCACCGGGTCTAACGCCCTGTTCCTCCGCCAGGCAGTTGACAAGGTAGGTGGTTTTCCGACTAAAACTTTGACGGAAGACTTTGAATTAGGTGCCCGGGTCAACATTGCCGGCTACTCCAGCTTTTCAACTACCGAGCCCCAGTCTGCTGGTACGACGCCACTGGACTTAAAAGGAGTTATCAAGCAAAGAAGTCGCTGGGCCCGGGGCGTGATCCAGTCTTGCCGCAACCTCCATATCTTTCTTAATCCCAAAATTGCCTGGACTCATAAGGCGATTTTGGCCAATACCTACTTTTATTGGTGGTCTTTCTTCAGACGTTTGATCTATATCGCTGCTCCAATCCTTTTTGCCGTCTGGAAGATCCAAGTGATCGACACCAACTTCTGGCTTTTGATGCTGATGTGGGCGCCGGGCTATGCTCTTTTGCATATCGTCTTAGGGGACTCTTCTTCCCGGATCAGGAACGAGCGCTGGGGGGAAGTGCAGGAAACCTTTTTTGCCCCTTATCTGTTCCTGCCAGTCATCCTGCAGACTCTGCATATAAAAAAGCACAGCTTCCACGTGACCCAGAAAAGTTACCAGCGCAACTGGCTGGACCGGGTATACCTTTTGCCACATTTAGCCATGTGGCTGTTGACCACATATGCCATCATCAAGTTCAATTACGGCAAGTGGGGGGCAGAAATTCTTTACGGGGCTGTTATCACTTCCTGGCTCTTGATGCACTGGATCAACCTGTCCTTTGCTGTCTTTATTGCCATGGGCCGGCAGGTTTTCCGCCAGCAGACCCGCTTTCTGCGGATAATTGCCGGTACGATCAAGGGAGTAGGGGAGATGGAGACTATCGACATCTCAGACACTGGCCTGTCTTTCCAGTTAAGGGATAAAAATGCTCCAGTCCTCTCTGCTGGACAAAAATTAACGGGAAAACTGCTCTTAAGTGATGAATTAATCAAAGAGCGCAACTTCCGTCCCCAGGACCAGACGCTGGAATTTGACTTGACCATCGTCCGCAAGATTGATGACCAGGGTCGCTATGCCGCAACGGCAACGCCGGCTGACAGCAGCCTGCCTGGCTGGCTCCACCTGGTCTATGACCAGCACAACCAGGCAGTTCCAAAAGAGTATGACCGCTGGATGACGCCGTTTGACATTCTGGGCATGAATGCCGGGAAGCGGCTGGAAAAAATCGAGTGGCATTTACGCCGCCGCTTTACCAGACAAAGGGAGGGATAAGATGCAAGCAATATTGACGGTTCTATTTGCCCTGTCTTACTGGGGCTATGCCAATTTGGCTGAAATTGCCGGCTTTCCCCGGCAGATGAAGTGGCTGGTTGCTTCCGCCGGCTTAATCAACCTCCTTTACCTTTTTGCCATGCTGGACCAACTAGAGGCGGGTTACTGGATTTTGTTGACGGCAGGGGTGATCAGTCAGCTGGTCCGCTGGAGCTTGGTCATCACTAAGAAGTGGCAGCCAGACTTTGTTGATGAGCGGCTCCACCTTTATGACTTCTGGATGCTGTTTGCTGGAATTCTTTTTGTCATCCAGCTCTTAAAGAACCCCCTGGTTCACTATGACAACTATTCCCACTGGGCGGTTATGGTCAAGTACCTCCACTTCACCGGTCACCTGCCGGACGCTGGGCAAAAATTGATCACCTTCACCAGCTACTTGCCGGGCAGCAGCCTTTTCATTGCTTATGTGATCCGCTTCTTAGGCTATAGTAGCTGGGCCATGCTTTTGGGCCAGTTCTTCCTTATCTGGTCAGCCATCGGCGGTCTATTTGCCGTCTTGCCCGACCAGCGCCGCCAGCTTAACCAGCTGGTGATCTGTATCGCTATCAGCTTCAGCATGATGGCCAATATTTCGATCAGAACTAACAACCTCCTGGTTGACTATCTTTTAGCCGTCTTTACGGCGGGGGCTTTAGCCGGAATCTGGGCCTTGCGGCAAAAGCCGCTTTTGCAGCTGGCCTTTTTTTCTTGCTGGCTTCAAGCCTGCTCTTGATCAAGAATTCCGGCTCCTTCTTCGTCCTAGTTCTCCTAGTCTACCTATTGACCTTGAAGAAAAAATGGCTTTGGCGCTTGGCTGACTTTGCCGGGGCGGGAATTGCTTTTTTGCCATTTTGGACCTGGCAGCAGCACGTTAAGGCCGTCTTTCCCAATGCCGGCAATCATGCTATCAACACCCAGCACTACGAAAACGCCCTGGCCGGACAAAGCCAGAGCGACCTAATTGCCTTAGGGAACCGGATCTTGCATCACCTTTTGTCTTGGAAGACCATGTCGACTAGGGAATGGGTCTTAATTAATGTCTATGGCTTGCTCCTTTTTATCGTGGTTAACTTAATTCTTAAGAAAAAGCAACCAATCATGTGGACGGTGTTTGGCCTGGATGTTATGAGCGGCCTTTTCTACCTGTCCCTATATGGGACTTACGCTATGACCATGACGAAAAAAGAAGCCATGAGCCTTAACGGCTTTGAGCGCTACATGTCAACGGTGATTATTATCGCCATCTTATCCATGGGCGCCTTGACAGCGGTCGTGATCGACCGCTGCTATGTTGAGCAGAATATCGAGAAGAGGGACTTTAAGTCCTATAAGTCGATTTTTTCTAAAAATCTCTATCAAATGTCGTCCATAGTTCTCTTGGTCTTTTCCGTTATCGCCATGCTGTCAGAGACTAACGGCTTAGCCGATAACACCCGCATGGCCAAAAAGGAGCTGCCTATCAAGCTGGCCAAGGTTGCAAAAGAAGAAACGCAGTTAAACCACAAGAAAATCCTTTTGGTTGATGCGGAGCCGGTCAATGTCGATGATGACTATGACTACTATTTAGGTCGGTACTGGTTCTTTTCAGACCAGGTGACGGCCCGGGAAGCCTTCGATATGTCGGCGGAAGATTTCAAAAACTATGTTGACCGCTACGACTATGTCGTCTTGCCAGTCAAGCACCAGACCTTCACTGCTTTAACCAAACAGGCCTTCCGGGAAAAGGTCACCACAGGGCTTTACAAAGTTACGGCTGGGGGCTTAGAAAAAGTTGAAAACAGAACAATTAATCTGGAAATTAAATAATTCAATAGAATAAATAGCAAATTAGGATAGAAAGCATAAAAAATGTTGCCAAGCAGGAAAAGTATGGTAATAATAGTTGTTGAAGAATGAAGGAGTTATAAAGTATATGGATTTGTTGCGCAGAATGAAGAAGAAAAACTTGAGCCCCTTGCTGGTATTGCTGTTTGTTCTCGTGAGCAGTTCTATGGCCACCGCGTTTATTGTCAAGCGTGACTGGCAGAACCTCAACGAGCGTCACCAGGTGCAGACCGAACTGAATACTCAGCTAGCCAGCGACTATTTAAAAAAGAGCTGGAAGAGGGCCAGTACGTAACTAACAGTATCGAATCCGGCATAGTAGGCAACGGTGGTGACTCGACCACTTTTGCTGAAACAGCCAAGTACATGCTGAAAAAGTATCCGGACATTTACTCTTTACAGCTAATTCACGGCTATCAGACGATCAATGTCTATCATAAAAAAGCAACTGAAGTGGGCCAATCCAGCCTGTTGCATGACGGTGAAAGCAGGAAAATTTTTGAATACTGCAGGCAAAAGCGGATCAACGGGATCGTGGGGCCGATCAAGACAGGGAAAGACAAGAACTCCCTGGCTGTCTGCAAGCCGATTTTCATCAAAGACAAGTTCTGGGGCTACGCGGTGGCCATGATCAAGCGAAAAGACCTCTGCAAGCCGACCTTTAAGAAACTGGACAAGTTGGGTTATGACTACCGCATATCCAAAACCCATATTATGACTGGCAGCTACCATACGCTCAGTTCCACCCTAAAGAAAGACAATGCCCAGGCGAAAGTGACCTTCCGCTTAGGGGGATGTAGCTGGAAACTGGAAGCTGCCAGAAAAGATGCCGGGCAAATGTCACATGAGATCAAGTACGGAATTTTATCTGGGCTCGTCATCATGGTTATCAATACCGCCCTGGCTGCTTTTCTTTTGAACTACCTTGAGCGGGGGAGAAGACTGGCCAAACTAGTTGACACGGACTATCTGACGGATATCATGAGCCGGCAGGCCTTTGACCGGGAAGCCTACAAGTACCTGGAAAAGCACCCAGATGAGCCAGCAGTTGCGGCCTTGATCGACATTGACGACTTCAAGAATATCAATGACCTCTATGGTCATGAGGCAGGGGATGAGGCGCTGAAGGCTTTTGCCAGCTTGCTGAAAAGAGAATTTACTGATCAGGGCTTGGTCTGCCGCAATGGTGGTGACGAGTTCGCGGTCCTCTTGAAACAGACAGACCTGGAAGAGGGCCGGGCGGCTTTTGAAAAGTTTTACCAAAGTGATTTTTCCTTCACTTACCAGAGTAAAATTTACCGATATACTATTTCATTAGGCTTTGCCGCCTACCCAGACCAGGCCAGCAGTCGGGAAGACCTGATGAACAAGGCCGATATTGCTCTATATGACGTAAAGCTGACAGGCAAGGGGGCCATGCAGGCTTTCAAGCCAGGGATGGTCAAGGACGGCCGGACTCAATTAGGTTTTAAGCTAGAAGATGTGGCATTAAATTTGCCTGGTGCCTTCTTTATTTTCCAGCAAGATAATGGCAAGATCTTGTTTGCCAATAGTGAGCTATTGAAAATGGTTGAATGCGACGACGTGGAAGATTTCAATAACTATGTTGGTCAGAACTTTAAAGGTTTGATCGCTCCAGAAGAGCAAGCAGAGACGATGAGGAAAATCTACCAGCAGACCGGCGATGGCGATGAGGGTAGGGCAGTAGCAGACTACCACCTAGTGACTAAGATGACTCATAAGCGGCTGCCAGTCCGCGCAGTTGGCCACATGGTGAAGAACCAGTTCTTTGGCAAGATTCACTATGTCATCCTTAAACTACGGCCAGAAGATGAAAGCAAAATTTAAGCAGATTAAAAGCGAAGCTACTCTAATTGAGCGGCTTCGCTTATTTCTTTGCCAGTATTATTTCTTTATATATTTCTTAAAAAAATTCAGTTCATCCAGGTTGCACTGCTTGGCGATATCGTCTCTTTGATTGCAGTGGAAGACGTGGCCGCGCGGGTTCTCAATATCCCCGTAGATGTGGAGTTCATGCGGGATCTCCTTGGCCAAAAGGTAGCCGTCCAAGCGGACAGCAGAATCGTGTAAAAAGTCCTGGTTGGCCGTCATGATAAAGAGTGGCGACAAGTTTTGCGTCAGATACTTTTCTGTGTTCAGCATCTCTTCCTTGCCGCTGACTGCTTCTGGGGTAAAGTAGGCGCCTGGCGCGCCATCAGTAAAGCCCGGGGTGAGCATGAAGTAGGCACCGCAGTTAAGCGCGGCTGCTCTCACCGTCAATTTAGGCAATTCGTAGCCAAAAAGCTGGCGGAACTTGTCATTGGTTAAGATGGCCAGGTACTGCTCTTCCATCTGCCCGCCGGCTGAGTCGCCAACTAAGAAGACATTGCCCGTGTCCAGGTCATATTCAGCTCCATGTTCAGCTACCCAGTGCATCAGCCGGCTCACGTCATCCATTTCGCCTGGAAACTGGACGTCTGGAGCCAGGCGGTAGTTGAAGTTGACAAAGGCGAAGCCTTCTTTAGCCAGGCCCAGCCCGTAGAACTGGTAGGTTTCCTTGGTCCCGTAAACCCAGCCGCCGCCGTGAATGCTGATGATGACCGGGATCTTGCCGGTCCGCTTCTTAGGCAAGTAAATGTCTAGTAAGTTCCACTTGGGGTCTGGCCCATAGCTTAAGTCATTGATTCTTTCGACTTCTGGAATTTCGGTTGGCAAGCCTTCATCGCGCTTGTCGTCATGCATCTTAGATCCAGTCCGCATTTCTTCAACAGCATGAAAAATTTTACTATCAAGTGTCATATTTTTCTCCTTTCACTTGTAAGCGCTAACCAAATTATAGCCGATATGGTCAATTTTGGCAGAAAAATCAGTTTTATTACAAAAAATCCCGATTAAGCGTTAATTAAATAAAATTTAATCCTTTAACTGTGCTATAATAAAATTACCTAAATACAAGATGCAGGAGGAAAAAGAACAATGGAAGCAGTTAAAGCAGAAGATTTGTATCAAGTCGTCAGCCTGGGCAACTTGCAAGCAAGCGGCCAAAGGGCAGTGCTGGCCAGAAACCAGGCCAAGGTGGATGGAGAAGGCTACTGGAACTGGCTGGACGTCTTTGAGAATGGCCAGCTCAAGCGCTTAACGACTTTGGGACAAGAAAAGAGCTATGCCTTGGTAAATAACAGTGTCTACTACACCGCTCAAGAGGGCAAAGGCAATTGCCTGCTCTATAAGCAAGAACTTGACCAGGCCAGTCCGGCAAAAGTCGCTGCTTTCAAAGAAGCCGGCTACCAGGTAATCAATTCCGTTGCTGGCCGCTACCTCCTTTTGTCCAGACGAGTGGATTTAGCTGAGAAAAAATCTACCGATTACCAGGTCCTGGATGAACTGCCATTCTACTTCAACGGCCAGGGCTACATTAATAAGCTCCGCGACCGCCTCTACGTCTGGGACCTGGCAGAAGAAAAGCTGACCGAACTTTTCAAGGGCGACCCAAGCTTCACGGTCATGGAGACCTTTGTAGCCAAGGAAAAAGTCTACGTAGTGGGCGTCCGCTACCAGACCCGGCGGCCATCTGACGGGGCGGTCTATGAAGTTGACCCAAGTACGGGAGAAGCTAAGCTCCTTTTACCAGCAGGCAAGGTCGAAGTTTCTGCGATTTTTGCCCTTCAAGACCAGCTTTACTGCTTTGCCAACACTCATAAAAAGACCGGCTTAAACGAAAATCCGGAATTCTACCGCTTGACGGAAAAGGGCCTGGAGTTGGCAGCTCACTGGGACAATTCCGGCCAGAGCGCTATTGCCGGGGACTGCGGGGTGATCGGCAGCAACGCATTTGACGTCTATGGCGACAAGTTCTACTTCGTGACCACTATCGTTGACCACGATGAAATCTACGTTTTTGACGGGCGGGAGGTTAAGCCGTTTTTTGCTACGGACGGCATCATCAAGGGCTTCCGCTTGACTGGGGAAGATGAATTTTTCTTGGAAGCAGCCTTTGCCGACCAACTTTTGGAATTCTACCAGGTTAAAAATGGCCAGGTAGAAAAATTGTCCAGCTACAACGACCAAGCCTTAGCCGGCAAGTATGTAGCCAAGGTCAATGAAGTGGAATACGAATCAGTTGAAGACGGGATCCAGCACGGCTGGGTGCTTTTGCCAAAGGACTATCAGGCGGGCCAAAAATACCCGGCGATCCTGGACGTTCACGGCGGCCCCCGCGCCACTTACAGCAAGGCCTTCTTCCATGAAATGCAGGTTTGGGCAAGTGCCGGCTACTTTGTCTTCTTCTGCAACATCCACGGATCAAACGGGCAGGGGAACCAGTATGGCGACCTGCGGGGCCGCTATGGGACGGTTGACTACGAAGACTTAATGAAGTTTACTGACGCGGTTTTGGCGGCTTACCCGGATATTGACCAAGCAAGAATGGGCATCACCGGGGGTTCATACGGCGGCTTTATGACCAACTGGGTGATTGGCCACACTGACCGCTTTAAGGCGGCAGCTTCCCAGCGGTCTATCTCCAACTGGCTCAGCTTTGAGCACATGTCCGACATCGCCCCAGAATTTTGCGTTGACCAGGTGGGGGCAAGTGAAGATGATAATCCGGAAAAGGTTTGGCTGCACTCACCTCTCAAGTACGTGAAAAATGTGAAGACGCCGACCCTGTTTTTGAATTCAGACGAGGATTACCGCTGCCCGGTTGAAGAAGGGATGCAGATGTTCCATGCACTTCTGTCTCACGGCGTGGAAAGCCGGATGGTGGTCTTCCACGGGGAAAACCACGAACTGTCCAGAAGCGGGCGGCCAAAGAATCGCTTAAGCCGGCTGAACGAAATCCAAAACTGGTTTGACGGGCACTTGGGCAAGTAAAAAATTCCGAGTAAATGACAATAACTTAAACTTCCCACACCAAAAAGAACTATGAAGCCTTGAAAACTCAATAGTTTAACCAGTAAATATTCAATTATGCTGCTAGTGATGGCGATATAGCCTCTTGCATGTACTTCGGGAGGCGGG
>NZ_CALVGT010000034.1 GCF_944327175.1 uncultured Lactobacillus sp.
CATGGATGGTCCCGGTGATGTAGAAGCTGGCTTCTTGGCGCAGGCCCTTGGCTGCTTCAAAAACTTCCTCGCTAACGGCGTTCTTGCGGACAACGCCTTGGAAGAAGGCCGTGCCGTCTCTTAATTGTAGGAAGACGATCTTCCCGCTGGACCGCTTGTCGGTCAGCCAGACATGCATTCTGACTTCTTCGTCAACGTGCTTGGCTGATTCTCTGATTGAAATCAATTCTGTCATGTTAATCTCTTTACCTCGGTATTTTTTGTTTATCTTGCTCTTATATTCTTCTTTTTGCTTAACTATTCTTACAGAAGCTGGATCTTGGCTTCCTGGCACTTTTCTACGATCTCGTCAGGCCAGATGCTGGCTTGGACTTCACCGATGTGAGCCTTGCTCAAAAGCAGCATGCAAAGTCTTGACTGGCCGATCCCGCCGCCGATGGAATAAGGGAGGTCACCCTTTAACAAGGCTTGGTGGAAAGGTAGGGTCAGCCGGTCTTCAGCACCGGCGATCTTCAGCTGCTCTTTTAAGCGGTCTTCATCAACCCGGATGCCCATGCTGGAGACTTCAAAGGCCCGCTGGAGGGGTTTGTACCAGAAGAGGAGGTCGCCGTTCAAAGTCCAGTCGTCGTAGTCTGGTGCCCGGAGGTCATGCGGCTTCTTGGAAAGCGGAAGGGCCCCGCCGATGTGTTCCAAGAAGACTGCCCCCTTTTCCTGGCAGATCTTGTCTTCCCGTTCGCTTGGGGTCAAGGATGGCCAGCGGGCTTCCAGTTCTTCACTGGTCACGAAGCTGATTTCTTCTGGCAGGTGGTAGGCGGCTTGCGGGTAGAGGGCACGGACGTGGTATTCCATCCCCTTGATGGTTTCAAAGATCCGCTGGACAGTTTGGCGGAGGGTTGCTTCCGTCCGTTCGCTCTTGTCGATGACCTTTTCCCAGTCCCATTGGTCAACGTAAACGGAGTGGAGGTTGTCCAGCACTTCTTCATCTTTTCTGATGGCGTTCATGTTGGTGAAGAGACCTTCACCGTGGCCGAAGCCGTAGTGCTTAAGGGCCCAGCGCTTCCACTTGGCCAGGGAGTGGACGATTTGCAATTCGCCTTCATCCCCATCGTGTAGGGTAAAGGAAACCGGCTTTTCCCAGCCAGAGAGGTTGTCGTTTAAGCCGGAAGACTTCTTAACAAACATAGGGGCGGAAATTCTTTCCAGATTCATCGCGGTCCCGAATTCAGTCTGGAAGGTTTCCCGGATGTAGCGGATTGCCTTTTCCGTTTCGCGGATGGTCATTTTCGGATCGTAATCACTTGGAATAACTAATTTAGCCATATCTCTTGCCTCTGCTAAAAATCTAATACTTGTCAAAAGGGCATAAAAAGAGCCTTTCATCCCCAAATACTACAGGGACGAAAGGCTTCTTTCCGCGGTACCACCCACCTTGTTCTAAACGAACCACTTCGAGCACCAACATGCTCTAGCAGGGTAACGTCCTGCAGGCGGCACGGCTTACTGCGACTTCAGCCGGCGATCTGGAAAAAGTGTTATTCAGAAAGCCAGGGTCTGTTGCCTTTTCACCAGCCGGCAACTCTCTAAGAGATTGTGCTTTCCTACTCGTCTTTCTCATCTTTTGATTTATTTGATTAAGTAAAATTCTAATACGGATTTAATTTTTGTCAAGATCATTGGCGAAAAAATTATTTTTTAAAGATCAAGCCCTTCTTCTTGAGCAGGAAGACAGTGACCACGATGATGCAGAAGGCAATTAAAATGATTACGCTGAGGCCCTCAAATTCCTGGACAACTTGCTGGTATGCGTTGCCGGCAAAGCGGCCGGCATAGATCAAGACCGTGTTCCAGATTGCCGTGCCCAAGATAGTGTAGAAGCTGAACCGGGCCAAAGAGAAGCGGCTCATCCCGGCTGGCAGGGAGATTAAGCTGCGGATGACTGGAATAAAGCGGCCAAAGAAGGTGGCTGCCCGGCCGTGGCTGTTAAAGTAGTTTTCAGTCTTGGCGATTTTCTCTGAAGAAAGACCAAAGCGGCGGCCGACCTTGCTATTTGCAAAACGGGAAAGGCGTTCTTGGTCAAAGAAGGTGCCGACCCAGTAGAGAATTACCGCGCCGATAAAGGCCCCGATTGTGGAGGCGATGATGGCTCCCGGGATAGACAGGTTGGCTGACAGGGTCAGGAAACCGGTAAAGGTCAGGATCAATTCGGAAGGGATTGGGGGAAAAATGTTTTCAGCTGCAATCAACAAAGCAACGGCGACATAGCCATAATTTTGAATCAGCTGCGTGATTGTCTCGTTCATGGGTTGTTATACCTCTAATCTATTCTGTCTGTATTTTCGTAAATCCAGAATAACAGAATAAAGGGCGGAAAAGGTCAGTCTGACAAGGATTTTAAGAGATAATTTGGAATTACTTTACATCCATTTAACTTTACTTTTTTAAGTTGGTAATAGAATTAATTGGGCGTAATTAATTTTTTGCTTAAGAAAAAGAAGAAAAGAAATTAAGTGAATTTTATGCACAATTTTGGTAGATTGTCTGTTATAATCGTTTCAACACATTAAGGAAATGCCTAATAGAAACAAAGAAAAGAAGCTTACAAGCTGTTTTCTCTGATCAAAGGCGAATCTTGATGTTGGGAAAATTGAATATAATTCGTAATATACTATGTCATTAAATTTATTCAAGGAGAGATAAATATGACTAACGTAACTATCGAACAAGCAGTTAAGGGCTATCTTGTATTCTCAGCTAAGGAAGGCAAGCTCTTCCGTGAAGGCCGCAGCTACCTGGAAGGCAAGACCTACCACAACCGCTACCTGGCTATCTACGAAAAGTTGGAAGACGCTGTTGTCAACGCCAGCCAATACCCAAGTGAAGAAGGTATCACTATTTACGAAGTTAGTGGTTGGGGCCAGGTAACTGACTTTGGCAAGTGCAAGGTTACTGAATGGCTGAAGCTGGACCAAATCGTAGCTAAGAAGGAATGGGTTGCTTTTTTGGACAAGCAGACTAACTCAAACTACGCCAGCCTGCGGATCCTGGCAGCTAAGCTGAGCGAAGACGCGGCTGTCCTAAAGAAGCTGGCCCAAGACAAGAACCAGCAAGTTCGCAGCGCTGTAGCTAAGAATGCCAACACTCCAGCCTTGGTTTTGGCTAAGCTGGGCGTGGCTAGTGAAGGTAACGCTGTGGCTATCTAACAGACAATTTTTTAAAAGAATAAAACGAGGCGCGTTCTCTGGATTGACAGAGGCGTGCTTTTTGCATTCAAGGAGAAAGACATTGAAATTCGACCAGGCAAGAGTAGAAGATTTGGGCAGGATTGTGGAGATTGAAAGGGCGGGCTTCAATGAGGCGGAAGCGGGCAGTCCGGCTCAGTACAAAGAGAGAATTCAGAAGTTTACCGGGAGCTTCTTGGTAGCCAGAAATTTGGAAGAAGAGGTCGTGGGCTTTATCACCGGGCCAGTCGTTGATAGTAAGTACGACTATATCGAGGACTGGATGTATGAAAAAGAGACGGAAAGTTTGCCAGGCCCTGGCGGCAACCAAATGGTCCTAACCATCGCGGTTCACCCGGATTACCGGGGGCAGGGGATTGGCAGCCAGCTTTTAGGCAGATTCGCGGAAACTGCCAAGGAGATGCAGCGGGGGCGGATCGCCTTGACCTGTTTGGAAGACCGGGTGCCATTTTACGAAAAGAATGGCTACGTCAACCACGGGCAAGCTGAGTCAGAGCATGCCGGAGAAATCTGGTACAACATGATCAAAATGATAGAAGAATAGAAAGCGGTCAGCAGGTGCTGGCTGCTTTTTCTGTGTTAAACTGATCTGAAAAAATGAGCTTAAAGATAATTGATTATTGAGGTGATAAAAATGGCAGAAAAGCAATATGACTTTACCAATGGGCCAAAACGGCAGGGCAATTCCATCAAGTGGGGCGGCTTAAAAGAGAATGAGCTGCCGATGTGGATTGCTGAGATGGACTTTAAGATTGCGCCGGAAATTCTGGCCAGCATGGAAGAAAAGCTCAAAGTAGCTGCTTTTGGATATGAAAGCGTGCCAGATGAATACTATAAATCTGTAGCTGACTGGGAAGAAACTGAGCACCGCGCCCGGCCAGAAGAAGACTGGTGTGTATTTGCCTCAAGCGTCGTGCCAGCGATTTCTGCCATGGTCCGGCAGTTCACCAGTCCTGGCGACCAAATTTTAGTCCAGGAGCCCGTCTACAACATGTTTTACTCTGTCATTGAGGGCAATGGCCGCCGGGTAATTTCCAGCGACTTGATCTATGAAAATCGCAAATATTCGGTCGACTGGGCTGATTTGGAAGAAAAATTGGCAACTCCATCTGTCCGGATGATGGTCTTTTGCAACCCGCACAACCCGATCGGCTATGCTTGGAGCAAAGAGGAAGTCAAGCGGATCGCGGAACTTTGCGCCAAGCACCATGTCCTCTTGATCTCTGACGAAATTCATGGGGACCTGGTTTTGACAGATGAAGACATTACGCCCGCCTTTACGGTAGACGGGGATGCCAAAAACTGGGTCGTTTCTTTGGTCTCGCCAAGCAAGACCTTTAATTTGGCCGCTCTGCACGCTGCTTGCGCGATTATCCATGACCCGGACTTGCGTGCCCGGGCTGAGGAGAGCTTTTTCCTGGCCGGCATCGGGGAACCGAACTTGTTGGCTATCCCGGCAGCAATTGCCGCTTATGAAGAAGGCCATGACTGACTCCGTGAACTCAAGAAAGTATTGCGGGACAACTTTGCCTATGCCCGGGAATTTTTGACAAAAGAAGTGCCGGAAGTGAAGGTGCTGGACTCAAATGCCAGTTACCTGGCCTGGGTTGACATCAGCGCTCTTGGGATGAACGCGGAAGACTTCTGCAAGTACCTAAGGGAAAAGACTGGCTTGATCATCTCCGCCGGGAACGGCTACCGGGGCAACGGACATGAATTTGTCCGGATCAACCTGGCCTGCCCGAAAGAATTGGTAATCGACGGGATGCAAAGGCTGAAGCAGGGCGTAGAGGAACTAAGCGAGAAGTGATTGGTGAGGAGGATGACCTAAAAGTTTAATCATTACTAAATCACTCTGTAATTATCTATTGCGCGAAAGCCATCCGATTAGTATCCTTTAATTAGCTTTATGAAAAAAACGAGGATGGAATATGCTTTATCAGCAAATCGAGCAAAACAAGCGCAATACCTGGATTGTGTTGGGCGGTTTTACAGTCCTGCTTTTGGCTATTGCGGGCTTGTTGTCAGTTTATTTGACCTTCTGGGCGGGAATGATTTTTTTAGCCGCGGGGATCATCTATATGGTCTATATCTACTTTTATTCAACCAGACACTTGATGAAGGTCACCCATGCTGTTGAAATCAGCCAAGAAAACTTCCCTGAACTTTACGAAATGGTGGAAGAGATGAGCCTGGCCGCCGGCATCCCCATGCCAAAAATCTACATCGTCCCAAGCAATGTTCCCAACGCCTTCGCAACAGGCCGTGACCCGGAACATGCCAGTCTGGCTGTAACTTCTGGTTTGTTAAAGATCATGAACCACGATGAAGTCCTGGGCGTCATCGGCCACGAGATGTCCCACATCCGTAACTATGACTTGCGGGTAACGACGATTACTTCAGCTTTGTCCAGCTTTATTTACCTGGCAGCAATTTATCTGCTAGCTCTTGGCTGGACCTTGTTCAAGATTGAGGGTGGGGTTATCACCAAGTGCATTTGCTGGTTCTTTGGCTCGATTGCTTTAGCAGTTGGCGCCGGCCTCTTCATCGTTGCTTTGCCAATCGCTAAACTGCTCAACCTGTCAATGTCCCGGCAAAGAGAATATCTGGCTGATATCGGCTCAGTTGACTTGACCAGAAATCCAAAATACATCGTTGCCGCCTTGAAAAAGCTGGAGGCTATTGAGCAGCAATACCAGCAGCAAAAGGAAGACCCAATAGTTTCAGCCCTGGCGTTCAACAGCTTCCAGATCAAGCACTGGTGGACCAACTTGATCTCTGACCACCCAACTTTAGACCGGCGGATTGACCGCCTGCAGCATACGGCTGACACTCCGGAATAAACTGAAAAAGGATATGGCTCATAGAGTGAGCTATATCCTTTTCTTTTGCTCTTTTGACTAATATTATTGAAGCAGGAACTTTTTGAGATATATTATTAACTTTTAAAAGTATAAGTAATTATAACCAAACGAGAGGAATATTGAATGATTGAGTATCGTGATATCGGGATGGCCTATGGGGACAACGTCATCCTGGAAAAGATCAACTTAACAATTGCTGACGGGGAACTTTTTGTTCTGGTCGGTCCTAGTGGGAGCGGGAAAACAACCCTGCTCAGAATGATCAACCGCTTGACTGAGCCAAGCCAGGGAGACCTTTACTTAGACGGTAAAAGAGTCAAAGATCACGACCTGCGTCAGCTTCGCCTGCACATGGGCTATGTCCTGCAGACTAGCAGCCTTTTTCCTAACTTGACCATTGGCGACAACATTACCATCCAGCTGGAAGAAGCCGGGGTAAAAAAAGCAGAGCGCAGAAAACGGGCCCTCGAGCTCTTAGAGCAAGTAGGCATGGAAGCGGAGAAATATATTTCCCGCCTGCCTCATGAACTTTCAGGCGGACAGCAGCAGCGTGTCGCTATTGCCCGTGCCATGGCCAGCCAGCCTAAGCTAATTCTCATGGATGAATCCTTCAGTGCCCTTGACCCGGTCTTGCGCCGCCAGCAGCAAGAACTCCTGCTCAAGCTGCACCAGCAAAGCAAGACTACGGTTGTTTTTGTTACCCATGATATGCAAGAAGCCCTGCGCTTAGGTGACCGGATCGGGGTTATTAAAGACGGTCACTTGCGGCAAGTTGGGACACCAAGTGAGATCTTGCAAAAGCCGGCCGACCAATTCGTCGCTGACTTCTTCAAGAGCGCCCGGCCCCGCCTGGGCACCATGGCTGAACTCTTGGCCAGTCCTTACACTAAAAAAACAAAGGAAAAGAATTCGCAATCAGTTAACAAAGTCGAAGAGATTGCGGTTTTGCCAGAAATTGCTGGCTATTTGAAATTTGCTTATCAAGGTGAAAATTACCAAATCACGACTAGCGACTTTTTGCACTACTTAGGAAAGTTAGGAGATTAAGATGACAGAAGTGATTAATACTATTTCAAGCCACCAGGCAGAGATCCTGCAGTCTCTTGTTGAGCACCTGCTCTTATCAATGGAAGCCCTGCTGATTTCCTGCTTGATCGCCATTCCTTTGGGGATGCTGCTGGCTCACAGCAAAAGAGCCGGGGAAGTGGTCTTCCAGATCACCAGCATCATCCAGACCATCCCCAGCCTGGCCCTGCTCGGCCTCTTGATTCCCTTTGTCGGGATCGGGACGACTCCGGCCTTGATCGCCTTGACGGCGTACGGGATCATGCCAATCTACCAGAATACCTACACAGCCATCCGCAATATTGACCCAAATCTGGAAGAAGCCGCTGATGCTTTTGGTTTAAGTAAAAGACGCAAGATGTTCAGATTAGAAGTTCCCATGGCCCTGCCCATGATCCTTTCCGGTGTCAGCATTTCCCTGGTCATGATCATCGGAACGGCCACCTTGGCCGCCATGATCGGAGCCGGGGGTCTTGGGACCTACATCATGATCGGGATCCAGCAAAACAACAACACCTATCTCTTGATCGGAGCCGGTCTATCTGCCATCTTGACTCTGGCCATGTCCGGCCTGCTCAAGTTCATGTCATCTTCAAAGAAGCATTTCCAGGTCACGGCGGCAGTTTTGGCAATTTTTGCCATCGGCTTAGGAGCCAGTCAGCTGCCAAAAGCCTTCGCGCCAAAAGAAGAGGAAGTCGTCATTGCCGGTAAGCTGGGCAGTGAGCCAGACATCTTGATCAACATGTACAAGGACTTGATTGAAAAGGACAATCCTCATATCAAGGTGACCCTTAAGAAAAACTTTGGCGGGACCAGCTTCCTGTTCAATGCCTTAAAGACGGGCAAAATCGACATCTATCCGGAATTTACCGGGACCGTCCTCCAGGGCCTGGCTAAAAAGAAGGTAGCTACTCCGCACGACCCGGCTAAAACTTACCAGCTGGCTAAAAAGCTCATGGCTGATGAAGACCAGCTGACTTACCTGTCGCCAATGAAGTACCAGAACGGTTACGACCTGGCGGTCACGCAGTCTTTTGCCAAGAGGCATAATATTAAGAGCTTAAGCGACCTGGCAAAATTGGGTACTTCCTTAACCGCTGCCTTTGACCCGGATTTTGCCAATCAAGAGGATGGCTATCTGGGCTTAAAGAAGGAATATAAATTGAACTTTAAGGTTAAGACCATGGAGCCAGCTCTCCGCTATAAGGCAATTGCCAGCGGCAAGATCGAAGTCGTTGACGGCTATACGACTGACCCACAAATTAAGCAGTATGACTTAGTCGCCTTAAAGGATGACAAGAGCTTCTTCCCGCCCTACCAAGGAGCGCCTTTGATGAAGACTGCTTTTGCTAAAAAGCATCCGGGCATCGTCAAGAGCTTGAACAAACTCTCTGGCAAGATCACTGAGTCTGAGATGCAGGAAATGAACTACAAGGTGACCGTCAAGCGCGAGAGCGCCAGCAAGGTAGCCCGCCAGTACCTTAAAGAGCATGGTCTGCTCTAATTAAAAAATTGGTAGGTACTTTTTCGGCAAAAAGGCTTGAAAATGGTTAGAAAAGCACTAAAATGTAAATGTGATTACATCCATGAAAGGAGTTGCTCTCTTGACAGAACACTATTTAAACTATGTCAATGGCGAATGGCGGGACTCTGCTGACGCGATTGAAATTTTCGAACCAGCAACTGGCAAGTCCCTGGGTACAGTCCCGGCCATGTCCCACGAAGACGTGGACTACGTAATGGACAGCGCCAAAAAGGCTCTTCCTGCCTGGCGGGCCCTTTCATACGTTGAACGGGCCGCGTACTTGCAGAAGGCGGCGGACATCCTCTACCGCGACGCTGAAAAGATCGGTTCTACCTTGTCCAAGGAAATCGCCAAGGGCCTTAAGTCCTCTATCGGCGAAGTAACCCGGACGGCGGAAATCGTGGAATACACGGCCAAGGTCGGCGTGACTTTGGACGGGGAAGTCATGGAAGGCGGCAACTTTGATTCAGCAAGCAAGAACAAGCTGGCTGTTGTCCGCCGGGAACCAGTCGGCCTGGTTTTGGCAATTTCTCCATTCAACTACCCGGTCAACTTGGCTGGCTCAAAGATCGCTCCAGCCTTGATGGGCGGGAACGTTGTTGCCTTCAAGCCGCCGACACAGGGGTCAATCTCCGGCTTGCTTTTGGCTAAGGCTTTCGCGGAAGCTGGCCTGCCTGCCGGCGTCTTTAACACCATTACCGGCCGGGGCCGGGTCATCGGCGACTACATCGTTGAACACCCGGCAGTCAACTTCATCAACTTCACTGGTTCCAGTGCCGTCGGCAAGAACATTGGCAAACTGGCCGGGATGCGGCCAATCATGCTGGAACTTGGCGGCAAGGACGCGGCTATCGTCTTGGAAGACGCTGACTTGGACCTGACGGCCAAGAACATTGTTGCCGGCGCCTTTGGCTACTCCGGCCAGCGTTGTACTGCCGTTAAGCGGGTTCTGGTCATGGACAGCGTGGCTGACGAATTGATCGAAAAGGTGACCGCTTTGGTTAAGGATTTGAAGATCGGGATGCCAGAAGACAATGCCGACATCACTCCTTTGATCAACACCAAGTCTGCCGACTACGTGCAAGGCTTGATTGAAGAAGCTGAAGAAAAGGGCGCTAAGCCTTTGTTTGACTTCAAGCGCGAAGGCAACTTGATCTACCCGATGGTGATGGACCAAGTGACGACTGACATGCGCCTGGCCTGGGAAGAACCATTTGGGCCGGTATTGCCATTCATCCGCGTTAAGTCAGCTGATGAAGCAGTCAAGATTGCCAACGAATCAGAATACGGCCTGCAAAGCTCCGTCTTCTCACGGAACTTCGAAAAGGCCTTTGCCATCGCCGGCAAGTTGGAAGTGGGCACGGTCCACATCAACAACAAGACCCAAAGAGGTCCGGACAACTTCCCATTCCTGGGCGTAAAGAGTTCCGGGGCAGGCGTACAGGGGGTCAAGTACTCCATTCAAGCCATGACCCGGGTCAAGTCCGTTGTCTTCAACATCGAAGGCTAATTTTAAAACTGTAAATTTGGCAAGATGTCTGCTTGAGAAAGTCTGCTTTGGCGGACTTTTTCTTTTTACAAAGTTAGTGGAATTAGTTTAAAAACTTAATCCTTTTGTTAGCATTTTTTTATAAAGAATGGCAAATTAAACAAAAGAATTTAGACAGGAGAGAGCAATATGCCGATTACTTTAGACAAACAGTTAGCCGCCATTGATCCGGAGAAAAAGCCCCGCCTGACCTGGAGTCTGGCCGCCTCAACCTTCTTCAGTAACTGGATCAACTACGCCGTTTACCAGGAGACGCCATACGATCTGGCAGAACTGGACTAAAATTTATTTGGCAAAAAGGAATCTGCCCCTGCCAGGGAGGCAGGGGCAGATTTTTTACTAACGGATAAAGTTTAGAAGCGGTAATTCCGCCGGTCGATTTGGAAGTACTTGTCGTTTTTGGACATCTTGTTAACCAAAAGGAGCCAGTTGTAGATTAAAACTGGTTCGAGGAAGAAGAAAAACATATTAGACCTGCTTTCTAGTGTTGATATACAAATCTAGTTTACTCGTGTTTGCGGGCTTTTTTTCAAGAAAGGAACAATAATGACCAAAGTATTAGTGACGGGTTTTGACCCCTTCAACCATGAAAAAATCAATCCAGCTATTGAAGCAGTGAAATTGCTGCCAGACGAAATCGCTGGCTGTGAGATTATCAAGCTGCAGCTGCCGACCAACTACCGGAAAAGTGAGAAAAAGCTGCAAGCAGCTGTTGAAAGAGAAGAGCCAGATTTTGTCTTAAACGTGGGCCAGGCGGGTGGCCGGTCCTGTTTGACTCCAGAACTAGTGGCCATCAACTATGATGATTGCTCGGTCGCGGATAATAGCGGGGAAAAGCGGGAAGGACAGGCGATTGATCCGGAGGGCCCAGCGGCTTACTTCACCCAGCTGCCGGTTAAGGAAATGGTCAAAGCTATTAAAGCGGCGGGCATCCCGGCTGAACTGTCGACCACGGCCGGCTGCTTTGTCTGCAACCATGTCATGTATTACGCGCAGAGCTTGAGAAAAGAACATCCAGGGATGCAGGCGGGCTTCATTCATATTCCTTTTTTGCCAGAGCAGGTAGTCAAGCGGCCAAATCAGCCATCAATGGCTTTGGAAACAATCGTGACCGGCTTAACCGCGGCAATTGCTGCATTTTTGCCGGAGGGAGACTAGGAAGAGTTAATAATAACCACGACGTAGTAGTGCTTGAGGACTTGAGAGGGAAAAATCTGATGAAGAATCATGCCTTGGCAATGTCAATTTCTGATGCGGGCTGGACCAGCTTTCAGAGAATGCTTGAATACAAGGCAGGCCTTTACGGCAAGACCTACATTGAGATCGACAAGCGCAACACAACCCAGCGGTGTCATGCCTGTGGCTCCATCATGGGCCACAACGGCCATGAGAAGCTGACCCTAAAGAACCGGGAATGGGACTGCCCAATGTGTGGAGCACACCATATCCGCGACTACAACGCTGCGCTGAACATCTTGGAGAAAGGCATTACCAAGCTCTCGGATCAGGAATACAAAATAATTCCGTACGATTCGGAAGCTGCAAGCTAAAGCAATCATACAGCCCTTAGTAGAAAGAATGAGCCCCAGGCAACCCGAGGCTCAATAATATAAGTTTGGTAATTGGATGATCCCTGCACCCGCAAATCATCTCTATCTGACTAGTGTGA
>NZ_CALVGT010000035.1 GCF_944327175.1 uncultured Lactobacillus sp.
CAAGCTAAAGCAATCATACAGCCCTTAGTAGAAAGAATGAGCCCCAGGCAACCCGAGGCTCAATAATATAAGTTTGGTAATTGGATGATCCCTGCACCCGCAAATCATCTCTATCTGACTAGTGTGAGCTGGAATGCATTTTGGCATTTCTCGACTTGCAAGCCCCGGACTTCAGTCCGAGGTTGGTTGACAACAGGTAAAAAATTAAAAGGAAAGCGCTTGAGTTGCCATTCTCAAGCGCTTTTTAGCAGTTGAAAATAATGGAAACATACTTTATAATCACTAATAAAATTATTATCCGTATTTACATCCGGTTAATTCCATGTTAGAGTATAAATATCCCCTTCTATTGGAGGAAATTCCGAACATTACCTACTGGAGGATCAAATGGAATTTATTAATAAGTATTTCGAGCTCGACAAGCTCGGTTCAAACCCTAAGCGGGAGTTCATCGCTGGTCTGACGACCTTCTTCGCGATGTGCTACATCCTTTTCGTCAACCCTAGCGTCTTGGGCGCCAGCGGGATGGACAAGGGCGCGGTCTTCACGGCAACTGCCCTGGCCAGCGCGCTTGGCTGTTTAATCATGGGTATTTTTGCCAACTACCCGATCGCTACTGCCCCGTCTTTGGGTCTTAACGCCTTCTTCGCCTACACTGTCTGCATCGGCATGAAGGTGAAGTGGCAGACTGCTCTGGCCGCTGTTTTCGTGGCCTCAATCATCTTTATTTTGATTACGGTCTTCAAGCTGCGGGAGCTGATCGTTGACAGCATCCCTAACGACTTGAAATTTGCCATCTCCGCCGGGATCGGGATCTTCATCGCCTTCCTGGGCCTGCAAAACGGTAAGCTGGTCGTCAACAGCGCTTCTACTTTGGTAACTATCGGTTCCTTCAAGGACCCGGCTGCCTGGGTAACCATCTTCGGCTTGCTGGTAACCATCTTCTTGATGATCCGGCGGGTGCCAGGCGCGATCTTCATCGGGATCGTCCTGTCTTCAATCTTCAGCATCCTGGTTGGCCAAAGCAAGATGCCAACTTCTGTCGTTTCTCTGGCACCAAGCTTGAAGCCAAGCTTCGGCCAAGCTATCTTCCACCTGGGCGACATCAACACGGTACAGATGTGGACGGTCGTTTTGACCTTCCTCTTAGTGGCCTTCTTCGACACCACTGGTACCTTGATCGGGCTGGCTCACCAGGCCGGCCTGGTTGACAAGGACGGCAAGATGCCAAGAATCGGCAAGGCCATGGCGGCTGACTCAACGGCCATGATGGCTGGTTCCATCATCGGTACTTCACCAGTTGGCGCCTACGTTGAATCTTCATCCGGGATCGCTGCCGGCGGCCGGTCTGGTCTGACTGCCGTTTGGGTTGGTATCTTCTTCCTTTTGTCCATGTTCTTCAGCCCACTGTTGAGCGTGGTCACGACTACGGTTACTGCTCCAGCTTTGATCATCGTTGGCGTTTTGATGGCTGCCAACCTGGCCAAGATTTCTTGGGACAAGCTGGAAATCGCCATTCCAGCCTTCCTGATCGTGATCGGCATGGGCTTGACCTACTCCATCGCTGACGGGATGGCCCTGGGCTTGATCGTTTACCCGATCTCCATGACCGCGGCTAAGCGGACCAAGGAAGTCAGCCCAATGATGTGGATCCTGGCTGTGGTCTTCGTGATCTACTTCTTGATCTTGAACGTCTAAACGATAACAATAACAATTTTTGCCAAGCTAAAAAGCCCCGACTTCAGTCGAGGCTTTTTCTGATGCATTTTCTTCTTTATTCTTTGGATTCCTGCAGGCTGGCCAGTTTGTCATAGACCAGGCCCCGCTGATTTTCATCGATTTCCAAGACTAAAAGGTCGCCGGCTAGCAACTTGGTATTCCCATCAGGGATAATATCCTTTTGCCCCCGGTGAATAACCTTGACCAGAGTTCGGGCCGGCCAGGCAATCTCCTTGACCTGGTGGTCAGCCAGTTGGCTGCCTTCATAGATGGAGATAGTCAATTGGTCAGCTTCCCCGACATAGTCATTGTCTTCTTTAGTCTGCATCCGGCCAGCCAAGCTTTCATAAATCGGCTCCCCGCCCAACAATTCATTGACGATGTAGGCAACAACTGAAACCACGGCCAAAGGCATGAGGTGCAGAAGCGACCCCACCATTTCCGCGATCAGCATGATGGCGGTAAAAGGTGAACGGACAATAGCCGCGAATAATCCGGCCATGGAGAAGATAACCAAGTTGACGACCAATTTTTGATCCAAAAGGCCCAGGCCCACCATAAACTGGCCGTAGACCGCGCCCAGAAGCGCCCCCATGGTCAAGATTGGCAAGAAGATCCCGCCCGGCAGACCAGAATCATAGGAAATAATGGAAAAGCTGATCCGCAAAAGGAAGATTAAGGCCAGGATCCCAGTGACATGCATTTGGTTCAAGCTGAGAATCAAGTTATTCCCCCCGCCGACATAGCCCGGGAAGTAGTACATGATTGGCACCAAGATAAGTGCCGGGATCACCCCATGCAGCCAGCGCGGGAGAACAGGGATCTTTTGATAGACATGGCTGACATTAAGCAAGCCCCACTGATACAGGCGCCCGATCAAGCCCAGGAAGGCCCCCAGCAAGAGCAGGTGCCAGTACTGCAGGACCGGGAAACTGTGCTTGTAGTCAATCGCCAAGACTGGAGTCTGGCCAAAGATATTGGAGACCACAAAATTGGCCATGATGGCGCCAGCTAAGGCGTTAAGCCAGACCCGGGGCGAAAAGTTGTGAAAGACCTCTTCCACGATAAACATGGCCCCGCCCAATGGCGCCCCGAAGGCCGCGGATAAGCCGCTGGCCGCCCCAGTTGCCAGGAGGACTCTGGAGTCAGTTTTGGAGGCCTTGAAGCCCTGGGCCACTCCCTGGCCGATTGTTGACCCTAATTGAATTGACGGGCCTTCCCGGCCCAAAAAGAGCCCTGAGCCAATGGACAGAACCCCGCCGATGAACTTGCGCCAGAGGATCGGCCACCAGGCCAGTTGCAGCTTACCCTGCAGCTGGAGTTCAACTTCCGGGATCCCGGAGCCGCCGGCATGCGGCTGCTGCTTGACCAAAAAGCCGGCCACGATCACGCTGGCTAAAGCCCCCGCGGCTAAGAGCCACAAGAGGGCCGGATTGGCGTGTGCTGCCTGGTAGCCCTTCTGCCATATGGCCAGGATCTGCCCAATCAGCCAGCGGAAGCTGCCGACAACGATGCCGGCCACCAGGCCCACGACCAAGGCTTCAAATAATAAGCGCAAGTTGGATTTGCGCGTTTGTCTGTCTTCACTCTCCATAAAATGTTTGTCCACCTTATTTCTCGATATAAAATAAGGATAAACTTTTTCGGCAAATATGTAAAATCTGCTTTATGGCTTCATCATTGTATGAGCCTCTACCATTAAGATAATCAGAAGCAACTTGTACTTTTAGTTCGGATAAATATTTGGTCATAAAAATACCCCACAATCGTTAGATGTCTATATCTAACAATTGTAGGGCACTTCAAAGCTGTAGCTGCTGACCACATCCAGCATCCCCTGCTCCTGCCCCAAAGTCATCTTGCCGTCCAAACTGAGCAGAATCCCCAAGCTGGCGATAAGCAGACAGCAACCGATCTGGCCCAGGCTGCTCAGCAGAACCGCCAGAATTTGCCGGCGGTCCAGGGAAAAGAGGCAGATTTTTCCAGCTTTAATCATTGCCGTGGAAGCAGATAAAGCTGTATCTGTGCTGTCTTCTGCGCCGTCTTTTCAGCTTGGCGTCTTTGCCGTCGCGTTCCAAGATTCTTTCCATTTCCAAGATAAAATTAAACATTGTTTCCCTCCTCATCAAATCAACTTACAATGCAATTGTAGGCCAAGAAGCTGGCCGGAAACGAAAGCCGTCAAATTTGCCACTTTTCGCGTCATTTTCGTCAGATAAAGGGCAAAAGAAAAGAGCGAAGATCACGGATGGAGTCTCGCTCTCTAGAGTTATATTCACTTTTAGTAGTTGGTTACGGTTGCCTGGCCAACGCCGACAATCTTGAATTGTGCTGCTTGGCTGCTCTTCTTGCCAGCAGCTGAGGCAACGACCTTGAAGTTCCCCTTCTTGCCCTTCAGTGACTTGGCTGAGAAGAAGACCTTTTGCTTGTCCTTGGTCAACTTAGCCTTTTTGACCAGCTTGTTCTTGTAGTAGAACTTTAAGGTAGTTTTCTTCTTGGCATCAGTCGTGAAGGTCAGCCCCTTCTTGGTCCGGTCAGCCTTAAGCAGGGTTGGCTTAGCGGCAGCGTAGCTGTCCTTGGCCAAAACGTAGGCCTTGGTTACGGCAGCTCCCTTGGCGTTTAAGCCAGTAAGAGTGAAGTCCTTGTAGCCGGTGAACTTGACGGTCGTCTTGAATTGGCCCTTCTTGGTCACCTTAGCTGGCTTGAGTGCCTTGGCATTGTAGCTGATAGCTACCTTGCTTGCGCCTTTAGCCTTACCAGTGATCGTCAATGACTTGGTCTTGGCGTGGTAGCTGGTCTTAACGGCAGTGACGGCTGGCTTAGCCGGAGTATAGTTCACAACCGTTACGATGTCAGCGGGATCATCATTGTCCGCGGCATTGACTTGCTTTTCACCAATGACTGTCAACATTCCCAAGGCTAAAGCAGCCGTTGAAACAGAGGCTAAAATCTTATTTCTTTTCATGTTTCCCTCCTAAAAATCAATTAATTAACTTACTCTGTCATTGTAGACCTATCTAACGAAAGCCGTCAAATTTGCCGCTTTTCGCGTCATTTTCGTCAGATAAAGGGCAAAAGAAAAAGAGCGAAGCTCACGGATGGAGTTTCGCTCTCTAGAGTTATATTCGCTTTTAGTAGTTGGTTACAGTTGCCTGGCCAACGCCGATAATCTTGAATTGGGCAGCTTGGCTGCTCTTCTTGCCAGTAGCTGAGGCAACGACCTTGAAGCTCCCCTTCTTGCCCTTCAGTGACTTGGCTGAGAAGAAGACCTTTTGCTTGTCTTTGGTCAGCTTAGCCTTCTTGATCAGCTTGTTCTTGTAGTAGAACTTCAAAGTAGTCTTCTTCTTGGCATCAGTCGTGAAGGTCAGCCCCTTCTTGGTCCGGTCAGCCTTGAGCAGGGTTGGCTTAGCGGCAGCGTAACTGTCCTTGACCAATACGTAGGCCTTGGTTACAGCAGCCCCCTTGGCGTTTAAGCCAGTAAGAGTGAAGTCCTTATAGCCGGTGAACTTAACGGTCGTCTTGAATTGGCCCTTCTTAGTTACCTTGACTGGCTTGAGTGCCTTGGCATTGTAGCTGACAGCCACCTTGCTTGCGCCTTTAGCCTTACCAGTGATCGTCAATGACTTGGTCTTGGCGTGGTAGCTGGTCTTAACGGCAGTTACGGCTGATTTAGCCGGAGTATAGTTTACAACCGTTACGATATTAGCAGGATCATCATTGTCCGCGGCATTAACTTGCTTTTCACCAATGACTGTCAACATTTCTAAGGCTAAAGCCGCCGTTGAAACTGAAGCTAAAATCTTGTTTCTTTTCATATTTTCCTCCTAAAAAGCATTAATCAACTTACGCGCTCATTATGAAACTCAAGCAGATGACGAAGATTTCAAGGCAACTGATCAATACAATGGCTTCTTAAAGGCCAGCGAAGTTAAGAAAGCAAAGCTGCCGACCATCATTTCCAAGAAGGCGGCCAAGACAAGCGACCAGCCCGCCAGCGCGAGCCAGCCGGCAGCCTTGAAGACGGAAATCGCCAAGGCTGAAGCCGTCCAGAAGGAAACAATCTACAAGCTGTCATCTTCCTACCGCCGTGACTACCTGGACTACGCGCTCAGTAATGCGCAAAAGGCACTTTCCGGCAATAAGGGTGAGGTAACTTTTGCCAAATGGCTCCTGGCCAACTCTGAGACCTACCTCAACGGGAAAAAGGCCCCAGTCACCAACATCAACAAGCTGAACAAGGCTGAGTACGAACGCGTGCGGAGAATCGTTTCGGACGCAGCGCCGAATGGCTACATAACGACCATTTACTACAAGCGGGCGGATGGCACTTGGCACAGAAAATACAGTGAACTTTGGAACAACAAAAACTGCAAATTCGTTTATGTCAACGAGAAGACTAACGAGAAGAAATTCTTGAAGATCAGCGACTTCGCGAAGAACAGCAAGTAATAGTTTACAGATGAAAAGCAGTTAACTTTTTGAAGCTGACTGCTTTTTGCTCGCTCATTTTTTCTTTAAGCCCGATATTTTGCCGGAATCAAGCGTAGCCACTTTAGTCAAGCTGCTCTTGTACTGATAAAGGCTACCCTCATCTGAAAGACCGGCATTGTATTTTAGAAAGGCATAGTAGTCATCGCCAAGCTTAAACAGACTCAGCATCGCGATAGCGTGCTTGCTTTTCTTGACATAACCACTGATATAAATTAATTTATATTACTACGCGTCAGGGCTCCAAACACCATCTGCCCATCCATTCGCCACTCTTTTTGAATCAATTCTTACCTGGACGCCTTTCTTGTAACGCTCTACAGCATTATTCCACAAATTTGTTACTTGTCCTTTATAACTCTTGTACCTGTGGCCGCCCGAAACATCGCGTCCATCATAAAGCGCTGCCCAAATCACAATGTAGTTGCCACTAATTTTAATATGATTTGTCTTATTATAGTAGGCAGATTTAGTTTCTTTTCTACGAGCCGGAGTGTGGTCGTAAGGAGACCAGATTCTGTATACATTATGCCAATAAGTTTGACTTGTATTTCCGGCTAAAACAGGTGAAACAGTAGTAACAACACCAATCGTCATCAAAATCGATGCGATTAGTACAATAAACTTTTTATGTAACATAATATACATTACCTCCTAAAATCGCTATACTCAGTTCAATTTTCTATATATTGCTTATGTTAAAGCTAATAACTCACTATCATATTTCACAAATCTTTTCTGGAAATCTCCCGCTGCACAATGAAAAACAAGAAAAGAAGCAAGCCTAACATTATCGGCAAGCAGGAGAAGAGTAAAGTAGCAAATTCTGGGACGACAAAATCATAAAGTATGGACAAGTGGTGGTTAACATTCAAGAAGAAAGAAAGACCATTTATAACAAACCCTACTAGAAATGCCGTAATTCGATTACTAATTAGAAAGCAAAAACTGGTAAGCAGAAGAAGAGCCAAGCACGACAAAATTAAATATAAACAGCGAATCAATGCCTCAGTAGCTACTGTCCCTAACGTCGGCCTCCAGCCATTAACAAACATCCCCGTTAAACTACCACACGCCCATGGTAGCAGACTTGAAAGTAGTATCTCTATCAAACGGTACTTAAGTTGCTTCCAAATAATCCATCTTCCACCAGCGATGTAAATATCTTGAAATCTAATTCGAAAGGTACTCAATAAAAGCAAGATCTGACTAGGTATTAAGAGGCTAAAAATCAGAAAGCGCGAGAACAGAGTTTGCTCTAACCACAGGTTTTGCTGTGTATTACTTATTAAAAACGCATTGCTACATCCCCCAAAGAATAGCAATGCGGCAGTTAACAGATACCACTTGTGTACAGTCGTATCTAACAGCCACTGCTGTTTAATAACCTTCACACTTAGACTCCTCCCTTTTCGCACGAAAATTACAGCACGGCCCGGCGGCAAGCCAGCTTATACATCCCCATACAGTATGCAGCTAACGCTATCGTCATCAAAGCTGTTAGCCACAATAAAGGACGGTCTCCCTGTTCTGGCAAAAAATTCGTAGGCGATATGCTTGGCATATAGTCAATTGGTAGAACGGCATTTAGCTCCATTAGTACAAGCTCTAAAACCAAGGCTGTACTCAATGATGCAAAGCGATTTCTAATCCAAACCGAGTTGACCAAGACAAATACCGAAAACAAACCTCCCCAGACAGAAGCTAGCAATATATTAAGACATGCGTGAACAAATGGATGACTATAATACAAAGAAACCAGCATGGTGTTGAAGTTGAAAACCCCAATATTGATATTCAGCAAATTATCCGGTTTAAAATTGGGAAGAATCAACAAATACCCCAACAAGTTTAAAAGTAGTGGAATCATGATGGTCACAAATCCGGTCATAAAAGCCATAGCCACATATTGCTTAATCAAATGGGCTAAAGGTACCTGCAGTTTAAATTTGTTGAATAAACCGCTGTCTAAGTCTTCTTTTAACATATTTCCTGCCGGAATACTGGCTAAGAAAGGCAAGAGGATAAAGAAAATTGTCGTTGCAGATGAGTCAGTATTAATTGATAACCAGCGGGTGTAAGGAGAGTCGATATTCGCCATACCGGTGTAGCAGTTGACGATTATCTGACCCAAGCCCACTGCCATGCCAACAGCGATTGCCGCAACAAACCAGCGCTTATTTAATCTTGACCATAATAAACTCATTTTTCCATACCTTACTTAGTGTCTGGACTCCAAACGCCATCTGCCCATCCGTTAGCGGCTTTCTTCGAATTGATTCTTACAGCCACACCTTTCCCATAACGTTCTACGGCTTCATTCCACAAATGAGTTACTTGACCTTGATAACTCTTATAACTGTGACCACCTGAAACATCACGACCATCGTAAAGGGCTGCCCAAATTACGATATAGCCCCCCTTAATATGTACGTTGTTTGTCTTGTTATAGTAAGCTGATCTGTTTTCCTTCTTGCGAGCAGGAGTATGGTCGTAAGGAGAACTAACTCTATAAACATTACGCCAATAAGTATTGCCCGTATTCCCCGCGAATACAGGTGCTGCTGTAGCCACAATCCCCAACGTCATCAAAACTGATGCAATTACTACAACGATTTTTTTGTGTAACATAATATACCTCCTAAAAATTAGGCTCATTCCAGAAGCATTGAATACTTCTTATACCCATTGCCATCCCCAACCAAAAAGCTGAATCTGGCCGGTGCGTCTTCTGTATCATACCAACTTCGCACATTGTCAAATTTCAGCGTCAATGGCTGGGGAGTTTTGCTAGTCAAATGTCCAATGGTTATCTTGTGACCTTTGCCATCCACCACATCAAGATCTGATGGATTGCTAATGCTGTATGGCATGTTGAAATACATTTTGTCAACAGCTGCGATTATGCCGCGCTTGCCATCCGCGTGATAGCCACGGTCTTTCAGATCAACCTTTACAGTCAAATAGACGTTATCTTTCCCTTTGACCATCTTGGCGGATAGAATCTTAAAGTCAATTCCTGGAGCATGAACCTCCTGCCCTTTTTTGACCAAAATTTCCTTGTCTACCCCACGACAAACAGGATTAGCGTTTACTTGCCAATAGCGCAGGCCTGCTAGCACGCACAAGACGATGGCTGCCGCCAGCCACATTTTACGCTTCATGAACCACACCTTCTTCAACTTTAAAGCGCTTGGTTGCCACTTGCTCAACAAAATCCCGGTCATGTGAAGCGATGACAAAAGTGCATCCCTTGCTTTGCCGCAACTTGATCAAATCCACCAACTTATCAATACTGTCGCTGTCCAAAGCGTTGGTCGGTTCATCTAAGATAATCAGCGGATATGAGCCCAAGAAGGCTTCGGCAATGCCCAGCTTTTGCTTCATCCCTAAAGAAAACTTCTTGACCTTTTCATTAGGAAAGCGGCTTAAGTCAAAGTATTTCAGCAGTTCTGCGATTTCAGTTGCAGAAATATGCTCATCAAGCTTGGCTAAAAGCTCCATATTCTGCGTTGCCGTGAAGTCTGTAATCAAGCTGGGATTTTCAATCAGAATCCCGGCCTTGACCGGATAAGCATCTTGCGGCTTGATCTGCTTGCCAGCTACCAAGACTTCCCCGTCAACCTTCATCAAGCCCAAAATCGTCTTTAAAATCAAGGTCTTCCCAGATCCGTTGATCCCTTCAAAAACCGCGATCTGGCCAGCTTCAATCTCGCAGTTGACCTGACTGAGCAGCTGCCGGCCTGAGATGACCTTGTTTACATTCTTTAACTCAATAAACATTCTTCCTCCTTTAGACCCAGCCGTGCTTGCTGTCAACTAACACGTACAGCAAAGCCCAGATCAGGGTCCACACTAACATAAACAACTCTGCGCCACTGATCCAGCGGCTAAACATTAAAGCATTAAGCGGATTGCCGCTCCAAGCCGTCAAAGAGGTCGAAACCAACAAGACGATTGGCATAATCAAGCCCAAAGCGGGAGTGAGCTCACTGCAACTGGCTTGAATCAGTAAGAGTGAACTGACCCCAAGCCAGGCAATTAACATCCAGTGCAATTCTGCTGCTCCTCCTTGCCATGGTCCCAGAACAAGAGGAGAGTTGCTACACAGCAAGTCTTTCAACCACAGGCAGGCATTACTTGCCAAGACGTAAACTGCGGCCAAAAGCAACTGCAATATGACATTGACCCAGCTGAAATGACTTGGCTTGATCTGCTGACCTCGCAACTGCATTACCCTGCTGATCCACAATTCCTTGAAAATATTCAAACTGATCATCAGCGGGAAAAAGAAATAGCCGAACCACAAGACCGGAAAATCTCTAATGCCAGCCCTTATCTCTGCCAGGCCAAGCCCTTGGAAGACCATTATACTGGCACTTCTGCCGTTTCTCATGAAACCACCGGCGACTAGTAAAAACAAACAGATCAACAGTAGCCAAGATAGGAATCTCACCTTTATCAGCTGCCAGAAATACAGGAACTGATCTTTAAAAAGCCGCATTTTACCAATCCTTTCTAGCGATTTCCATTTGTACGCCAACAGCTAGAAACAAGACTATGCTTAGCAGGATTGGCAAGCGGGACAGAAGCAGGGTTCCCAAATCATCGATGAGAAAATCATATAACAAGGAAAAATGATGGTTGACGTTCAAGAAATAGGAAATTCCGCTTAGAACAAAGCCGGCCAGAAAAGCCCAGATTCTCTTGCTAGCCAGTGAACAGAGACTGACTAGCAAGAGAATAGCCAGGCAGGACGAAGCCAGATACAGGTAGCGAATCAATGCTTCTGCCACTATAGTCCCTAATCTGGTCCCCCAGCCATTGAGGCACATGCCGATTAAGCAGCCAGCTCCCCATGGCACAAGGGTCACGAGCAAAGCCATCGCCAAATGGTACTCCAGCTGCTTCCAAATTATTCGCCTGCTCCCAGTAACATATATATCCTGCAGACGGACACGAAATGTACTCAGTACAAGCAAGATCTGAGCAGGAACCAGCAAGCTGAAAATCAGGAAGCGTGAGAATATGGTCTGGCTTAACCACTGATTTTGCGGCGCGTCGCTTACCAGAATTGCAGTACTGCATCCCCCAAATAAAATTAAAATGGCTGCTAGGAAATACCACTTACGTATAGCATTGTCCTGCAGCCATTGTTGCCTAATAATATACATATATACGGCTCCTCCCTTATATTTTTCTTCCCTTTAATCGCTTTCAGTATAGTTCCACATATAATTCCTGTCAACATAAATTTCAACATAAATTTAAACAAAAGTCATTGATACATGCTTTAGTATCATGGTAGACGCGGCTTTAAGGCTGTTTTTATTCAGTCATATTTTTCAAAAAGAAATTTTTACTTTTTAAAAAAGGAACAATCATTTTAAATAAAGATAATTTTTTTCGCCAGCATTTTCTCAAAAGCAAAAGTAATAAAACTTTCTAACGGAGTTTCACTCTTTTTTGCTTGCATAGCTAGTAAAACCGGATGCAGGGAATATGAATTAAGGAAAGTTATTACAGAACCGGAATACAAAACTGGCCACGGCTATTTTATACTATTCTTTTCATAAAAAACTGTTAAATATACATTTGACAAATTTGTCAAATAGGAATATCTTGAAAACGGTTAAAAGATATAGGGGGGGAGCATGCTATGGAGTTTATTCGGTCTCACAAATGGCTACTGGCCATTTCCGGCTTAATTGTCGTTCTGCTGCTTGGGACATTGTTGCTGTTAAAGCACGTCGACAACAGCGCCAGCGCGATTTTGGAAGCTAAAATAACGGCTGACGATGACTCTAGAACTAGCTTTGCGACCATCTATGACAACGGGAAGGTCGAAAAAAGCAGGTCCAGCCAAAACAAGCAGTTTGTTAAGCCGATTGAAGTAGATCCACAAGTTTTTGTGGAGCATACGGACAAGAAAAACAATATTTATTTAAGGGTAAACGAGAAAGCACTGAGGAAAAACAAACAGGTCTCTTCTGACGAAAACTGGGTCAAGCTAACTAAGCTGATCGCCAAGAGAAGCAAGCACGCTATCGCGATGCTGAGTCTGTTTAAGCTTGGCGATGACTACTATGTCTTTTTAAAATACAATGCCGGGCTTTCAGATGAGGGTAGCCTTTATCAGTACAAGAGCAGCTTGACCAAAGTGGCTAAGCTTGATTCCGGCAAAATATCGGGCTTAAAGAAAAAATAAACGAGCAAAAAGCAGTCAGCTTTTTGATGAAGTTGACTGCTTTTTTGGCTATATATGAATCAAGCACGACAAAGCAAAAAGAGTGAAACTTTTCAATGAAGTTTCACTCTTTTTTATGCACAATCTTAGCTTATTTTTCTTCATACCATTCGGTGTGGTAAACGCCCTCGCGGTCGTTTCTGTAGTAAGTGTGGGCACCGAAGTAGTCTCTTTGTGCCTGGATCATGTTGGCTGGCAGGCTTGGGTTGAAGATTGATTCCAGGTAGTTCAAGGCCGCGCTCAAGCTTGGCGTTGGAATGCCGGCTTCCGCTGCCAGCTTAACAACTGCTCTTAAGGCTGGCAGGTTCTTTTCCATCACGCTAGCAAAGTATGGGTCTTGGAAGAGGTTGTCCAGCTGCTTGCCATCAGCGTAGGCATCTTCAATGTGATACAGGGTCTTGGCGTGGATGATGCATCCCGCTTCCCAGTTCTGGGCGATGGCTGGGTAGTTCAGTTCCCAGTCATAAGCTTTGGCCGCCATGGTCAATTGCTGGAAGCCTTGGGCGTAAGCCACGATCTGAGCCAGGTACATGGCCTTGCCCAAGTTGTCGATCAAGTCGCTTGGCACGCTGCCTTCGTAAGCAACTTCCTTGCCTTCCCGGGTCGTTGCCTTGGACATGAAGCGGGCCAAAACAGCTTCCGCGACCACCGTAATTGGGGCGCCCAGCTTGATGGCGTCTTCCAGCATCCAGTTGCCAGTCCCCTTGTAAGAAGCTACATTCAGGATGTGGTCAATCACGTCGTCGTCAGTCAAGTCATCCTTTTGCCGCAAAACTTGTGAAGCAATTTCAATCAAGTAGGCGTTCAAGTCCCCCTTGTCCCATTCAGCGAAAATGTCCGCCATTTCCTTGTTGGACTTGTGGGCTGCCTTGCGCATGATGTCGTAGACTTCAGAGATTTCCTGCATGATCGCGTATTCCATCCCGTTGTGGACCATCTTGACATAGTGACCGGCGCCTTCTGGCCCGATATAGGACACGCAGGCGCGGCCATCCTTGGTCTTGGCAGCCATTTCCGTCAAGATTGGTGCTGCTTCTTCATAAGCTTCCTTGTCGCCGCCTGGCATCAAAGCCGGGCCGTTCAAGGCACCTTCTTCACCGCCAGACACGCCCATGCCGATAAAGTGCAGGCCGTGCTTCTTTAATTCATGGTAGCGGCGGTTGGTGTCGTGGAAGTTGGAGTTCCCGCCGTCAATAATGATGTCGCCCTTGTCCAAAAGCGGGATCAGCTTCTGAATGGTTTGGTCAACCGGGTCACCAGCCATGATCTGCACCAGAATCTTGCGGGGCTTTTCCAAAGAATCAACGAATTCTTCCCAAGTGTAGCAAGGCTTCAGCTTGTCATCCTCGTACTTGGCCAAGGCATCGACTTCCGGCTTGTCGATGGAGAAGCCGGAGACTGAAAAGCCGTGATTTCTAACATTGAGGGCTAAGTTCTTGCCCATGACCGATAAACCGATCACACCAAATTGTTGCATTTATTTACCTCCTAGTATGTCTGCCTCTTTTATTATACTTGCAAGCAAGAAAAAAAGCGAAACCAAAGGTTTCGCTTTATTCTTTATTTAATTGACTTTAATCAGCAATTAGTGAGAAGCACCTGAAGTAGTGTCAGGAGCGTTTTCTGGAACTGAAGCACTTGAAGTTGCTTGAACGTTCAAAGCTTCTGCCTTGTCTTCTGAGTGACCAGATGCACCTGAAGCCGCGTCAATTTCCAAACCAAACTTTTCAGCAAAGTATGAGAATGGGTGCAGAGCTTCTGCGTGGTAGTACTTCACGAATTCTGGGTCATCCAGAGTGTTAAGTTCAGTTGAGT
>NZ_CALVGT010000036.1 GCF_944327175.1 uncultured Lactobacillus sp.
GCGTGCAAGCTCAAAAGAGTGCGGTGGCAATGGCAAGAAGGATACACCTGTTCCCATGCCGAACACAGTAGTTAAGCTTCTTAACGCCGAAAGTAGTTGGTGGGAAACTGCCTGCGAGGATAGGTAGTTGCCGCGCGAAGCAAGAGCCAGACAGAAGTCTGGCTCTTTTTGTTTTATTGTTTTATTCTTTGTTTTCTTTTTTAAAAATCCTCTAGCTTCAGCTAGAGGACAAGAATATGTTCATTAGTGTTCACTTGAATACTTACTTTTCAAACCGGGCCAGGAATTGGTCCGGTTTTTTTGCGGCAAAAGTTTGCTCAAGTACTAAGGAAATTTGTATAATTGATATAGTTTTTGTGGGGGGAAGAGAAAATGGACAAATTAGCCAAGTGGTGCATCTGGCTGCGCCGACGCTCTTTTTTCAGGGTGGCCCAGCGGACCTTTGCCGTTTTGATGCCGATCGCGACGGTCGGAGCCTTTTTCCAGCTCTTGCAAGACAGCGTCTTTGCACCGGAAAGTTTCATCTACAATTTATTCGATTTTGACAAAATCATGAGCGACCGCTTCTGGGACATCGGAACCAGCCTGTCGCAATGCGTGGTCGAAGTCATCTTCGGCCTTTTCTGCCTCTTCACGGTTTATTTCGCAGCTTCTTTTACAGCTAAAATCTACCGTAAAGATGCCACGATGGCCGGGATCAGTGCCACGACCAGTCTTTTAGTCATGGGCTACCTCTTTCAGCTTGGTCTGACCGGGCGGATTTCTTTGCTCTCTGGGGGCTATTTAGGCTTCCAGTACGCCTCCTTTGCCCTCTTGCTGGGTTATGGGGTAGGGCAGGTCTTTCACTGGTTAGGGGCCGATTATGAGCCGGTTAACTATGAGCATACCAAACTTGTCCAGGACCGGGCGATCAAGGCCTTAAAGCCAACCCTGGTCACCGTGATTGGTGGTGTGATTATTGGCGGGATCCTTTACGCGGCCATCAGCAAGGTCAAGGCTAACTTCAGCCTCAGTACTATGACTTCAGCGGTTGAAAATTCCAACAACCTGCTTTTGACCGTGCCGTCAACCGCCCTGGCCTCCTTCCTCAGCTGGCTGGGCCTTGAAGAACCAATCCTCCGCCTCAGCAATGTTGAAACTTCAGCTGCGGCGACTGCTAATTTGACTTATGTCATGCGGCGGGGATCAATTTGGAAGATCCCTTACCCATACCTGGGTGGGTCTTTGATCTCGACTTATGGGGTTATGGGCGGCTGCGCTGTTGTGCTGGCCTTAGTCGTGGCCATCTTGATTTGGGGCAGACGGAAGGAACCGGAAACCGTAGCCAAGCTGAACCTCTGGCCGCTATTGTTCAGTTCTTCCCGTGGCTTTCTGGTTGGTCTGCCGGTCATCCTCAACCCGATCTATGTAATTCAGCTGGTTTTCGTGCCGGTCGTGAACATGCTGATCGCGGCTTTAGCAATTTCCCTGCATATCGTGCCAACACCGGTTTACCCGATTTTGACGGGGACGCCGGGGCCTCTGGTGCCATTTTTTGCCACAAACGGCAACTGGCCAACCTTGATTTTCAGTATCTTCCTTTTCTGCCTGGATGTCGTCTTAATGATTCCGGCCATTAAATTGGACAACCGGACCAAGGCTCTGCTGAAGGACTATGAAATGGAGGATGACCGTCATGTTTAAGAGCCGTAACTGGAAACTGATCGTCATTGCCTTGACGATCATTATTTTGCTGGCTATTCCAGGCTATTCCTGGATGAAAAAGACTAACAAGGAACACGCTGAACGCCAGCGGTCCCAGCTGTCGCCTTTGATCATGGTTCCCGGCTCCAGCGCTACCGTCAACCGCTTCAACGAACTGGTTGACCTGCTTAACGAGAACACTCCTTACAAGCACAGCCTGCTCAAGGTGGAAATCAGTGAAGACGGGACCTTGACCTACTCTGGCTCGATTAAAAAAGGGGACAATGAGCCCTTTATCGTGGTTGGTTTTCGAAATAACCATGACGGTTACAGCAATATCAAGAAGCAGGCCGGCTGGCTGGACGATGCCTTTTACGAAATTGCCAAAACTTATAAGTTTAACAACTTTAAGGCTTTTGGCCACTCAAACGGGGGCTTGATCTGGACCTACTGGCTTGAACACTACTACAGCAACTATTCAGACGAAATCACGATCAAGCGCTTGATGACCTTGGGATCGCCTTACAACTTCAGTGAAAAGAGCACCAAGTACAAGACACAAATGCTGACGGACTTTATCAAGTACCGCAAGCGCCTGCCGAAAAATCTGACCGTCTACTCCCTGTCCGGCGGGGAAAACTACGAATCTGACGGGATCGTGCCGGAAAGCAGCGTGGAAGCCGGCAAGTACATCTTCCAAAACCAGGTCAAGAGCTACACCACGATGACTGTCACCGGGGATGAGGCCCGGCACTCCAGCTTGCCGCAGAACAAGCAGGTAGTGAAGATCATCCAGCAGTACCTGCTCAAGCAGCAGGTTAAGCCGGGCCCAAGCAATAGCCAAAACCCCAAGCACAAGTCAAATAGTGCAAGTGACTAGGAGGCAGCCGCTTTTTGTCGTAAAATAGTAGCAAAGATGAAAGGACACATCTATGAAGATTAAATTGATCGCGGTGGACCTGGACGGGACCCTGCTGACTTCCAGAAAGAAGGTCAGCCCGAAGACCCTGGCGACCTTGAAAAAGGCCCGGGAAAAGGGAATTTACGTGGTGCCCCTGTCCGGCCGGCCCCTGCCTGGCGTCTTGAAGGTCTTTGAACCCTTCAAGCTGGATCCAGCAGACAACTTTGCTATTTGCTACAATGGCGGCCTGGTCCAGCGGATGGACGGGGAAGTCCTAAGCTCCAGCCCCTTGACTGATGAAAACGTGGAGCATATGCTGGCCTTGAAGCAGACAGGGATTTTTGGACCTTACTTCATGGACACCAAGGACTTCTACGTGGCGCCAAAGGGCAGTGCCTTCGGCGTCGGCTTTCTGGCCAAGGCCCGGAACATGGGGGTCAAGCGGATGGTGCCCGGCCAGCACTACGAATTTATCAAGGGCGAGTTTGTTTCTTTGCCCAGCAAGATGAAGAAGTTCCGGGCTGGCTTTAGTCCGGCAACCGAGCAGGAATTCGAAATCTCTGCTTCCGGCGGCCAGTGCCTGGAATTCAATACTCCTGGCACCTCCAAGGGCAAGGCCCTGACCACTTTGCTGGACCTTTTAAACATCCAGCCGGAAGAAGCCATGGTTTTTGGCGACAACAACAATGACCTCTCTGACTTCCAGCTACCTAGGGTTTTCAAGGTGGCCATGGGCAACGCGATCAACGAGATCAAGGCCGCGGCTGACTACGTCACGGCCAGCAACAACCAGGACGGCATCGCTTTGGCGGTGGAGAAGTTTGTAGACATGGGAGAATAAGATGGCAAAAGCAGTTATCGGTATTTCAGCTTCAGAAGTTACGATCCAGTCCGGCCCCTTCATGGGCGAGCCCCGGACCTACGTCAACGCCGCTTACGTGGATTCAGTCCTCAAGAACGGCGGTATTCCTTTGGTAATTCCTTTTACCGCTGGCGGAGAAGAAATGGCCTTTCAGCAGCTGGACTTAGTTGACGGCCTTATCCTGTCCGGCGGCCATGACGTCGACCCCCACTTGTACGGGGAAGAGATTGACCAAAAGAGCGGGGAAACCTGGCCAGACCGGGATGCCTTCGACATGGCCCTTTTGAAGCGGGCGGAAGAAACCGGCAAACCAGTCCTGGGCATCTGCCGGGGTGCCCAGATCATCAACGTGGCCCACGGCGGCAGTATGTGGCAGGACCTGTCCCTGCGGCCAGGCCACACTTTAAAGCACATGCAGGCTACCCGGCCGGACGTGGGCACCCATGTGGTCAAGATCAAGAGCGGGACCACCCTGGAAAAGATCATGGGGGAAAGCAACCTCATGACCAACTCCTTCCACCACCAGCTGATCAAGGAAGTGGCTCCGGACTTGACCGAATCAGCCAGCGCCAGCGACGGGGTGACGGAAGCCTTGGAAAGCACGGACGGCAAGGTGATCGCCGTTCAGTGGCACCCGGAAGAAATGCACGCTAATCCTGCCCCGGAAGCAGCCATCATGAACCACCTCTTCAAGTACTTGATCGACAAGGCAGAAGAAGAGAAGCAGTAGAAGAAGTAAGAAGTAAACTTAAGCAGCGTTTTCGCTGCTTTTTTCTTTTGCCTTTTTCAGAATAGGACTAACAAAGATCTCATAAAACTGTCATAATGTAAAAGGATCTGTCTTTTTAAGACAGGAATGAAATGTTACACGTGAAACGATGACGGTGAAGAAATGAAAGACAAGCATTTGGGAATCCTGCTGGCAATTACCGGGGCCGCCTTATGGGGGACTTCGGGGACGGCAGCGGAAATGCTCTACCAAAACCCCAATATCAATACCTTCTGGCTGGTTGACGTCCGGTCATGGCTGGCTGGGGCGAGCCTCTTGCTCATTTCCCTGGCCCACAAGGGGAAGGGCACTTTTGCCATTTTCAAAAATCCCCGCGATCTTCTCTACGCGGCCCTTTTCTCCATGCTGGGCATTACCGGGGCCCAGTTTACCTACTTCTACACGGTAGCGGCCGCAAACGCGCCGACGGCCACTGTCCTGGTCTTCCTGGCCCCGGTCTTGATCATCTGCTTTATGGCGGCTAAAACCCGGCAAATGCCCCGGAGAATTGATCTGAACGCAGTCTTGCTGGCAGTGGTCGGGACGGTGATTTTGGTGACCAACGGAAATTTCAGCCGCTTGGCGGTGACGCCTAAAACCCTGGTCTGGGGCTTCTTCAGTGCCTTGACCCAGGCTCTGGCCATTGCCATGCCCGCCAAGCTTTTTAAAAAGTACGGGACCATCACTATTTTGGCCTGGGGGATGCTGCTGGGCGGGATTATCCTTAGTCCGGCTTTGGTCCTTATGCCCGCCACTGGAGTTACGGTCAATGAATGGAGCCTGGTGATCTACATCGTGATCGCCGGTACGGTTTTCGCTTACTCGCTTTACCTGTCCAGCGTTATGTACATCTCAGCCGGCCTGGCCAGCATGCTGGAGGCCTTTGAGCCGCTGGTCGCGACGATTCTGTCGGTTACCCTGCTGGGCAGTGATTTCGGAATTATGAAGATGGCGGGCGGGGTCTTGATTATTCTGGCCACCTGCCTGCAGGTCGTGCCCAGTCCCCGCCGGGGCAAATTGCAAAGAAAGCTTTAGAACTTTTTATACATATTGCCGAAAAAGCATGTTAGAGCAAGGAAAACTGTGTTAAAGCCGAAGCGATGATTTGATCATTAACATTGGGGGAAAACAATTGAATAATGTATTAGACGCCAAAACTGGGGTCAAGGATACCCTGCCGACCGTGCTCGGCTACGTGGGGATCGGCACCGCTTTTGGCATTATCGCGCATACCAATGGCTTCAGTCCTTTGGAGACTTTTGTCATGTCCTTGCTGGTGTACACGGCTTCGGGCGAGTTTGCCTTGGTCGGCATGCTTCCGGCCGGGAGCAGTCTGTTTTCAATCTTCGCGGCCACCAATTTGCTGAGTGCCCGGATGCTTTTGATGACCATGACCCTGGCCCCGAAATTCAATGACGAGAAATTGATCAAAAATCTCTGGCTGGGCAGCCTGGTAACTGATGAAACTTTTGCCTTGGCAATCACCAAGCTCAACTACACCAAGGGCAAGCTGAGCTACGAATGGCTAAACGCGGCCAACCTGGTGGCCTATGCCGCCTGGTGCCTGTCCAGCCTCCTCGGGGCTTTGATCGGCAACGTAATCACCGACACCAAGGCCCTGGGCCTGGACTACGCGGTGGTCGCTATGTTCCTGGGCCTTTTGTACCTGCAGCTGATTACCGACCAGTCGGTTAAAATCGAGCTCCAGCTGGTCATGATCGGGGTAACGATGCTTCTGACCTACTTGGGTCTGATCTTCCTGCCATCCAGCATGGCTACGATTGTGGTGACGGTAGTTGCTTGTTTAGTGGGGATGGTGATCGAGTATGTCTTTTTCAAGTAAATTACTGATAACTTTTCTGGTCTGCGGCGGCGGGGTAAGCCTTTTGCGGATCTTGCCTTTCCTGATTTTGAAAAAATTCTGCCTGCCTAAGTGGATGGTGGAATTCCTGCAGTTCGTGCCGATCGTTATCATGACCACTCTCTGGTTCGGCAGCCTTTTTACGGCTAGACAGGGGCACCTGCCCAAGGTTGACTGGCAGTATCTGACGGCAACTCTGCCGACACTTCTAATGGCCTATTTCACCAAGAGCTTGATGTGGATCGTGGTCACCGGGGTGGCCAGCGTGGCCCTGTTCAGATTTTTTTAAAGAATTAGGCAAAAAGCTTGCATTTAGCTGAGAAAAGTATTAACTTATAAACAAGTTAAAAAACGAGTTGAAACACTGAAAAGAGCAGAGTAGCCCCGGACGGAAGTCTTCCAGAGAGCCGCGGTCAGCTGGGAAAGCGGCAGACGGGTCCAGGGCGAAAGTAGGCTCTGAGTGGTTGGCGCGACGTCTTCGCGAAGTGTCAAATGGGTTCGCCCTTTACAGCGACAACGTCTTGGCCGACGGGCCAGCACGGGGTAAGGCCGTTTTGGTGACAAAGCGGTGAAGCAAAGGTGGTAACACGCGCAAGCGTCCTTGTAGAAACAATCGTTTCTGCAAGGACTTTTTTTACTCGTTTTTTAGCAACTTGGGATTAGCGCTGATCTCCGGACATCATTAGTGATTGCAAGGAGATTTATCATGAAAAAGTTAACTAGCAAACAGTATCTGATCATCGCCTCTTTGATTTTTGGCATGTTTTTCGGGGCCGGGAACCTGATCTTCCCGGTTCACCTGGGGCAAATGGCCGGTAAAAACTGGCTTTCCGCCGCTATCGGCTTCATCATTTCCGGGACTCTGATCCCCCTGGCCGCCTTATTGGCCCTGGCCGTTACCCGGGCTGACGGGGTCTTTGGCTTAGCCCGGCCGCTGGGGAAAAAGTTCGCCCTGGCCTTCCTGATCCTGGTTCACCTGACCTTAGGGCCGCTCTTCGCGACTCCGCGGACGGCAACGGTGCCTTTCTCCATGTTCTCTGACCACTTCTCAAAAGGGATGCAGCCTTGGGCCTTGCTGATCTACTCAGCTATTTTCTTTGGCATCGTTTACTACTGCTCATTGAGCGAAGGGAAGATCACTGACCGGGTTGGCAAAATCCTTAACCCGTCTTTCCTGGCCCTGCTTTTTATCATCTTTTTGATCGCTGCTATCAAGCCAATGGGGGCAACCAGCAGCACGCAAGCTAGCGCCGACTACCTCGCTGCTCCTTTGACCAACGGCTTTCTGCAGGGCTACAACACCCTGGATGCCTTAGCTGCTTTGGCCTTCGGGATCACGGTCGTTACGGCCATCAAGGGCTTCAAGATCAAGGAAGGCAAGGAAACTTCCCTGGCCTTGGCCAAGACTGGTGCCATCGGCTTTGCTGGCATCGCTATCATCTACCTTATCCTGGTTGCCCTGGGCGCCGGCAGCCTGCACTACTTCAAATTGTCTGAAAACGGCGGGATTGCTTTTGCCCAAATCGCCCACCACTATCTGGGCACTTTCGGGGAAGCCCTCCTGGCGACCTTGGCTACCATCACCTGCATGTCTACGGCTATCGGCCTGGTAGTTGCCTTTGCCCAGGACTTCCACAAGCGTTTTCCAAAAATTTCCTACCGGACTTTCCTAACTTTCAACTGCCTGCTCTCATTTGCCATTGCCAACTTTGGCTTGACCACCATCATCGCCTGGTCAACTCCGGTTTTGATGTTCCTCTACCCCCTGGCCATTGCCTTGATCTTCTGCGGCTTGACTAGCAAGTTTTTCAACAACGATCCAGCAGTTTACAAGTTCGCGGTTTACTTTACGATCATCCCGGCCCTCTTTGACGGCTTGAACGCGGCCCCAAGCATTATTAGCAATACTGCTTTTGCCAAGGCTGCCTTGACCTTTGCCGGCCACTACCTGCCATTCTTCTCACTCGGGATGGGCTGGCTGACCTTCGGGATTGCCAGCTACCTGCTGGGGCTGGGTATCCACCTTTACAAAAGCAAGGCCAGCAGCCGGGCAGTCGAATTAGCCGACTAAAAGAAAGTATTTCCTTGCAAAAAATACAGCGTGAAAGCAAATTAAGCTTTCACGCTGTTTCTTTTTACTAATATTCAAAAAATTCTACTAGAAGGGGCTGCCATAGATGTCCTTGCGGCCGTTCTTTTTAACCTGGTAAAGGTTGTGGTCGGCCAGGCAGATCATGCTTTTGATCTCGTCGCTGTTATTGGCGATCCCGTAAGTATAGCCGGCAGAAACGGTGATGTTCATGTAAAGATCCAGGATTTTGATGTGACCCCCAAAATTAGGACAAATTAGTATTAAGCCGTTAAGGTTGTTAAAACATGATTCCGATATTCAATCGGGGTCATGTTTTTTCGTCCTGTCTTGATTCTTACGTTGTTGTAGTAATCGATGTATTTGTGAATAGCTTGCTCAAGCTCATTTAAGTCCTTGTATTTATGTTCTTG
>NZ_CALVGT010000037.1 GCF_944327175.1 uncultured Lactobacillus sp.
AAGCATAATCTGCTGCTTGAGATTTGGATACAGTCTAAGCTTAATGCCATATTGTGGCAAGTCAGACTTGCGATTGCGTCTAGCCATGATGCTTCCTCCTTTCTAACATTTAGTGAAATGGCCTGTCCCATTGCGTTTCAATGTAATTTTTGACTACTGCTTCAGTTGTTACGCCAATGCTGCCCACATAGTAGCTTGGTGACCAGATATGACCTCCCCAGAAGTGCTCTCTCATTATCTCCGGGAATTTCTGAAACAGCCATTTGGCCGTAATGCCTTTCAGCTGCTTGACAATTAACTTTAGGCTTGGCAGAGACAAGAATGTGTACATGATTAGGCATTATTTCTAATGCCTTAACCGTATACTCGTTCTCATGGCAGATCTTAAGGATCTTGTCTTTGAGTGAGTCTACAATAATCGGATTAGCTAAGGCTTGGTTGCGGTACTTAGTACACCAAACAATATGATAGTTGAGGTTATATACGTAGCCTCGTTCATGGATGATATCTGGTTCATCATTTTTGAATTCGTATCTGACCATATGTAAGAGACCTTCTTTGTGCTGTTATGCTAATAATTGCTTTCTTATATTATACCACGTATCGAACTGGAATTTATATAGTATGCACAAAAAAGAGCGATTCAACTCAGCATTTAAATACCAAGTTTTCTCGCTCTCTGTCAATAAAATGAAGTCACACCCGTTTAATGATGCTATTTTCTATTTAGGGGGAAGCAATGACACAAGCAAACAGACTCCAAGAAATCCGCCGCCTGCTGCTGGAAAAGCGCGAACTCAAAACTAAAGAAATTGCTAGCCACTTTGGTATTTCCTTCGACACCGCCCGACGCGATGTCCTGCGTTTGACTAAAACCGGCCAGGCGATCCGGATCCATGGCGGCATTATGGCCGTTGACGATGATAATGTCCCTAGTTACTTGGCCCGGCAACACATCCTCTCCCCGGTCAAGCGGGATCTAGCTGAAATTGCCAGCCACTTCGTCCATGACGGCCAGTGCGACTTCATCGGCCCATCAACCAGCCTTAACTTACTCTGCCAGCGGCTGGCAGGACGCGACTTAACCGTTGTCACCAACTCGATCGACAACGTGCTCGCCCTCCTGCCCTCCCGGTTGCCGGCGGTTAGCTTTTTGGGCGGAAAAGTGGAAAAAAATAACCGTTTTACCCACTCGCCTCAGGCTATGGAGACTCTCCGCCAGCTTCGTTTCAACACCGCCTTTATCGGTATGGTCAAGATTGGGCCAGACGGTGCTTACTTGAAAGATGCTGACGACGCGGCCATGATTCAACTGGCCATCTCAAGGGCTCAGCGGGTCGTCTTGGTTGCTGAAAAGTATAAGTTTGTTTCTGAAATCACTGCCCCCTATCAATCCGCTCCCCTGGACCGGATCGACGTGGTAATTACTGACGCGCCTTTGGATGCTGAGACTCAAAAGCTCTTCTCTCCAAAGACGCGGCTGATTCATCTTTAGGAGGCACATCATGCAAGTGGCAATTTTCCGCAAGTTTTTTCAAAAAAATGATCAAGCGAAAGAGCGTGAGCAAACCTGCCAAATTCTCAAAAACTTCTACGCCAGCTTTTTCTCTGATATTTATAATGAAAGAAACATTGGCCGTTACAAGCCTTTGCGGGACGCGATTGCCCTGGTCCTGGGCCACTTTGACTCCGGCAACCACCCGATGGAATACGCGGCCAAGCTGGCGCTTTACCTGCCAGCCAAGGCCAGCCTCAACCATCTCCGCTTTACCAAAGAACAGCAGGGGCTGCTTAAGCAACTGACCCAGCTGACCCGGCGGGTCAAGCTGAACTTCGTTTACCTCAGCCCCCTGGACTCGATCAGCCAGTTCAGTTTCTAACGGAAATTAATTCTATTTTTGAAATAATTGCATGTGTAAAAGACTAGTCTAGCGGCTGGTCTTTTTCTTTTATGTCATTCTTTTGACAATTGTTACTAATGTTACTTATTCGTACAGCTAATTTAAAGCGCTTAAAATGATAATTTTAGCCCTGTTTCTGTCTTTTTTATGATCTTTTTGCCAAAAAAATGTTCATTTTACCCGATTGTTAACGAGCTGTGGTTGTTTTGTAACAGTCCTGTCATATTCCTTTAGTAGCATAGACTTAGTTTTTAAGAGAAGCAAGTGAGGAGTTTCTACCATATGATGTTCAAACACAATTTCAAGAAAGTTTTATCAGCAACTGCTTTTGCAGCTGCCCTCGTGGTTGCTCCTGCCGCTAACGTTTTAGCGGCTACTAATGACGCAAGTTCTACCCAACAATCAGCAACTGCAACTAGTCAAGACCAACAAGCCAGCCAAGACCAGGCCGCAAGCCAGTCTAGCGCTGACAACCAAAGCTCAGCTACTGCTGCTTCAGCAAGCTCAACTAGCTCAAGCACTTCTACCTCGGCTTCAACCAGCACGGTAAAGAAAACCACTAAGAAGGCTAAGAAGCACAAGAAGAAGGCTGCTAAGAAGACTAAGAAGATTTCCAAGAAGAAGACTGCTAAGAAGGCTAAGAAGACTTCTAAGAAGAAGGCAGTCAAGAAATCAACCAAGAAGGTTGCTAAGAAGGCCAAGAAGACTTCCAAGAAGTCAACTAAGAAGACTACTAAGGCCGATACCGCAGCTGTAACTGCCAGCGCTGACCAAAGCCAGGCAACTGACCAAAGTTCAGCTTCAAACCAAAGCTCAACTGACCGGCAAAACGACGCGGCCAAGAAGGCTGCTGCTGCCGCTAAGAAGGCTGCTAAGAGAGCCGCGGCTAAGAGAAAGGCTGCTGCTAAGAAAGCCGCCGCTAAGAGAAAGGCCGCTGCTAAGAAGAAAGCTGCTGCTAAGAAGAAGGCTGCTAAGAAGTCAGCTGAAAAGGCTGCCAAGTACTGGATCGCTATGCGGGAATCAGGCGGTTCCTACACTGCCAGAAACGGCAGTTGTTACGGCCGCTACCAACTCTTGATTTCTTACCTGGGCGGTAACTTGTCCAAGAAGAACCAAGAACGGACTGCTGACCGCTACGTTTACGGCCGTTACGGTTCATGGGTCAACGCCAAGAGATTCTGGCTGGCTCACAACTGGTACTAAAATCAGACAATGACGAAGGGAGAATCGCTTGATTCCCCCTTCTTTTTTGCTCATTTTTTGCTTTTTGCCTTTTTCAAAAAATGATACCTTTTTACTTGTTTTACAAAAGTAACCTTTTGCTTTACAATATTTAAATAGCTTTTAAAATGTCTAAAATTGGGAGGAAATCATGCAGCTCAGCAACGACCAGCTTGCGAACATCGCACACGACTACTACATCAGCAAACTCAACATCGCCGAAATTTCCGCCAAGTACAACCTGTCCCGCTATCTCATCGACAAGGCCTTAAGCGACGCCGAAAAGACCGGCATCGTCCAGATCAACATCAAGAAAGGTGCCAAGCGGAATCCCGGCCTGGAAAAGACCTTCCGCCAGCAGTTTGGCCTCAAGGAAGCCTTTATCTTAAAGAAGCTGGAGACCAAGAACCAGGACAGTGAAAAGATCGTCAGCTTCGCCGCTGAACAGATCCAGAGCTACATGCAATCCAGCAAGAATGTCGGGATCACCTGGGGCACGACCATGCTCGAAATCATCAACTCCTTTACGGAAGTTAAAAACAATGACTTGACCTTCGTTCAGCTGGTTGGCTACCCTCTCCAAGGCAGCGGCCGCAAGAATCCTTTGGAAAGCATCGCTGCTGCCCAATGCGGGGGCCGCTTCCGTGCCCTGCCAGCTCCCCTTTACTCCTCCAACCCTGACCTGGTCAACTTGATCAAGAAGGAGCCTTTTTACGAGAAACTGGATGAGCTTTATGACCATATGGACCTCCTGGTCGCCAGCTTAGGCACCCTGCAGGCTTTTGAAGAAGAAAGCTTCCTGCATAAAAAATACGAGAGCCTCCTCTTTAAGGACATCCACCAAAAGAACATTTCCGGCATGATCTTCGGCCGGCCATACGACCATGATGGCCACTTCTTCAGCTCCATTATCGACAAGATCATCGGCATCTCTGACCAGCAGATCGTCAAAACCCCGGTCCGTTTCGTGGTGGTCAACGACCGCTTCAAGTCTGAAGCCCTCCTCGGCGCCCTCAAGTCCGGCATCATCACCCACTTAGTCACTAGCGAAACCATCGCCAACCGGGTTCTGCAGCTGCAAGAAGAAAGCGGCCGATAAAAAATTAATTATTCTCCCTGCTTAGCAGGCAAAAGGACCGGCTCTTTTTCGGAGCTGGTCCTTTTTTCAACCGGTATAATCTAGCTATCCCCCATTTTGTATGTAAATATCTTTCTCATTTTCCGATAATTTTGCCCTGGGCCTGGCCGCTACTTTTACCGCCGCGCTAAAAAGGCAGCTCCGCTAAGGAGCTGCCTTTTCACTTACAAACTTTTTACTTTACTTACAAGCACTTTGCAAACTTGCTTTTAAACTTTTACCACAAGCCGATCAGCTTCATCCACAAGCCGCCGATGCCGCCGTAGACTACCAAGTAGAAGAGACCCAAAACGAAGCACATCTTCCACCAGTCAGTCTGCTTGACATAGCCTGGGGCAAAGAGGGCGGTTGCTGGCCCACATGAGTAGTGGGTGGTTGACTGGAAGATCGCCCCAGTCATCCCCAGCATGATAGCCGCGAACATTACCGGTACGCCGGCACTCTTGGCAATCAAGAGCAGCGGAGCGTACATGGCAACAACGTGGGCCGTGCCGGAGGCAAAGAGGTAGTGGCTGTAGAAGTAAACCAGAACCAGGATGGCCATGACCAAAACTGGTGACATGCCGCCAATGACAGACTTGATTGAAGTCTGCAGCCACGGAATCACGCCGCCCTTAAGGCTCAGTTGGTTGGCCATGAAGATCAGGATTGAGAACCAAACGACAACGTTCCAGGCACCAGTTTCGCTCAGCATGTCCTTGGTGGTCAAAACCCCGGTTACCAGCAGAAGCGCGGTTGCCAGGAAGGCTACCCAGGTAGCGTTCAAGCCGATGAAGCTGGACAGCATCCACAAGACAAGGGCCAGGATGAAGACTGCCATCATAACCTTCTCAGAAGCCTTCATAGCGCCCATTTCCTTCAATTGGCCGTCAGCCCATTCCTTGGCGTTAGGAGTTTCCTTGATCTTAGGCGGGTACATCTTGTAGAGGATGATTGGCACTAAGATGAAGGAGATCAAGGCTGGCACGATAGCTGCTGCTACCCAGCCGAACCAGGAAATCTTGACCCCGTTAGCCGCTGCCAGACCAACTGCAGCCACGTTAGGAGCTGAGGCAGTCATGAAGAGGCTGGATGAGATCGTGTTGGCGTGGAATTCGTTGAAGACCAGGTAGGAACCGATCTTGTCTTCCGTGCCATCAGAAACCTTGGAACCGAAGGTGTCGGACAATGATTCGATGATTGGCAGGACGATACCACCAGACCGGGCAGTGTTACTTGGGGTGGCTGGTGAAACAACCAAGTCGATCATGGACAAGGAGTAAGCCAGACCCAAAGTCTTTTTCCCGAAGGCCCGGACGAAGATCAAGGCGATCCGCCGGCCCAAGCCAGTCTTGGTAAAGCCCCGGGCAATCATGTAGGCCATGGCGATAGTCCATGGAGTTGAGTCAGCGAAGGCTGACAGAGCTGGCTTCATTTGAACCAGGCCCAGGCCGATGATGGTCACGTAGGCGATAATTGATACCCCGGCAATTGGCAGAGGCTTAGTGATGCAGGCAATGATCGTTGCCAAGAAGATGGCGAACATATGCCAGCCGGCAACAGTGATGGTTGCCGGACGCAAAGGAGTGAGCAAGAAGAGCCCAATCCCGATGATCAAAGGCCAAATGAAGCCTTTGTAATTAACTTTAGCTAACATTTTTTCTCCCGTTTTTTGAAAAAGACTATTCTTCCGGCTTAGTCCGGTCGATGTTGGTCATGGCCATGTAGTCCATCCATTCATCGTATTGTTCTTCAGTCACCTTGCCGCTCTTGAGGGCAGCTTCCTTCAAGGTAGTGCCTTCACGTTGAGCAGTTTGGGCGATTACGGCAGCTTCATGGTAGCCAATCTTTGGTGACAAAGCAGTAACAGTCATCAGGGAGTTTTCCAGCAGGTCGTCCATTCTTTGTTCATTGACAGTCAAACCGTGGATCATCTTGTCAGCGAAGCCAGTGATAGTACCAGCCAGGATTTCAGCTGATTCCAAGAAGGCAGCGATCATGACAGTCTTGAAGACGTTCATTTCGAAGTTACCTTGGCTGGCAGCGAAGTTGATGGTTACGTCGTTACCCAATACGCGGGCTACAGCCATGGTTACGGCTTCAGCTTGAGTTGGGTTAACCTTGCCTGGCATGATTGATGAGCCTGGTTCGTTGGCAGGGATGTTCAATTCACCGTAGCCGGCACGTGGGCCAGAAGCCAGGAAGCGGATGTCTTGAGCGATCTTGAACATGTCGTTGGCCAAAGTCTTGAAGGCACCGTGCATTACGCTCAAAGCTGAGTGGTGAGCCAGGCCCCAGAACTTGTTGGTGTCGACCTTGAATTCGTGGCCGTAAACTTCGCTCAGCTTGCCGGCGATAGCTTCAGTCATGCCTGGAGCAGCGTTCAAGCCAGTACCTACGGCAGTACCACCGATAGCCAATTCGTAAAGGCTTGGCTTCAATTCTTGGATGTAAGCCAGGTCATGCTTCAAGGCTGAGATGTAGCCGGAAACTTCTTGGCCGAAAGTCAAAGGAGTAGCGTCTTGCAGGTGGGTGCGGCCAACCTTGACAGTCTTCCAGTACTTGTCTTGCTTTACCTTAAGTTCGTCAATCAGGTGTTCAATAGCTGGTTCCAGCTTGTCGACAGCTTCAACGGCAACGATGTTCATTGCAGTTGGGTAAGTATCGTTTGAGCTTTGGCCACGGTTGACGTCATCGTTTGGCAGGATGTTCAAGCCTGGGTGAAGCTTGTTAGCCAGGTTGGCAACAACTTCGTTGACGTTCATGTTGGTTTGAGTACCTGAACCGGTTTGCAATACGTGAAGTGGGAAGTCCTTGCGCAAGTCTTCGTCGCTAAGTGCCAGCAATTGGTCGATAGCTTCTTCGATTGCTTGTCCCTTTTCAGCTGGTTCGTCGCCAACTTCAACGTTTGATTCCGCAGCAGCCTTCTTCAAGTGCAGGAAAGCACGGATGATAGCCAATGGCATTAATTCGCCGGATGGGAAGTTGTTGCGGCTTCTTTCAGTTTGCGGGCCCCAGAGAGCTTCCTTAGGAATCTTAACTTCACCGATCGTGTCTGATTCAATACGGTATTCTTGTTCTGCCATCTTACAAATCTCCTTACAAAATACTTTTACAAAAATCTTGCTTAACTAATTGCATTATATAACGGCTTTTTTGAATTTTGTTAAAAATGACACAGCTTTTTTGTGTTTTTTAAAGAATTTCAAGGACTGTCTATTTTTTAAAATTTGGGGAATTTTTTGGCATTTTTGTTAAAATGTAAAAGCTTTCATATATAAGTAAGCGATTACCAAAAGATTTTCGCTATTTATTTTGACGTGAAAAATTTTTTAGGTCTAGTTTTTTGCAGAGAGTTAATGAAAAAAGTAACTTGTGAAATGTTAATTAGCTAAAAAGCGTTTAAGCAGTTTTCCTTTATATTAATACGTTTTCACAAAGATTACAGAGAATGCGCAAAATGAGCATAGCCCAAAAAACAGATATTTTTGGCAGCCGAATCCCCGGCACAAACAGAAAGATACAAGGAAGAAAAAGAGCTTCAGAAGTTGCTAAATGCTTCTGAAGCTCTTTGTTTATGGGCCGATTTTCATTCAATCACGATTTACTTTTCTTGCTTTCAATTCTTAAAGCTGAAGCCAAAGAGAGAAATTCCGGCCAGCAGAGACAGGATACAGGCCTTAGTAAGTCATGCTTTCATCCTGTTGTCCTTACTAACCACAAAATGTAACAAAACAGACAAAAAACTGCAATTTACCAGGAAGAAATCCCGTAAATTGCAGTTTTTCACTCTTTTAGGTTCCGTAGTGTAATATTGTCGTAATTAGGCTTTCCTAATCTGCTTTTTTAATTCCTGTTGAATATAGTAATCAGTCAATCCCATCTGTTCTGGAAGGGTCGTCTTAAACTTATCGTTATTACCACCAGCCAGGTAAGCGTAATTGCCATTAGGTAATTTCACAGCTAAACCAATTCCAATATTTTGAAGTGATGTACCGTTTTGGTATTTAGCAGACCACTTAGTAATATGAGTAGTTGGATCAGGAGCTACGCCGGTAGAAATGGCCTTTGTGGTGAACAAGTCAGGATACTTGGACTGTAACTCTGACAGATACTTACCACCATAAGTTTCCTGTCCGTTTCCACCACCGATTGTGTATGCAAAGTAGATTTGATTAGCATATGTCTTACCATTGACGGACATTTGCATTCCAAGATTATTAGCTCTGGTAACCGTTACTGCTTCTTGACCGGAAAAGCCAATCATCTGGTTCATAACAAGATCTTCCTGAACCTTTAAACCAGCACTATGTAAAGCGGCAATCGCGTTTGCTAATTCTTCACCACTTCCATACTTGGTTGGATTAGTATTAGTCCCTAGGTTATAGCGATCAGTCATAGAATAACCTTCGTTATAGCGACTCATACCAAACGGTGTGTAAGCAGGGGCCATCCAGAAGTCAGTGATTCCCAGGTTGTTAAAGAGCGCAGCGTTTTGGGCAATAATATTATATGCATGATTCTCTGTACTTGTTGGTTCAGGTTGATACAAACTAAAGTCTTCATAGATCATATGAGAATCAAGTGCAGCATTAGATTCGAAGATCTTATTACTATTTGCTGAAACAGTAGCGGCATTAGTAGTAACATCCTGATTTCCAGAAACAAGTGGGACCCACACACCAAGATATCCACTTACATATGGATTGCTGTATCCCTTAACAGTAACCTTCAAAATACCATTATCATCAGTTGTTAAGGTCTCTGGATTTTCAGCACCATCAGCATTATATGTTAAACCATTATTCGTTGTGTCAAGCAAGTTACGATACTGCTCATTAGCATGGGCACGACCCATATTAATAGAAATCGTTTGCTCTGCCATTTGTGGATTGTTACCAACGATAACTGCCATCCCACTCGTTCGACTCAAACTATCAGTACCCTCACTATTAGCATTAGCAACGCCCTTACCATAACGAACGCTTGCAATTAAGTTATCGCTAAGCTTGGTCATTGTTTGTCCGCCGCTAACAAATTGTTTCCGTGCCTTCATTAACGTCGTAATTGCATCATAGTAGATCGACTTTTCCTGCATATATTGTGCA
>NZ_CALVGT010000038.1 GCF_944327175.1 uncultured Lactobacillus sp.
AAGCCTATTTACCATGGGCTGAGAATGTCCAGCTCCACTGTAAATAAAGTCCTATAAACTGATTAATCCCATCTTAGCATTGCTAGGATGGGATTTTAATATACTCTGCTATTGGGTGCTTACAGAAAACAAAAATTTAGCGCAGATAAAAATGGATTAGTCACGCGACTAACCCATTTTTCTTACGTCAATATTTACCCCACGTTCCAGGCGCTGCATCAAGAAAGAAACCACATCACTGGCCTGCTTGTTGAAGCGGAGGTAGTAGATCTGATGGCGGCTGGTTTCCAGGGCCGCGATCGACAGGTCGCCCACTTCCGGCGGCGCCGCAGTCAAGATCACCTGGCTGATTTCGCTGTATTTCAAGGTCCGGCGGAAGTAACCGCTCAAAACCACCCGCTTGTCAGCAAAGCCCGACGTGGCTTCCAGGATCCCCGTCAAAATGAAGAGGGCCAGGAAGACGATAAAGCCGGGAGTTCCCAGGTCCAGGTAGCCCCAGCTGGCCCCCAGCCAGACCAATAGGATTGGCATGACCACCGCCGTCATTCGCCAGCGGGCCCGCAGGATCACCGTGGCCTGGCTGTACCAGCTGTAGCCGGCATAGGCCGCCAGCAGGGTGTTGACGACCAAGTAAAATAACGTGTCCATGGATTCACCTCAAATATAATATCTTCTGCAACTAGTAGCTTAATTATAGCAAACCAAGCGCTTATAATAGAATTAAAAGGCATCAGCCTGTTTTTTCTTAAGAAAGAGGCAAAAAATGGACCAAGCAAAACTTGCGGAATTTAAAGCAGACCTGAAAAGCGCCAAGCACCCCGTCTTTTTGACCGGGGCAGGCGTATCAACCCACTCCGGCATCCCCGACTACCGGTCCAAGACTGGCATCTACAACGGGGTCAGTGAGCCCCCGGAAGTCATCTTGAGCGAGGAGACCCTCTATGACCGGCCTCAGCTTTTTTACAACTTCGTCATGCAAAACATGTACTTCCCGGACGCCAAGCCAAATCTGATCCACGAAAAGATCGCGGCCATCTGCAATGAAAAAGGGGCCCTCATCACCCAGAACATCGACACCCTGGACCGGCAGGCCGGCAACCAGCACGTGACCGAATTTCACGGCAACCTCTACGATATCTATTGCTCCAAGTGCAAGCAAAAGGTCAGCTATGAGGACTACGCCAAGGGATACAAGCACGAGTGCGGCGGCATCATCCGGCCCGGTATCGTCCTTTATGGGGAAGGGATCAACCCGGACAATGTCAACCAGTCCATCCTGGAAATGCGCCAAAGCGACCTGGTCGTGATCGTCGGCACCAGCTTCGTTGTCTACCCCTTCGCCGGTCTTTTAGGCTACGCGGCAAAAGACGCCAAGATCTGGGCCATCAACTTGACTGAGATCCCGGCACAAGGGATCAAGCAACTGACCAGCGACGCCTTAGAGGTCTTTAAGGAAGTTTAGCTAGAGCTTCCTCAGCTGCTTCTTTTAAGACCACGGCCTGGTTATGCTCTTCATCCTTAGCCCCGTATAAAAAGAGGACGTCCCCTTCTTCCAAAAGTTCTTGCAAATGCTCCACGAAAGGGGGCCATTCAGGATTATCTGCCAATTCTTCCAGGTAATCTTGGCGGAAGTCCGGGTACCGGGCCGGGTCATGCTTAAACCAGGTCCGCAAATCCCGGCTGGGAGCCAGCACTTTCACCCATTCGTCTAAATTAGCAGCCTCCTTCTTGATCCCCCGGGGCCAGAGCCGGTCGACCAAGATACGGTAGCCGGCTGGCTGCTCTTTGGCGTAGATACGGACAGTTTTGATCGTTGACATAGGCGCACGCTTTCTATTTACTTTGCTTGTAATGTATACTACAGTTCTATGTACTCAGCCTTGTAAAAAATGGTTATCACTATATATTTTAGATAGAAAGATTGATTAAGCAATGGACTACAGGAATTTTTTCACCGGCAGGCCCACCAGCGAGATCTGCCGGGACCTGATCGGCCGCCCTTTTTATTATCAAGCCGGCGGGGAAAAAATCGGTGGCTATATCGTTGAAGCCGAGGCCTACCTGGGGGTCAAGGACCGGGCCGCCCACTCCTTTGGGGGAAGAAGAAGCCAGGCTAACGAGGGCCTGTGGCGGGCAGGCGGGACCATCTACATCTATGCCCAGCGGCAGTACGTCTTTTTCGACGTGGCCTGCCAGGAAGAAGGCAACCCCCAGGGGGTCTTGATCCGGGCTATTGAACCAGCCTGGGGCATAGACCAAATGGTTAAAAACCGGGGCGGCAAAAACGGGGTTCTTTTAACCAACGGGCCAGCTAAATTGATGCAGGCCATGGGAATCAAGTCGAGGTACTGGGACTTGGCTCCCTTGGCGGACAGTCCCTTCGTCATCGACTTGACCAGGAAAAAGGCTACTAAAGAAATCATTGCCTCTCCCCGGATCGGGATCGTCCAGGCAGATCCAACTTGGGCCCAGGCACCCTTGCGCTACTACCTGGCCGGCAACCCCTACGTTTCTGGCATAAAAAAGCGGGACTGGACAGAAGATCATGGTTGGGCGTGAATAGGAAGCGCTAACAATCGCAAAAAATTCGAAAAGCTAATTTTTTCTTGACTTTTTCTTAAAAGTAATTTAGCCTAAGTGTAGTTAAAAAATTATCCAATACAATAGAGGTCGCGATTGTTCACAAAAGCAAGGGGAGCTCACTGACAGTGTTGAGCCTTGTTATTAAGGGATATCGCCGAAATCAGCAGTGGGGTCGTGCGCGCTGTTGGTTGGGCTGCAGGAGAAAATTCTGCAGACTGTCCTAGTTTTCTAGGGAGCGCTATAATTTTTGGTATTCATACTGAATTTTACAGAATTAAAACAAGCCTCATTGTATACCGCAATGGGGCTTTTTTGCCGCTTTTTATTGTATTTCATAACTACTAAAAGCATATCGGAGGTTTATTCAGATGAAGAAGCACAGCAGCTGGATCAGCGCCTTAATGGCGGCGGTCCTGACGCTTGTCTTAGCTGTCAGTTGGAGCCAGCCGGCGCAAGCCAGCGGCACCTTGAAGATTGGTATGGAAGCCAACTACGCTCCATACAACTGGACCCAGACCACGTCCGCTAACGGCGCGGTCAAAATCGACGGGACCAGCTCCTACGCCAATGGTTACGACGTCAAGATCGCCAAGATCATCGGTCAAAAGCTGGGCAAGAAGGTTATCGTGGAAAAGACGCAATGGGACGGGCTTTTGCCAGCCCTGACCAGTGGCAAGATCGACTTGATCATTGCCGGGATGAGCCCGACGGCGGAAAGACGGAAGGCCATCAACTTCACCACCCCATACCGGACCAGCAACTTCGTGGTCATCGTCAACAAGCAGAGCAAGTACGCCAAGGCCAAGTACCTGACTGACTTCAAGGGGGCCAAGCTGACCGCCCAGCAAGGGACTCTGCACTACGACCTAATCAAGCAGCTGCCAGGGGCCAAGCGGGAACCAGCCTCCAAGGACTTCTCCGCCATGCGGGAATCCCTGGAAGCCGGCACGATCGACGGCTATGTGGCTGAAGACACGGAACTGACCTCCTTCAAGATGGTGGACTCCAACATTACCGGGGTCAACCTGTCCAAGATGAAGGGCTTCAAGGTTTCCTCTTCTGACGCGGAAGTTTCCATTGGGGTTAAGAAGGGCAACGACCAGCTGCTCAGCCAAGTCAACAAAATTTTGGCCGGCATTTCCACTTCAGAAAGAAACAAGCTGATGAAGGAAGCCGTGCAGCAGCAGCCACAAACCACGACCAAGAAGGAAAACTGGCTGGTTTCCATGCTGAAGAACTACGGGCAGATGATCCTGGAAGGGATCGGGATGACCCTCTTGATCTCCCTGGTCGGCACCATCGCCGGTTTCTTCATCGGTTTGCTGGTCGGCATCGTCCGGACTATTCCAGAACCAAAGAACAAGTTCAAAAAGGGCCTGTTAGCCTTCTGCAAGTGGCTCTTGTCCGTCTACGTTGAAGTCTTCCGTGGCACGCCAATGATGGTGCAAGCCGCGGTTATCTACTACGGGATCGCCCAGTTCTGGCACATCAACCTGAACAGAACGGTTGCCGCTTTGGTCATTGTCTCCATCAACACCGGGGCCTACCTGGCCGAAGTTATCCGCGGGGGGATCATCTCCACGCCGAAGGGGCAGTTTGAAGCCGCCAGTGCTTTGGGGATGACCCACAATCAGAGAATGTGGAACATCATCCTGCCGCAGGCTATCCGGAACTGCCTGCCGTCAATCACCAACGAATTTATTGTCAACATTAAGGACACTTCAGTATTGAGCATCATTTCAGTATCAGAACTGTTCTTCGTTGGTTCAACGATCGCCAGCCAGAGCTTCCAGTTCTTCCAAACCTACCTGGTCATCTCGGTCATCTACCTCTTCTTGACCTTTACGATCACCCGGATCTTCAACTTAATTGAAAAGCACATCGAAGGTCCTAAAAACTACAACATGATGGCCAACCAAGTTCAAGTCGGCACGCAGGAAGGAGACAAGTAAAAGATGGCTGATTACAAGGATAATGAAATTATTTTAAACGTTCAGCACCTGCAAAAGGCTTACGGTGAACACCAAGTTTTGAAGGATATTTCCTTTGAAGTCCACAAGGGCGAGGTTATGACGGTCATCGGTCCTTCCGGTGGCGGTAAGTCAACCATGCTCCGCTGCATCAACTTGCTGGAAGATCCAACTGGCGGGGAAATTCTTTTCCATGACCAGAACATCCTGGATGAAAACTACAACATCCCCCGCTACCGGTCCAAGGTTGGCATGGTTTTCCAGCAGTTTGAGCTTTTTGAAAACAAGAACGTCTTGCAAAACTGCATGATCGGCCAGGAACTGGTTCTGAAGCGGTCAAAGGAAGAAGCCAAGAAGATTGCCCTGGAGAACTTGAAGACCGTTGGGATGGACCCCTACGTTGACGCTAAGCCCCGCCAATTGTCCGGTGGGCAGAAGCAGAGAGTAGCGATTGCCAGAGCCATCTCCATGAATCCGGAAATCCTCCTCTTCGACGAACCGACCAGTGCCCTTGACCCGGAAATGGTCGGGGAAGTTTTGGAAACCATGAAGAAGCTGGCCAAGACTGGTTTGACCATGATCGTGGTTACCCACGAAATGGCCTTCGCCAAGGAAGTTTCCGACCAGGTCCTCTTCATGAGCGACGGTTACGTGACTGAACAAGGCAGTCCGGATGAAATCTTCAACCATCCGCAAAACGAAAAGACCCAGAAGTTCTTAGCCAACTTCCGTGGCCCGCAAATTTAATTACACGCAAAAAGCAGCCTCGCGGCTGCTTTTTTCTACTCTAAGTCAAGTGTTATCAACGATTTTAAGCAATTTTATTTTGAAATACAGGCCTAATCGGGAAATGGCTCCCGGAGAATCGAGTTAAATATCTGATTTAGGGCATGATAAAT
>NZ_CALVGT010000039.1 GCF_944327175.1 uncultured Lactobacillus sp.
GATGGCGCATTTGAGAAGCACCCGGCTCTTAACGGGCTTATTTTCCACTCAGACCGTGGCTGGCAATATCAGAACCAAGTATATCAAGCCGCTCTGGCTAACAGAGGGATCGATCAGAGTATGTCCAGGTTGGGTAATTCTCTTGATGATGGCTTAATGGAAGGCTTCTTCGGCATTATTAAGCGGGAGATGTTCTATGGCCAAGAACATAAATACAAGGACTTAAACGAGCTTGAGCAAGCTATTCACAAATACATCGATTACTACAACAACGTAAGAATCAAGACCGGACGAAAAAACATGACCCCGATTGAATATCGGAATCATGTTTTAACAACCTTAACGGCTTAATACTAATTTGTCCCAATTTTGGGGGTCACATCAAGATCGTTCGCCTTTTTACAAAAAATACTGAAAGCAGGCCCAAGCTAATTTAATTTTAGGCAAAAAAGGCGTATGATAGAGAAAAAGCATTAGCAAGCAAAGATTATTTTAAAAGAAAGAGGAAGTTAAGCGTGACTGCTAAGAAATTAGAGAACAACAGTAACCACGCGGTTATTGCTGAAGAGGTCAAGATTTTGACTGACTTGCTTGACGAAAGCACCCGCCATTTGGTTGGCGATGAAGAATTCGCCAAGATCAAGGGCCTGGTTAAGATTGCTGCCAGCAGCGATCACAACCAGCTGGAAAGCCAGATTGCCTGCTTGAGCAATCAAGAGATGATCATTGTTGCCCGCTACTTCGCGACCCTGCCGCTGTTGATCAACATTACTGAAGACGTTGACCTGGCCAGCGAAGTCAACCTGCTAAACAACACGGACAAGGACTATTTGGGTAAGCTGGAATCAACGGTTGACCTGGTAGCGGAAAAGGACAATGCCGCTGAAATTCTGAGTCATGTCAATGTCGTGCCAGTTCTGACCGCCCACCCAACCCAGGTGCAGCGCAAGACCATTCTGGAATTGACTAACAAGATCCACGACCAGCTCCGCCGCTACCGGGACGTCAAGACCGGCACTATCAACCGGAAAGAGTGGACCGACCAGCTCCGCCGCTACATTGAAATTATCATGCAGACGGATATTATCCGGGAAAAGAAGCTGAAGGTCTCCAACGAAATCAAGAACGTCATGGTCTACTACCCTGACTCCCTAATTCCAGCCATCACTAAGCTGACTGCCCGCTACAAGGAACTGGCCCGGGAAAAAGGGCTCAACGTTGACGGGGCAACGCCAATCACCATGGGTATGTGGATCGGCGGGGACCGGGACGGCAACCCTTACGTTACGGCGGAAACCCTCCGCTTGAGCGCGACAATTCAAAGTGAAGTCATTTTTGAATACTACATCAAGTCTCTCAACGACCTTTACCGGACAGTGGCTGTTTCAACTTCTTACGTGCAGCCAACGCCGGAAGTTGCCGAACTGGCCAAATTGTCAGCTGACAACTCCCCATTCAGAGAAAATGAACCTTACCGCCGGGCCTTCTACTACTTGGAAAGCCGCCTGGCCCACACGGAAATGGAGCTTTTGGACGTCTTCTCCAAGGAAGCCGTCGTTAAGAAAGAAGCTGCCCTTAAGGCTCCGGTCTACAAGGATGCTTACGAGTTCAAGGAAGACCTGGAAGCCATCAAGCGGTCATTAATCCAAAACCATGACCGGGCAGTTACCGGCGGTCACTTTGACAACCTCCTGGAAGCTATTGATGTCTTTGGCTTCCACCTGGCTACGATCGACATGCGGCAAGACTCCAGTATCAACGAAGCCTGCGTGGCAGAGCTCTTAAAGAGTGCCCGGATCTGTGACAACTACAGCGATTTGGACGAAGAAGAAAAGATCCAGATCCTGCTCAGTGAATTGAGCAACGACCCGCGGAGCCTGCACTCATCCAACTCACCTAAGTCAGAGCTTTTGCAAAAGGAACTGAAGATCTACCACACTGCCCGCCTGCTTAAGGACACCTTGGGCGAGAATGTGATCAAGCAGCACATCATTTCCCACACCGAAAGCATCTCTGACATGCTGGAACAAGCCATCATGCTGAAGGAATACGGTCTGCTCGATTCCGAAAAGGCCCGGGTGCAAGTGGTGCCTTTGTTTGAAACGGTGGAAGACCTGCAGAACTCCCGGGAAATCATGAAGCGCTACCTCAGCTTCGACATCGTCAAGCGCTGGGTTGCTTCTAAGGGCAACTACCAGGAAATCATGCTGGGCTACTCCGACTCCAACAAGGACGGCGGCTACCTGGCCTCCTGCTGGAGCCTCTACAAGGCCCAAAAGGAACTGACGGTCATCGGCGAAGAACGCGGCATCAAGATCACCTTCATGCACGGCCGGGGCGGCACGGTTGGCCGGGGCGGCGGCCCATCATATGAAGCCATCACCTCCCAGCCATTCGGCTCCATCAAGGACCGGATCCGGACTACTGAACAAGGGGAAATCATCCAGAACAAGTACGGCAACAAGGACGCTGCCTACTACAACTTGGAAATGCTGGTTTCCGCCGCGGTTGACCGGATGGTCTCCAAGCAAGCCGTCAGCCAGGACCACATCCAGGACTTCACGGCTTCAATGGATGGCATTGTCGAAGACAGCAACCGGGTTTACCGGGAACTTGTTTTTGACAACCCGCACTTCCATGACTACTTCTTCCAGGCTACGCCAATTAAGGAAGTTTCCAGCTTGAACATCGGCTCCCGGCCGGCAGCCAGAAAGAAGATTACTGAACTGTCCGGCTTGCGGGCCATTCCTTGGGTCTTCTCCTGGTCACAGAGCCGGGTCATGTTCCCAGGCTGGTACGGGGTTGGTTCATCCTTCAAGCACTTCATTGATGCTGATCCGAATAACTTGAAGGAACTGCAGGAAATGTACCAGGGCTGGCCATTCTTCCACTCCCTGCTGTCCAACGTCGACATGGTTTTGTCTAAGTCCAACATAGAAATCGCGGAAAAGTACGCTGGCCTTTGTGAAGACGAAGCTACCCGGTCAGTCTTTGACATCATCAAGAAGGAATGGGAACTAACCAAGGAAGTCATCTTGCAGATCGAAGGCCACAGCAAGCTTTTGGAAGACAACCCGTCTTTGGAAAGCAGCTTGGACTACCGCCTGCCTTACTTCAACGTCTTGAACTACGTCCAGCTGGAAATGATTAAGCGGGGACGGCAAGAAAAGCTCAGCGGCATCTACGAATCGATCATCCACATCACCATCAACGGGGTCGCTTCTGGCCTGCGTAATTCGGGCTAATGCCACGGATTTATATTTTAATAAGAAGCAAAAAAGCATGTTTTTTCAAACATGCTTTTTCTTCTTGCTTTTACTTTGTGTTGTTTTAGTTTTTGATTGCAAAATTGTTTTACTTAATCAGCCGCCTTAATTGAAGCGATGATTTCTTCAACCATACATTTTTGGCCAAAAGTCAAAGCAAGTTTCAGATACAGAAACAGGCAGATGCCGCCGCACCTGCCTGTTTTAAATATTCTGTAAAAATTATTCAACCGTAACGCTCTTAGCCAGGTTACGTGGCTTGTCAACGTCCAAGCCCTTGTTCTTGGAAGTGTAGTAAGCCAAGAGCTGAGTCGGCACTACTGACAGCAAAGCTGACAGGTAGTAGTCGATTTCCGGCAAGACGACGTTGTCGCCTTCCTTGGCAAATTGCTTGCCAACGATGGTGATCACGTTGGCCCCACGGGAAGCTACTTCTTGAATGTTGCCCCGGGTCAGGTCAGCCGTTACCGGGTCGTTGATCAAGGCAATAACTGGCGTGCCGTCTTCGATCAGGGAAATAGTTCCGTGCTTGAGTTCCGCAGCGGCGAAGCCTTCAGTTTGGATGTAGGAAACTTCCTTCAGCTTCAAGGCAGCTTCCAAGGAAACGGCGTGGTCGATCCCCCGGCCGATGTAGAAGGCGTTTCTGGATGGTAGCAGGTACTTCTTGGACAGTTCTTCGATCTTTTCCTTACCATCAACGATTTCCTGGATGCCTTCAGCAGCCAGGCTCAAGCCTTGCTTCAAGTTCCAGTCCTTAGCCGCCCGGTCGCCCAGCTTTTCACCAACGGCCTTGGCCAAAATTGCCTGCAGGGCAACTTGGGCAGTGTAAGCCTTGGTTGAAGCAACGGCGATTTCCGGACCAGCATTCAAAAGCATGGTGTAAGTTGCTTCTCTTGACAAGGTTGACCCTTCAACATTGGTCATGGTCAAGCTTGGGATCCCCCGCTTGTTGGCTTCAGTCAAGACCACGCGGGAGTCGGCAGTTTCACCGGACTGGGTCAGGAAGATGAAGAATGGGTGCTTGGACATCATTGGGAAGTGGTAGCCGGCTTCTGAAGCATAGCCAACTTCAGTTGGGATCCCGGTGAACTTCTCAAAAATTTCCTTGCCAACCAGGCCAGCGTGGTAGGAAGTACCAGCCGCGAAGATGTAGATCCGGTCAGCCTGGCTGACAGCGTCAACGATCTTTTCGTCAACAACTGGCTTGCCTGCTTCATCCAGGTAGTCAGTTGACAGGCGGCGCATAACTGCTGGCTGCTCGTCGATTTCCTTGAGCATGTAGAATTCGTAAGTGCCCTTGGAAGCAGCGTTCGGGTCGATGTCCAAAACTTTAGCTTCTCTTTCCACCTTGTTGCCGTTGTAGTCTTGGATTTCGATAGAGTCCTTGGTTACGTCAGCGCAGTCACCGTCGTTCAAGGCGATAAAGGTCTTGGTTTGGTCCAAAACGGAAATCGCGTCTGAAGCGATAATGTTAAAGCCGTCGCCCAGGCCCAGCATCATCGGACTCTTGTTCTTGGCAAGGTAAATGTGGTCTGGCTTGGTGTTGTCTACCAGCAAGAAGGCGTATGAACCCTTAACCAGCTTCAAAGCTTTCTTGAAGGCTGAAAAAGCATCCAAGTTTTCTTCCTTGGCCAGCTTGGCTACTAATTGCACAACAACTTCAGTGTCAGTTTCAGACTTGAAGTGAACGCCTGCCAAGTACTTTTCCTTCAATTCCAGGTAGTTTTCAATGACCCCGTTGTGAACCAGATAGAAGCGGCCGTCTTCTGAGTAGTGTGGGTGGGCGTTTTCCACCGTTGGATGGCCGTGGGTTGCCCAGCGGGTGTGGCCGATCCCGGTCGTCCCTTCTTCTTCTGGCGTCAGCTTCTCTTCCAGGTTGGCAATCCGGCCAACCGCCTTGGTCAAGTATTCATGACCTTGTAAGTCATTGAGGTAAATACCAGCTGAGTCGTAGCCGCGGTATTCCAAGTTCTTCAAACCATTCAAAACAACTTCTCTAGCTGGCTTGCCAACTACACCGACAATTCCGCACATATGTCTTCTCCTTTGGTCTAGTTCAATTTAAGCTATTGGACTAATTTGTATTTTTGCGCTTGCAATAGGAATCATAGCCGTTTTTTCAGACCGGGTCAAGTCTTTGCTCGCAAATTGGTATAATTGTAAGCGGTAAAGTGGCAAGCTTAACTATTTCTTTGCAAAAAGGTCAAAAAAAGCCCCGTCTTGACAGACGGCGGCTTAAAATCAGTCTTCTTTCTTGTCTTCTTCGTCATCACTCTCGTTCTTGACCGGGATTGGCCGGTGCTCAATCGGGGTGGAAAAGGCAATCTCGGTCTTGGTCCGGCCGAATTTCTGCAGCTCGTTGACTAAGTGGTCCAGTTCTTCTGGCCGCTGATAGGCAGCCTGAATCAGCATGGAGTAGTCCCCTGTCACGCAGTCGCACTGGATGACGTTGGGAATCTTCTCGATGAAAGGATAGAATTCACTCTTGTCTTCCGGCTTGACTTCCAGATTGATGAAGGCCTTGACCACGTAACCCATGGCCGAGTAGTCGATATCGGCATAGTAATGCTTGATGAGGTCATTGGCTTCCATTCGTCTGATGCGGTTGGCTACGGCCGGAGAAGACATGAAATTGGCTTCCGCGATGTCCTTGACGGAAATGCGAGCATTCTTTTCCAACATTTGTAAAATGCGTCGGTCGGTCTTGTCGATTTTGTATTCAACCATTTCGTTCTCCCACCTATTCAACAGCTACGCTGGGTATTTTAATTCTTTTATTAAAAATATTATATTCCTACGGTAACTCAGCGCAAGTTTTTACTGAAAAAAGAGTTATAGCTTGCATCCCGCTCTTAAGCAAAGACGCTGACGATCAAGGTCAAGATCGGCAAGCCGCCCTGCATCAAGAGGATCTTCGGCTGGCTGGTCACGGCCCCGTAGGCCGCTACCAGGATCATGTAGGCCAAGAGCAGCTGCAAGACGATCTTGCCCAGGGCAAAGGCCGCGATCAAGGTCAAAACAGCCAGCAGTCCGTTGTAGATACCCTGGTTCTTAAACAGCGTATTGACTGACGGCCGGCTTAATTCTTCCTGGTCCATTTGGAAAACTTCTGCCGTCTTCTTGGAAGTCGTCGCAAAAGTTTCCAAATACATGATATAGAAGAACTCAACTGCCACCAGGCAGGCTAAAACTTGCAAAGCTATTTTCATTTATTAACTCCTCAACTTGTCACATCAGCACAAGCTGATAGTGATATTTTACTTAAAACAGAATGATAAAGTCAAACCATATGTTGACTCTTATCCGCAATCATTGGCCAGATCAGCGATTTTCCTGGCCGGTATGCCGGCAAAGACCCCATTGGCTGGCAGATCCTGGGTCACCACGGCCCCGGCTTCCACGACCACGTTGTCGCCGATTTTGACCCCGGCCAAAACCGTGACCCCCGCTCCCAGGCAGACATCATTGCCGACTTCAACCCCCTTGGCCTGGGCCAGACGCTGGCGCCGCTGCCTGGTTGACCGGGGGTGGGCGATTGTCGTCAGCAGGCAATTTGGCCCCATGGTCACGTAGTCGCCAATATGAACCTCACCGGCATCTTCGATGGTCAAGCCCCCAGCGGCCAGAAAGTGGTGGCCAATATAGATATTTGGCCCGTTCAGGCAGCTGAAGCTGGTCCCAAAGCTGGCCTGGTCCCCTAAAGCACCCAGGTGCATCTTCAAGCGCAGGAGCTGGGCTGGCCGGTCCAGGTTGTTGCCCTGCCTAAACTCGTCGTTCCAGATGATTCCCGCTTCCTGGTAATGCTCCACCTCCGGTGCCGTCAGCTGGTAGAAGTCGCCGGAGCGCATTTTGTCTAGTTCATTCATCGTCTTTTTCCTCGAATTTTTCAAACTATTTAAATTATAAGCGAAAAGCGTTTAAAAGAAAAAGACCTTAAAAAAATCAAACCATATTCGTATTGATTACATAGGTCCGCTGGCCCGGCATCTCTGCCACCAGCTGCGGGCGCAGGCGGCTGGGCCGGGAGTATCTACCTTTTAGAGCAAAAAATACTATAAAGTATTCGATTGGCAAAATCAAGTTATTAGTGCAAAAATAATAAAAATGCTTATCATTTTTATTGGTTAATCCTTATTAAGTCAAGGGCATATCGCCAAGATAATAATCTTTCAGTTATCTATCCAGCTTGCATTTATTGAGGTATTCCAACAAAAAAGTCCGGGCTAAGGAATTTGGCCGGATCTGCCGGCGGGCTTCGTCTATGCTTAACCAGTTCCAGGCGTCGATTTCTTCATTTGGACTAACCTTTTCAGCCTGGTCAACGGTCACCGTGTAGTTGAGCATCAAGGTATTTGAGGGGGCAAAATACTGGCTGCGGTTGAAGTGGAGGCTTTTGGCCGTTAAATGGAGCTCCTCCATTAATTCTCTTCGGCAAGTATCTTCAGCGTTTTCCCCTTTATTAACGTAGCCAGCCACCAGGATATAGGAGTCCTTCCCGTACTGCTTGATCAAGAGGACCTGGTCGCCTCCTTCATTCATGACGATCATGCTGACGGCGACGGAAAAAACTGGAAAGCGGAAGTCGCCGCATTGCTCACAATATGGGATCAAGCCGTCCAGAGGTAATTCCTTTTTAGTCAATTTTTGCCCGCATTGGGGGCAGTAGTTCAGTTCAAACATTTTTTCACTCACCCATCTTCATCTTCTAGATATACTTGCTGCCTTCCCGACGGCTCAAAGGACTAAGCTCACGGGAAGCCATATAGCTTCTGACCCAGGCCGGCTTGGTCTTAGAGTAGTCCCTTAGGGCCCAGCCAATAGCCTTATTGATGAAAAATTCCCGGCTACCCAGATTGCAGTCGATGATTTTGCCCAAAAGCTCCGGATCAGTTGCCTCTTTTAAGCCCAGCTGGGATTCTATCGCCGTCCGCCGGACCCAGAAGTTAGGATCTCGTGCCCAGGTCAGTATGAGGGCTGCCGTCTTTTCCTTGTTTTCCTCATCTCTGATAAAAACCTGCCCCACCAGTTTAACCAGGCTGTCAACGCTGTCCCACCAGGACTTGGTCTCCGCCAGCTGCTTGATTTTGGGCAAATCGCTAAAAGTCAGCTGCTTTTCTACTCTTTTCAAGTAGTCCAGGGCAAAGTACTGCATTTCCCGGTAGTCATCTTCAAAGCAGAGGTCAACCAGGTCCCAGGCAATTTCTTCCTTAGTCACGCCCTTTAAAAAAGGCCTGGATAATTCCCGCCGCGTTGGCGTCTTGAGCCCACAGAAAGGAAACAGATTCCGCATGTACTTGCCCATGGCCTGGGCATTTTCTTCGTTAGCCGCGGCCGCATAAGCCTTTTTAACTGCCTGGTATTTTTCAAAAGGAGTCATTATTCCACCATGTTTTTATCTTTCTGTCAGTCTGTATGGTAAAATACAAGCTATTATGTGCTTTAGCACAATAGTTTCTAATTTATATTTCCTAGTTGTTACTTTCTATTTATTATTATTTTAACTTGCTTTATGGAGGATCAACATGAAAGAAAAGTTGACGCATGCTGAGTCGCTGACGATTTCCAGCATGCTCTTCGGCCTCTTCTTCGGGGCCGGGAACCTGATTTTCCCTGCCTACCTGGGTGAAGCCAGCGGAGCCAACCTCTGGATCTCCCTCTTGGGCTTCCTGATCACCGGGGTGGGCCTGCCCCTTTTGGCCATCGCCTCCTTAGGGATGACCAGGTCAGAAGGGCTATTAGACCTCAGTGGCCGGGTCAGCCACAAGTACAGCTACTTCTTTACCTGCCTTCTGTACTTGACGATCGGGCCTTTCTTCGCCATTCCACGCTGCTTCACGGTTCCTTTTGAAACCGGGATCTCGGCGCTTTTGCCAAGCGGGATGACCAAAAGCACCGTCCTCTTTATTTTCTCACTGATCTTCTTCGCGATCATGCTTTTCTTCTCTTTAAGACCAGGGCGGATCATGGACTGGATCGGCAAGTTTCTGACTCCGGCCTTCTTGCTCTTTTTCTTCTTTATCATGATCACAGCGCTGCTGCATCCCTTGGGCAACTACCAGGCAGTTAAGCCAGTTGGCGAATATGCCAGCACCCCACTAATCAGCGGGGTCTTGGCCGGCTACAACACTATGGATGCTTTGGCGGGCCTGGCCTTTGGGATTATCGTCATTTCCAGCATCCGGACCTTTGGGGTTACCAAGCCGGAAAAAGTTGCTTCCGCGACTTTGAAGACCGGGGTCCTCACCTGCCTTTTGATGGCGGTGATCTACGCCATTACTGCCCTGGTCGGAGCCCAGAGCCGGACTGCCTTGGGCTTAGCTGCTAACGGCGGGGAAGCCCTGTCCCAGATTGCCCGCCACTACTTCCCGGGTCTGGGGGCAGTAATTTTTGCCTTGATGATCTTCGTGGCCTGCCTTAAGACGGCCATCGGTCTTATCACGGCCTGCAGCGAGACCTTCGTGGAAATGTTCCCGAAGACCCTGTCTTACAACAAGTGGGCCATCATCTTCAGCCTCCTGGCCTTTGGGATTGCCAACATCGGCCTAACCACCATCATTTCCTTCTCCCTGCCAGTCTTGATGCTGCTTTACCCATTGGCGATCTCCTTGATCCTGCTGGCACTGACCAGCAAGGTCTTCGACTTTAAGCAGGTCGACTACCAGATTATGACGGCTGTTACCTTCCTTTGCGCCCTAGGCGACTTCTTCGAGGCCCTGCCGGCAGGGATGCAGGTCAAGGCTGTTATTAGCCTTTACGGCCACGTCCTGCCCCTTTACCAGGATGGCCTGGGCTGGCTGGTTCCAGTCGCTGTTACCTTTGTCATTTTAGCTATTAAGGCTACGATCAGTAAAAAACGCGCCTAACGCGAAAACAGAGTTTCCTAAGTTAAAGAGAAAACTCTGTTTTATTTTCTGATAAATTGCTCGTCGTCAGCTGCTTCATCTGCTGAAACGTAGCGCTCAACGCTCATGTGCAGGTCATACTTCTCACGAAGCTTGGCCAATTGGCCCATCATTGCTGAAGCGTGGTGGGCATCCAGTGCCTCTTGGTCTTCCCAGCTGGCGATCAAAAGGATGGTTTCCGGGTCATCCAGGGGCTGGAAGTATTCATAGCGCAGGTTGCCGGCTTCTTCCCGGATGGCCTTGGCCACCCCGCTTTCTTCCATCTCAGCCGCGAACTTGCGGGCAGAACCGTTTTGGCCGCGGTAGTAAAGGTTGACAGTCAGACTCATTTTATTGCTCCTTCGTTTCTATTTTCTACTATATAAAAAGAATTCGCTTATAAAAGAGGTTTAACATTTCCCAGCGTTTTTAGGCATGAAAATACCCCCGAAATTAGGGTCCTAATCCCGGGGGTTACATAGTTAGTTATTTTCTACCGCATACTTTTTTAAAAGAAGAGCAAAAAGTACCGATAAAGCAGCAATCATCAGTCCAACAAACAGGAAATTAAGTGAATTTTTCGGTTGCAAGATGATTGAAAAAATCCATGTGCCGATTGGCATAAAAAGAACGGCTACGGTAAAGACAATTCCAAAAACCCTTCCAAGGAATTGGTTGTCTACCTCTCTTTGCACAATTGAAAAAAATTGGATGTTAAAAATTGTCAGAAGCAGATTAAAAAGCGCGGGGGATAATGAAACGATAATCTGGTTGTATGAATAAAAGTACAAAATTGGCGCCAAGGCGAGTTCAAGTCCTGACCCGCCCAAAAAGCACATTAACCACATGCTGGACATTTTTTTATTGAGAAAGCCACTCAAAACTGCTCCAAGTAATCCGCCAATAGCTTCTGCCGTTAAAAACATCCCGTACATTCCCTTAGGCATGCCACTAAACATTTGGTTGCTATAAGGCAGTAATAGATTGTAAGCCGCAAGCATGAAATTCACTAGAGCTGACAAGAGAATGATAATTGCGATCTGTTTATGGTCAAAAATATATTTAAAGCCTAGCAGCATATCATTCATCACGCTTCGAACAGTAACTTTGTTATTTACAGCCGGATTTTCCTTTACTGGAGTAATAAAGTGAACCAACAAGGCCGCAAGCATAAAGCTTATTCCATCTAGCAGCAGCACCCCGTGCACTTTAAGTATTTTGTACAAAAATACCGCGATCATTGGTACTGTAACTTTTACTATCGTACTGCTTGTTTCTAACAAAGAGTTTAAACGAGAGATTTGCTCTTCTCTTACAACTTCCTTAGTTACGGCTTTATAAGCTGGCCCAGAAAATGAACTCATAATGGCTAAAATAATGTTGGTTACGACAATGGCATAGATTAGCCATTTTTCTTTAGTAATGAAAGATAGCAAAATACAAGCCAGACCACTTAAAAAGTCAGTCGCGATGACAATTCTTTTTCGGTTAAAGCTATCTGCAACCACACCACCAAATAGATTAAGGAAAATGCCGATTAAGCTTTCCAGTGACTGGTAAATGCCTACCAGAAACAGGGAATTTGGATTAATTCCTGCTAAAAAAGTATTGTTGGCAAAGTCAAACATAACATCGCCTATTTTAGAGATCGTTCTGCTGCTTACCAATAGGCTGATATTTTTGTTCTCTGCTTTCATGCCAGAGCCCCTTTCTTAGTATCTTGCTGCTAATCAAGCGCCTTGGACATGATCAATTCCAAGCGATTATCAACAATGTAGGCCGTTATATTTAATTTGCTTCCGTTCAGCTTTTTAATTTCGGTATTTGTTTCAATTGCTGACTGCTTGATTGTATTAAATTCCTTGCGCGAAACGACCCCAAGATAATCTATCGAAACATAAACTGTATCATCAAAACATCTCACAATTCTTTCCTCATCTGAATTTAGATTTGGAAAATGCTTGTAGCCTACAGCTTTAGGGTTAAACATGTTTTTTTGATAAAAAGCTATTGTTTCGGTCAACTGCTCATCGATATCATCATTAGTAGTTAAGCTATACGTTAACCCCAGGTGCAAGTCGCCAATCGTTGTGGTGAAGTCCAGTTTTTCTTGAAACTTCCGAATATTGTAGATCAGATTAACTTTGACATTATTCAAAGCAAATTTGTTCAAGAGTTTGTCTCTTAAGTACAGCAAAATTTCAGCATATACATTTTTAGTATCATTGTTCAAATATGTGAGGCTGACAAGATTAACCCCATCTTCAAGCCGCTTAAAAGTTTCCTCTACCTTACGGTCATCCTGTTGCTCAAACTTAGCCATCTCTTTTAAAATTTCTTCCAGATGGTTTCTGGAATAGACCTCTTCAATATACGACGAGTAAGTTTGGTTTGAGTCATATATGCCAAGAATGTATCGTTCCAATGCATCCAATGATGATGAATCACAAATGCTATGGTCAATGGAGTAATGGAGAACAGACTCATTTTCATCTTCAAGCAGAACAAATTTATACAATAATCCGCCATTCTCAATACTTGTTTTGACCAAGTCACTCAAAGTTTTTGAAATATCTATTCTGGCATCAGCAACTTCATATTTGGAAATATTTACAGGCGTGTCCAAAACCTTAAAAGTATTCAGATCTTCTGACAAAACTGATTTAAATACTTCTACCTTAGAAAGTTTATGATAGATTTCCTCATAGCTGATTGAATCTTTTCCAAGATAAATCTTTCCCGTTAACTGACTATTAAAGCCCAAGGAATTGTATATTCTAGCATAGAAAAAAGCAGGATACGTATACTCCACCTTCCTAGTTATAGGAATATTCTTTATTTCATTTTCTCTAAACAGTTCCTTGTCTGCTTTAGAAGCAGGTGATGTCGTCATGTTTTCTATAAATGAAGCTATCTTGTCAACCGTTGGGGACATGTAGATATTAAAAGCACTTAAATCGATGTTCAGCCTTTTTTCTAATTCCAATACCAATTCAACTGAGCGCAGAGAGTCTAAACCGATGTCTAAAAGATTTTCTTCTGAACCTACTGTTTGATTCATTACTGACTCTGCTATATGTTTTACGGTATTATATATGCCTATGCCACTTTTCTTGGAATCGTTGCTGCTGATAGATAACTCCTTCATCCCGCTTAAAAGCTTTTTCCGGTCTACCTTCCCACTTGAAGTTAATGGAAATCCCTTGACATTGATATATTTAGAAGGAATCTTGTAAGATACCATATGCTTTTCCAGCATTGTTCTCAAATCACTAATTTTTGTGCCCGTATAAAAGAGAATCAGGGAATCACTATAAAAAACTACTTCAATGTCCCGTGTCGGATCATCAATAATGTTAGATATATTTGCTCTGATATCTCCTAATTCTACTCGAATGCCATGAATTTGAACCTGACTGTCTTTTCTGTCGCGGTACACGAGCAAAGAATCTTGTTTTTCGACAATGTCACCCGTATGGTAGAATACTTCTCCGTCAATTTTTTCAAATTTCTGATCATTTTGTTCAGCATTGTTGAAGTAACCTGCAGATACCCCTTTCCCGCCTATCAGCAATTCATCTTTAACCAGCATAGTTTTAACCCCAGGCAGATTTTCTCCAATTGGAACTTTTTGTAGTTTTTTAGGGGTATTCCTTACATTGAAGTACGTGGCGTAAACGGTTGTTTCTGTTGGGCCATATACGTTATAGACGTTGACTTTTTTCAAATCTTTTAAAACCAGCTTTAGGAGTTCATATTTAAACTCTTCACCGGCCACTAATAAGTACTTCAACTTATCAATTTTTCGAAGATCTTCTTGATCAGCCAGCTTTAGCAAAAGTCCCAATACAGAAGGAGACAACGCAACATGGGTAATGCCGAATTTCTCAATCAAATCAGGAAATTCTTTATAAAAGTCCTTGTTTTTAGCGGAATAGACGCATACGCTTCCGCCGTTATATAAAAAGCCAAAAATTTCAGTTATTGAAACGTCGAAGGTATCTCTTGTCGAAAATAGGTAGCAATCTCTACTACTTACTGGCGCAATATACTGGCATGCTTCCAATATGTAATTCAAGTTATTTTTGGTCACACATACCCCTTTAGGAACTCCCGTTGTGCCGGAAGTATGGATTATGTAAGCCAGTTCATTTTCTGAGTAATCAAGTAGCCTGTGTTCCATGCCAAGTGCTTTTGAAACTGCGAGGTCAGAAGCATTTTCACTAATGTAGATACTGTCTTTAAATTTTTTACGAATAGGCTCAATTTCAGTAAGTGGGCTGGTGTTGTCAACAGGGATATAAATTTTACCGGCTTTTAAAATTCCGTAAACTATTGGCAACAGTTCATATGTGTGCGGATAATTCACAACAACATAGTCTGAATTAAATTCGAGCAACTTGTTGGCAATATTATCCGATAATTTGTCTAATTCTTCGTAAGTAAGATTCCTATTTTCTGAAAATACGGCAATTCTTTGCGGATGCTTAATCACATTCTCTTTTAACAGTCGAATTGCCCTATTGCTTGAATGGTAGCGATAAAATCTATTGAACAAGTCATCAACGACTTTCGGTGAATATCCCCAAAATGACTTGTAATTCTGGTTGATTTGAAATAGTTTTGTAAAGTCAGAAAAAGTATTTCCTCCCAAACTAGTAAACTTCTTCAGTACTTCTTCCCAAGCTTGATTGCTATATTCGTCGTATACGCCATTATCATCAAATATTTTCACTTTGGTTGTCAAAATATTGACAACCAATCTATCTACAACTTGAGGATAGTCGGCTTCTAAGTCAAAACATTCCGGCTGATTCACATAATTCTTGATGGCGTTGCTTATTTTGCTCTCACTCAAAAGAAGCTTATCTTCATATCTTACTTCTTCGTCAATTACAATATTGTTTTCTATCAGAAATTTTTTATATCTGTGGTAAAAATTCTCGTCTACAGTTTGATTCGTTATTACGCATACATCAACATCTTTTGCGTCCGAATGTGATTCAATACAACTCCCATAGAAAATTTTAGTGCCAGTAATTTTTTCACTATCTAAATATTGCCTTACAAGATCCAACTTATTCATGAGCTATCTCCTTCCCCAACTTTTTAATATAGTTCACCGCAGCACGCAATTCTTTTTCGGTTACATCAATATTTCCACTGTTATACCGTAAAACAAACCTTTTACTACCGTTAACCATAATGTCGAATCCATGGAAATAATACTCACCGTCTGAAAGCATTTTTCTATATATACTACGGTTAACCTCATTAATCTGTTCGATTTCAGCATCTTTATCAGGAACGTACTGAAAAATAACCGAAAACAGAATATCGTCATTCCCAACATAAAAACTTGTGTCGTTCTTCAATAATGCATAGAAGCTGTTAGCATTGTTTATTCTAGCTTCAACCATTTCTCCAATTTTGCGCACACCTAGTGTTTTCATAACCATCCAGAGCTTTAAGCTATCATAAGATTTACTCCCAATGAATCAATGTCATTAAGTTAAGACATTGACTTTGAACGGGGAATGCTTTAGGACACTCATCTAAGTTTGATGAGTGTTTTTTTGCTTAATTTTTGAAACCGCTTTACGCTATCTTTGGTTAGAAATTTTATCAAAGGTGGCGTATTTTCATGACTAAGAAGCATCAAGTCCTAAGACAGCTTGATTCTGTTACAGACATGGCTGCCGAATGTATCAATTACTTTGTTTATCATCCAAGCAAAGACTTCACG
>NZ_CALVGT010000040.1 GCF_944327175.1 uncultured Lactobacillus sp.
ATTGTATGAGCCTCTGCCATTAAGATAATCAGAAGCAACTTGTATTTTTAGTTCGGATGAATATTTGGTCATAAAAATACCCCACAATCGTTAGATGTCTATGTCTAACAATTGTAGGGCACTTCAACTTAGATGAGTGTCCTAAAGCGGTTCCCTGTTCAAAGTCAATGCCTTAACTTAATGACATTGCCCCGCGGGGGCTTTTTTATTTAGGTTAAATTCCTTGTTTAGTTATTTTTTGGCCGCTCAGAATGAATTATCTTAAGTATTTTTCAGCTCTCACTTTAAAAAGAAAATTGGTACCGGTTGCTTTTGGCCGAAGATAAGCTGCATAAAATGACCCATTCCTTAAAAGCGTGATACAATATTGACAATCTGTTTTTTTAGCAGAAGAAACTATTTATGAAAAAGGGTGAAAAGATAACATGCATTTAAAGAAGCTTCGCAAACTTCTCTTGCTGCCAGTCAGCCTACTGATCGCCGCTCTCTTCTTGACGGCGCCAAAGGCTCAAGCTGCCAGCAAGAAGACCTACATTATCGGTACCGACCAGACTTTCAAGCCCTTTGAAATCCAAGACAAGGATGGTACCTACAATGGCAAGAACCCAGGGATCGACATCGAAATCCTCCGGGAAATCGCCAAGCACGAAAAGTTCAAGTACGAGCTGAAGATCATGTCCTTCAACGCCGACGTCCAGGCCCTGCAATCCGGCCAGATCGACGGGATGATCGCCGGCATGAGCGTTACTGAAGAAAGAAAGAAGACCATCGACTTCAGCAATTCCTACTACACTGACGGGGTCTGCCTGGCCGTGGCCAAGGACAGCAAGATTTCCAGCTTGAAGGACCTTAAAGGCAAGACGGTCAACGTCAAGACCGGGACCACCTCAGCCATCTATGCCAAGTCCATTCAAAAGAAGTACGGCTTCAAGCTAAAGTACTACACCAACTCCAACACTGCCTGGGCTGACGTCAAGGCCGGCAACGCTGACGCCTGCTTTGATGATGGTCCGTCCCTGCGCTACGGGATTGCCAACGGGACTGGCCTGCGCATCGTCGGCAAGCAAGTGGCCAATGCCCCTCTGGCTTTTGCCGTTAAAAAAGGCAAGAACCAGGAACTCCTCAAGATGTTCAACGACGGTCTGGCCTGGCTGAAGAAGACCGGCCGCTTAAAGAAGATCGTCAACAAGTACACTAGCAAAAAGGCGGTTAAGAGCCAAATTGTAGCTGATACTTCAATTTTTGGCCTGATCAAGGATAACGCCGGCGCTCTTATACAGGGTTTATGGATGACCATCGAACTGGCTATCGTCGGCATCCTGGCCGCCCTGGCCTTCGGCCTCGTGCTTGGGATCATGGGGATCGCTGAGCACAAGTTCTGGCATGGCCTGGCCAACGTAATCATCTACATCTTCCGTGGTATTCCAATGATGGTTCTGGCCTTCTTCATCTACATCGGCATGCCGACTTTGCTGGGCCACAAGCTGCCCCTCTTTACTGCCGGCATCTTGACCTTGATGCTGGACGAAGGGGCCTACATCGGGGCCATCGTCCGCGGGGGCTTCGAATCAGTTGACGTGGGCCAGTGGGAAGCTGCCCGGTCCCTGGGTCTGCCTTACTACAAGGCCCTCTGGAAGGTTGTTGCCCCGCAAGGTTTCAAGCTGATGATCCCATCCCTGGTCAACCAGTTCATCATCACCCTTAAGGACACTTCCATCCTGTCTGCCATCGGGGTCATGGACTTAACCCAAACAGGGACTACCTTGATCGCCCAGAATTTCCAGGGCTTCAAGATGTGGCTGATCATCGCCGTAATGTACCTGATCATCATCACCCTGCTTACTTGGCTGTCTAACTACATTCAAAAGAAGATGCAACATTAGTTAATAAGGAGGCTTTTTCCATGGAAGAAGAATACAAGGTTCAGGTAACCGACCTGCACAAGAGCTACGATGGCGTCCACGAAGTCATCAAGGGTGCCAACTTGAACGTCCTGCCAAGTGAAGTAGTCTGCATCATCGGCCCTTCCGGCTCCGGGAAGAGTACCTTCCTGCGCTGCATCAACAAGCTGGAAGAGTTCCAAAAGGGCCACATCCTCGTTGACGGCTACGACCTGGCTGACCCGAAAGCGGACATCAACAAGATCCGGGAAAACATCGGCATGGTCTTCCAGCACTTCAACCTCTTCCCGAATATGACCGTCCTGGAAAACATCATCCTGGCTCCGGTCGAATTGGGCAAGGAAGACAAGGAAACGGCCATCAAGGAAGCCCACAAATACCTGCAGATGGTCAACATGGACGACAAGGCCGACGTCAAGCCAACCACCCTGTCTGGCGGCCAGCAGCAGCGGGTAGCCATCGCCCGGGCCCTGGCCATGAAGCCGGATATCATGCTCTTTGACGAACCGACCAGTGCCCTGGACCCGGAAATGGTCGGCGACGTTTTGAACGTTATGAAGAAGCTGGCCCAGGAAGGGATGACCATGATCGTGGTGACCCACGAAATGGGCTTCGCCAAGCAGGTGGCTGACAAGGTTGCCTTCTTCTACGGCGGCGTGATCAAGGAACTGGGGACGCCGGAAGAAATCTTCGACCACCCGCGGGAAGAAGAAACCAAGAACTTCTTGAACAAGGTTTTGAATATCTAACTTAAACTTCCCACTTGCAAAAGTGGGCTTGTACCTTGAAAATTCAATAGTTTAGCCAATAAAACATACTAATCTAGTGTTGGATGATTACTCGACGGAGTAGTCGTTCAACACTTTTTCTTTTACTATGTAAAGTGGAGATGAAGCCAATGCCGTGACTGCTTTGGACACATGATGTCGTAAACAA
>NZ_CALVGT010000041.1 GCF_944327175.1 uncultured Lactobacillus sp.
ACGTTAGACTTCCGGCTGCTAACATCAATACCAAAAACAGTTTTCAATAAATCCATAAGAATAAACCTCCGCTTTACTTGGAGATGAGCTGCCTCCATCTAATCCAATCAGATCTAATTTTCTCAACAGGACTTTAACAGCCAACATACTTAGACGAGATTCACAATTGAATGGTGAAGCTGCCAGTTTTGTTTACGACATCATGTGTCCAAAGCAGTCACGGCATTGGCTTCATCTCCACTTTACATAGTAAAAGAAAAAGTGTTGAACGACTACTCCGTCGAGTAATCATCCAACACTAGATTAGTATGTTTCGTTTGCGGTTTAGTTGTTTCCCCCGCGGTTAGTAAATTTTTCCGTCAAGGCAAAAGCAAAAATAACTACGATAGCAAGCAAGAGCAAGTTAACAAGAATCGTCCATGTTTGCTGACTATCGTAAACCCGCATAGTCAGTGACGAGGACAAGCCCAGGCAAGCTAACTCATTAATTATCAGCTGCAAGAACCAGCTAGCCTTCTGCCAAACTTGTTTTATCTTATCTTGCTTGAACTCAAAAAAGTAAGTCAAAAGAGCGGCCACCACGATCAGCACTAGCAAAAGCAGGTAGACCAGGGAGAGCGGCCAGGAAACACTTTTGGCCACCCGGTCCATGAAGCCGAAAAAGCCATTGGCTGGTCCGGACAAGCGCCATTTAGGAGAATTGTCTACAATCAAGCGCAAAGGCCAGGTAGCAAAGTAAACATTAGCAATCAGCTGTAAAACAAAAACAATTTTCTTTTTCATTCTTTCTGCCTGATAAAAATCACATTTTTCTCTTTGAAGTAATTATATACGCAAAAGTTTGTTAAAGACTACACTTTTTTCACAAATGAATCAAAAAAGGCTTCCGCGGCGCGGAAGCCTTTTGCTTATCTTCTTTTCTTACTTGTCCAGGCCTTCAAAGGTGTAGACGAAGGCGTCACGTTGACTCTTTTGGTCATGTGCCAGGTAGCGGACTTCAAGCAGGAACTTCTTACCCCTGAAGTCGAAGATCCGGCTGACCGGACCCGGCTTTCCCTTGCTCTCCTCCATCAGTTCCAAGATAGCTTTCTTAAACGGATATTCCAGGTTGGCATCTTCTTCCCAGCTGGCTACTGGATAACCAAAGGTCTTGAGCACCTGCCGGTAGCTCTCATTCATGAAGCTGAAGCGAACAAATGCATCTGTCCCCTTCTCCAGAATGCAGATCGGCAGCTTAATGCCCACAGTCTGCTGGCTGCCCCGGTCGATCATCGGGTCAAAGAGAACGTTAACCTGGCTGACTGTGTCATAGTAGCTGTTGCTGTCCGGGTCTTCCAACTTGGCCTTGGCCAGTTTGGCCAAAAATTCTTCTTCCGGAATCGGCTTGGAGAATAAGTAGCCCTGCTGGCGCTCGCAGCCAATTTCCCGCAAGAAATCCGACTGCTCCTGGGTCTCCACCCCTTCACAAAGAGTGTGCATCCCCAGCTTTTTAGCCATATCAACCACGATCGCCAGCAGAGTCTTGACCTTGGCCCGACTGTCGAAGTCCCGCAAGAAGACCATGTCAATCTTCAAGAGGTCGAAGTCGTACTCATCCAGGTTGTTGAAGTTGGAATAGCCGCTGCCGAAGTCATCCATCCAAACCTCATAGCCGCTGGCATGGAAGTTAGCGATAGCCTGCCGCAATTCCTGTGGCTTGCTGGTCACCGTTGACTCCAGGATTTCAATCTTCAGCAGGCTGGCCGGCAGCTTAAAGTAATGGCGGATTTTTTCAATCTCGGCAAAAATGTCGCAGACCTGGAAGTCCACCCGGGAAAGGTTGACCGAGATCGGCACCAAAGGCTGCTGCTCCGCTCTTCTTCTGGCCAGCATAGCACAGACTTGGCGGATGATGGCCAGATCCAGCTTGTGAACCAGGTGGGCCTCTTCCAGCACTTCAATGAAAAAGCCCGGTCCCAGGACCCCGTATTTCGGGTCAACCCAGCGGGCCAGGGCTTCCGCCCCACAGATCCGCCCGGTCAGGCTGCGGCTTTCCAATTGGAAGTATGGCCGGATCCAGCCTTCATCCAGGGCCTTCTGGAAGTTTTCCAGGACATAGCCCCGTCTTTCAAAGTCCTGCTTGACCTCCTGGTTGTAGACCTGGTAGACCACAGCCCGGTTGTTGTTGAGGTAGCGCAGGGCCCGCTTGGCCTTGTCGACCGCCGTCATCACGCCCTCACTGATATTTTTATAGCGGTAGACTCCGGCCCGGATGCTGGCATCTGTTTCCTTGCTGATTTCCTCAGCCGCCCCTTCCAGGCTCTTTACCAGGTCGGGTGTATCTGTCGCCAAGAGGAAGTTGTCTTCCGCGAAGCGGACCAGAACTCCGTCGTCAAAAAATTTCTGCAGGAGCTGGGCAATCTGCGAAAGGAGCTGGTCGCCTTTTTCAAAGCCATAGCGGTTGTTGTAGGCCTGCATGTTGCTGACGTTGATCAAAACGACGGCGGGTATGTTAGCTTTTTCCAGGCAGGACTTGAGGTAGGACTTGGCAAAACTGCGGAAGTAGTTGGTGTTGGGCAGGCCAGTCACCTTGTCGACGAAGAAGTTGTTTTCCCGGACTTCCCCATCCAGGTCCCGCTTCTGATGGTAAATCTTCTCTTCAGCGATCCGCAGTTGGGCTGTCATATCCCCGTCTGCCATGTCCAGACAAACGGCAGAAGTTACCAGATGGGGCACGACCGGCAGGCCCTGGATGCTGGCCAGGTGCTTGACTTCTTCCTGCAAGTCATTAAAAAACCGCTTGCCCGCGGCAGAATCTTCCAATTTGACCACGGCTAAAAATTCATCCCCGCCATAATGGCAGCTGAAGCCGTGCATCTTCTCAGCCAGCTGCTCAACCGCTTGACTGACCACAAAAAGGACCTTGTCCCCTTCTGAGCGTCCGTAGATGTCGTTGATCGATCTGAGGCCGTTCATATCAACTAAGAGGAGGTAGTAGTCGCTGCTGGCTCCCCGCCGCTGGATACTCTTGAGATAGGACTTTAACTTTTCCCTTCCCTTGATATTGCTCAAGCTGCCCAGGGACACGGTGTCAACCAGGGTTCTGAACTGGTAGACGGCCAGGAACAAGAGGCAGGCCGTCGCCACGTAGGCATAGAAAGGAAAGGTGCCAACGTAGATATCCAGGCCCCCGAAGATGACCAGCAGCATCGGCCAGCTGGCCGTAGTCAGGTAAAACTGCCGGATATTTTTAGAGGGGCTCTGCCGAATCCCGTTGATGGCCAGGCCAATGGCGGACAAAGAATATAGAAGGGGAACCAGCAAAAGCAGGATGTTGTAGAGCAGGGTTGGCTGGAGCTGGGCCGTCAAGAGCCAGCCGGGATTGATCAAGAGCACGAGCAGTTCAAAGACCCCATTAAGCAAGGCTACTGAACAGACCAGGAGCCGCTTGGACCAGCTGTCGGCCAGGCTGAATTCCCCGCATTGGTCAATGTAGAAAAAGACCGCCAGACTGACGAAGTCCAGCATCCACAGCTTATATGTTCCGGTAAAAAGCAGACCCGCCTGGCTGGCCGGCAGGACCCCGCCTAGTTGCAGCTTGTCCAGGGCGTCACCCAAAAAGTAGAGGGTTTCGCTGACCAGCGATGCCGCCAGCCATTTTTCCCTTTTCCCGTAATTTGTAATTGGCTTTAAGGCACCAGTCAAGATCAGCATGATTGCCATGCAGAAGAATTCTCCCAGCGCGTAAAGCATAGCCGTATTTGTCATTTTCCCGCGATCCTCTGTCCTAATCCAAGAATTGGCTTACCCTAAATTTCGTATTTTGCCTATTTTACTTTAGATTATAGCCCATACTTGCCCGGAAAAAAGCTTTTTTGAACTGATAGCTTATCAATTTATATCAAAATCACTATAGATATATAAAAGTAATTTTAGCTATATTTTCCGAACAATTATTATTCTGCTTGTATAAAAGCACTTGTAGAGGCTTTTACTTCAAAAAGCCAGGCAACATTATAACAAATATAAAATCAAAAGCCGAGCGATTATAAATAAAATAGTACACTTTTAATTATAGCCAGGCAAAAGAAGACAGCGCCAGCCGGCTGGCTGACGCTGCTTAAACTGTTTGATATCGATGAGAAATTTTTAGCCTAAAACGCGGACAGCGAAGCTTGGCGTGTATGAGGACACGCTGCCAGTCATCACGTTTTGGCCTGGGGCTGGCGCCATGACGTATTGGCCGCCGCCCAGGGCAATGGCTACGTGGTAGGCTGAACCGTATGAACCCCAGAAGTAGAGGTCACCAGCTTGGGCGCTGGCCACGCTGATCTTGGTGCCGGCGTATTGCTGGGTGTAAGTAGTCCGGCCCAGGTTGATGCCGAAGTGGCTGTACACGTATTGTACAAAGCCGGAGCAGTCAAAGCCGCTTGGCGTGGTCCCGCCCCAAACGTAAGGCACGCCCAGGAAGTTCAAAGCGTATGAAGTAATCGCGCTGGCACTGGCTGAGGCAGTTGAAGTTGAAGTTGAACCAGTTGGTGCCTGGCTGACTGCTTGACTGCTGCTTGCTGCAGTATTGGTGCTTGAAGCAGTGTTGGTGCTTGAAGCAGTGTTGGTGCTTGAAGCAGTGTTGGTGCTTGAAGCAGTGTTGGCAGTTGATGCAGTGTTGGTGCTTGAAGCAGTGTTGCTGCTTGAAGCAGTATTGGTGCTTGAAGCAGTGTTGGTGCTTGAAGCAGTGTTGGTGCTTGAAGCAGTGTTGGCAGTTGATGCAGTGTTAGTAGTGGTACTCTTCGCCTTAGTAGTCTTCTTCTTGGCCTTTGACGCTTGGCTGGAAGCAGTCATGCTGGTTGATGAAGCAGTGTTGGTGCTTGCGGCAGTTGAGCTTGAGCCGGTAGTTACGCCGTTTACCCCGTAAGTAGTCATGCCAGCCCGCAGGTTTAAGCTTTGGCCGATCAAGATAGTGCTGCTTGACAGGTTGTTAGCCTTCATCAAAGCACTTACTGAAACGCCGTACTTCTTAGCCAGGCTCCACAAAGTGTCGCCCTTTACGACCGTGTGGGTCGTTGAAGTAGTGTCAACAGTACTTGCACTAGTAGTCTTAGTTGCCTTAGCAGCCTTGACTGCCTTGGTTGACTTAGCTGGGATCTGCAGCTTCTGGCCCACGTAGATCAAGTGGCCGGAAACGCCGTTAGCCTTCTTCAAGTCGCTTACTGAAACACCATACTTCTTGGACAAGTCCCACAGGGTGTCGTTCTTAACAACAGTGTAGCTGTCAGCCAAGGCGCTGGCCCCAGTAGTTAAAAGGGCGCCAGATGCACTCAGCGCTGCCAAAGTAGTCATCAACAGGTTCTTTTTCTTCATGAAACGTCTTTTCTCCTTTAACACGTGGTTTGTTTGATAACGATCTATAGTATAACTTTCAATTGTTACAGGAATGTATCGGTCTGATTACAAAACAAAAAAAGCGCTGCAAGTTGTCCTGTAGCGCTTTTGTAAACTTTGTAAACCTGTACATTCTAGAGAGTTTTTCTGCAAAAAGCTTCCTGGCCTAACTTTTAATACCCTCTCCATAAGATTTAAGTTATCAAAATCAGATGATCTCCTTGTCCTGCTGGGTCAAATAGAGCTTCCAGCCCAGCTTGAAGTGGTCCTCGCGCAAGCGGCGGGCCGCGTCATAGTCGCTTTCTAAACTGTCAATGGCATCCCGCAGGCGCTTGTTTTCCTTGCGGATGGCGGCCAGTTCCGGGTCATTCACCACGCCCTTTAGATGCACCTTGGCCGCCAGCAGATTCCGCCGGTCCTGGAATTCTTTTTCCAGAGGGCCCAGGGCGTTCTCATACTTGACCAGCTTCTTGTTTAAAGGCTGCAGCTCTTCATTCAGCTTGACGAAAAGGTCATAGGGCATGTTGGACTTGATCCGGTTGCACTCGCTGCAAGACAAAATCAGATTGTCCAGGCTGTTATCGTGCGAGACAGAGACCGGGTCCTTATGGTCCACGCTCCGCCCCCGCCGGCCGCAGTACTGGCAGCGGTACTTGTACTTGGCCCTAATCCGCTCCCGGTCGATATAATCAACCTCATTTAACTGGAAGTCAACGCTGAGGCCCAGGGCCTGGAGTTTTTCCGCGAAAGGGAGTTTCCCTGGCAAGAAGAAGCCGGGATCATCCTCAGCCTTGATCACAGCCTGGTTAAAGTCCTCTCTGGGCAGCTGCTGCTTGGCCAGAACATTGCCGTCATAGTCCTGCATGAGAGCCTCGTAGGACCGGCGGATTTTTAAATCCGGCAGTAAAAAGTCCCCGTTTGCTTCTCCGTCCTTGCCTACAAAGGCATAAAGGAGGTTGGCCGCGAATAGCTTGACCACGGGATTGGGGTAAGCTGCCGGATCCAGCCCCCGCTGCCGGCAGATGTCACACAAGCTGGCCAGGCGGTCATTGACCAGGCCGGGCAGCTTGAAATGCAGGGATTCCAGTCTTAAACCGCAGCTGCTGCACTGAAACTTCATTTTTGCCTCCTTATTTCTTTTCTCTTTGTTTCTTCTTTCTCAACTTGCCTCTTAGCTTTTCCCTATCATAAGGCAAAAAGCGGGCGAAAAAAAGACCCTGACCAAAAGCCAGAGTCTTTATTGTCTGTTTAAAAACAAATTACTTGTTTTCGTCCTTAGCTGCTTGGTTCAGGAAGCTGATCACAGCAGCGGCGTGGGCAACGCGTTCCTTAGCGTTGGAAGCGTTACGTGGACGACGGTGTGGGTTGATACCCGTGTGGATATTTCTTGACATGTCTCTTCATCCTTTCATCGATTTTCGAAAATCAGTAGTAATTATACCCCTCTTTCCCCATGTTAGGCAAGCCTTTTCGGCATTTCTTTGCCCCTGGGGGGCTTTTTCGGCAAAAGCAAGCGGAAATATCTTCAAGCTGCAAGGTTAAATAGATTTAACAAAAATGTCCAAGGCGGATTTTTACCTGATCGCTGCTTCTTGTTTCTGTTTTCGACACCGCTTACATTATTTCAGAAACCAAAAGCACGCTTTTGATTTTTTTGTGGCCGTGTAAAAAGTCGACACGTTTTAATCGCTTAAAAAAGGTAGCAAAGTCCATTTTTTGCCTTCTGGCATAAACCCTTTATTTTCGCTATATAAACCGCTTTCTAAAATATTTTCTATTTTTTCCACAAGCTAAAAAAGCCGGATTTTTTACCTGTCGCGTTTTGCCAACATCCTTTCAATAACATCTGTTCGTTAATTTTGTACTATTGAGATTTAGGGAAAAATGGTTGACAATGGAACTACACGAAAGTAAAGTTCATTTTCGCTTTTCGTTAACTTTACGTAAATCTTGTAAACACCATTCTAGCTGAGTAGAGGATTTTATATGGAAGCCGCCAAAAGCAAAAGTTCAAATAATTTTTTGATCACCTTAAAGAAAATTTTTAGCGACCGAATTTTGCAGATCACCATCGTGATCACCATCATCAGTCTTTTCTTTGCCCGGCCGCGTAGCGCCGACATGAACTGGCACACGATCGAATCTGTCACGACCATGCTGGTCTTGATCCAGGTCTACAGCTACCTGCACGTTCTGGACATCATTGCCTATAAACTGACGGCGATCGCTGACTCCACCCGGAAGCTGATCCTCCTCTTTACTCTCTTGTCCGTCTTCTCGGGCATGTTCCTGGGTAACGACATCACCTGTTTGACCATGATTCCCCTGTACTTGAACATCGCCAAGAAGTACAAGCTGCCAGAAATCCTGCCAGCCACTTTGATCGGGATGGGGGCCAACATCGGGGCGGCCTTCACGCCATGGGGCAACCCCCACAACATCTTCGTGGTCTCCAACTACCACTTAGCGCCTGCTATCTTCTTTAAGTGGACCCTGCCTTACCTGATCGCGGCCATGGTCGTCTTTCTCTGCATCTTCTTCTTTATCCCGAAGAAGAACATCCCGACCCAGGAAGTCGTTGAAATCGACGTCAGCTGGCCAACGACGATGATCACCACGGTCATCTTCTGCTTCTTCTTCGTCGGCGTCTTCAAGTTCGTTCCAATCTGGATGCCAATGCTGGCCTCCATCATCTGGGCCTTGATCGTCAACTGGAAGATCTTGCTCCACATTGACTACTCCCTTTTACTGACCTTCACCCTTTTCTTCATCTTCATCAGTGACATCCAGCAGATTCCTTTTGTCGTGGCCCTAATCCACGGCCTGGTCGGCACTGAAATGAGCACTTACTGGACATCCATCCTGTCCAGCCAGGTCATGAGCAACGTGCCATCAACCATCCTGGTCGGCAAGTTCTCCAAGTACGCTGAAGCCTTGACCTTGGGTTCCAACATCGGTGGCTTCGGGTCACCAATCGGGTCCATGGCCAACATGCTGGTTATGCGGACCTTCTACGCCCACGCTTCCAAGGATGCCAAGAAGAAGTTCTTCCCGAAGTGGCTGGGCTACCAGATCGCCGGCTTGATCATCCTGTCCCTTATCGGCTGGATCATCGTCAAGTTGAACCTGTAGCAAGACATTAAATCTCTCGAGCGTCTCCTTATTGGAGGCGTTTTTTGCTTAAAAACTAGTGCTCAGTTGCCTTTTAATATATAATTTACTAAAACGACCGGAAGTATCTGGTCAAAGTTGATTTCGCCCCTCAGGGGCCTAGAAGGGGAGGCAAAAAATGGCAGTCTGGATTATTGCTATTTTAGTCGTATTAATCGTTATTTTTTACATTTCAGCCTACAACGGCCTGCAAAAGGCCAAGGTTAACACTGAAGAAGCCTGGAGTCAGATCAGCGTTCAGCTCAAGCGGCGCAACGACTTGATCCCGAACCTGGTGGAAACCGTCAAGGGCTACGCCAAGCACGAAAAGGAAACTTTGAGCAAGGTGGTTGAACTCAGAAACCAGCTGACTCAATTGCCAGCTGACGACCACGAAGGGGCCATGCAGCTGTCCAACCAAATCACTGACAGCTTGAAGACCATCTTCGCCCTGTCTGAAAACTACCCGGACCTAAAGGCCAACACCAACTTCGCCAACCTGCAGGAAGAACTGACCAACACGGAAAACAAGATTGCCTACTCACGGCAGCTCTTCAACTCCAGCGCGGCTGTCTACAACAAGATGCTCCTGGTCTTCCCATCCAACATCGTAGCCAACATCCACCACTTCACTAAGGTTGACTACCTGGACATCCCTGAAGAAGAAACCAAGGTACCAAAGGTATCCTTTTAAAGGCTAAGGGATCGCCATGCTATACCAACAAATTACCCAAAATAAGCGGAAGACGGCCGGAGTCCTGGTCGTCTTTGTCTTGATCTTTGCCCTGGTAGGCGCGGGCCTGGGCCAGCTGATGTGGGACAAGCCCCTGCCGGGCATATTGACCGCTGGCGTCATTGCCTTGATTTACTCTTTCCTGGTCTTCCAGGATCCGGTCAATGTCGTCATGAGCATGAACCATGCCCAGCATTTAAATAAAGAGGACAATCCCCAGCTTTTTCATATCGTGGAAGACATGGCTTTAGTGGCCAATATTCCCATGCCCGAGGTCTACTTGATTCCGGACAAGAGCCCCAACGCTTTTGCGACCGGCCTGTCGCCGGACAAGTCAGCCATCGCTGTCACCCAGGGGCTGCTGGACATGATGAACAGAGAAGAGTTGGAAGGGGTCCTGGGCCACGAGATTTCCCATATCCGCAACTATGACATCCGCCTGTCCATGGTGGCCCTGGTTTTAGTCAGTGCCATCAGCTTTATCGCCGACTTTGCCCAAAATTGGGTCTGGTTTGGCTTTGGCATTGACCGGGACGATGACGACGACCGGGAAGGCGGGACGATCGGGATGATCATCGGCGTGATCGGGGTTATTTTTGTTTTGATCCTGGGCCCTTTGGCGGCCAGCCTGGCTCAGATGGCCCTGTCCAGAAACCGGGAATACCTGGCCGACGCCAGTTCCGTTGAGCTGACTCGGAACCCGCACGGCTTGATCAGCGCCTTGACTAAGATTGAAAACAGCCAGCCAATGCAGGCCGCCAGCAGCGCCAGCGCCTCCTTGTACATTGAGGACCCGATTAAGCGGCACAGCCTGAGTCACCTCTTTGACACCCACCCGGCAACCACTGACCGGATCAAGCGCTTGGAAAAGATGTAATTATGCAAAAAGCTTCCAGATTTTTCTGGAAGCTTTTTTGCTCTGCCTAAATTTAAGTTATATTTATCTCCCGTCTTCTATTTGCTATAATGCACGTATTAAATTACTGTTTTTTCAAAAAAGTGTATTAGAGGAAAGAAAAATGTACGGACAATATTTTAAAAGACTGCGGAATTATAAGAAGATGACGCTAGGTGAAGCAGCAAAAGATATTACTTCAAGCCCTGCCTTGTCACGCTGGGAAAATGATGTCGATGATATTCGGCTCAAAAAGTTTTTAGCCTTATTAGACCGGGTGGGGGTCACCCCCCGGGAGTTTTTTGCGTATACGGAAGTCCAAGGAAATCTAGACAGCTCCTACTATGATGAGCTGCAATTGCTCATCCAGCAAAAAGACGGGCAAAGGCTTCATCAGATCTTTTTACGTCAAATCAGTAGCTTTCATCAAACAAAAGATCCAGATATTTTAGGAAAGGCAGTCGCCGCTGCCAACAGCTATTTCACCTTGACTAAAATAAACTGTTTAACAGACACTGACCTAGAGAGTTTTAAAGATTTACTGCTTGATAGCGAGTACTTAGATTTCAAAAGCCTGCGTTTTCTTGAAAATTCTGTTTATTTGATTGACTCTGACCTGCTCATTTCGTACAGCAGTAAAATCATCCACCAACTCAACCACTTAGAACAGGTAGACTACGAACTATATTTAAACGCTTGGACAGCCCTAACCAATATTATTTTCAGCCTAATTCGTCAAAAACAAGCTTCTGCCGCAGACAGGATTCTAGACCGGCTGCTGCCAATCGATCTGCCGCAACAAATGGCTGCTTTTAAAATTAGAATCGTTTTTTTCAAAAAATTGCTGGCTTACCGGGAAAGCGGCGATGACCGGGAAATCAATGCTTTTTTAAAGTCTCTAACTGAAATTGGGCTAAGCAATTTGGTAAGTGAACTTTTGAATTATTGGGATAGCGTTTACTGATAGCCGTTGCTACACAGCCTAGGCGTTACAATCTGACCTTCAAAAATCAGATTAAAGCGTTCAAAATGAGGTATTAACGACTGAACGAGTACAAAGTCCGGATCTTCTTTCACCACTCGATAATAAATTTTCCTGCCTTCTTGTCTAAGCCTTTCTCTCTCATAGCTGATCATTTGATCAACTTCTTTTGCATATATATCATATTGACGATATCTCATGCTAGCCAATTTTTTTGTAAAAGTTAGAGACAGCATCTTCTTCACAGGAGAGATTTCAGACCATATCAAGTTCAAACGCTTCCGCAATTGTTGACTTTCACTTTCCTCTTTTACGGATACTAATTGATATGCCTCCGTGAGCGACCTCATTATAGCGTATCGCTCATCTACTGAGCTCCCTGAACCGTAAATTGGGAGAATATCGCTACCTTGAGATAGAACAGCGGTAAAATAGGTCGGTATTTGATAGCTATTAATTACTTTTACCAGTATTACTTCTGCATCTGCCGTATCTTTTAATCCTAGATAGATTTTGTACAAATCCTTAGGCAAAGATTTAGGAATCATCTTAAATGCAGTTACCGAGTTTTCCTTAATACCTAATCCGTATTTGATGATGAACCTTGAAATACTGTCTCTTTCAATCAATTCGTTAATGGAATGAAGCAAAGCTTCATTTACAGTTGATCCACTTGCATAGCCACTATCAGAAGCATACTGGTAGGCATGAGTGTTTATCGAAACACTATCGTCTATGAAATTAACGTCGCTTAAAAAGGATGGATAATAGACTTCTTTTGAACTTTCGATATCGACAAACGAATCTACTGTCAGCTTTGTATTTTTTGAAAGTTGATTTAAAGCTGGATCATCCAAAAAATCGAGATCTTGTTCCATAATCTGCGACACAAGCACTCGTCGCTTAGCCAAATGTGTCTGCGAGTTATAAAACAAATGCTCTATACTCTCGAATTCAGCTCCTAATACGGGCATATGACCCATCCCTTTGCCCATTCCAACGGAAACTTGTTGCTTTTTTGAGTCGCTTAAAATACACTGAACAGTTTGCAAGGCTAGATTAGCAGAAACCCACATTCTATAGTCAGCAGTTAAATGCAGTCGATTAATTAACTCAAGCCAATTAGTATGTGCATCAGCATCTGGCACTTCTCTCTCAATTTGCAAATCTTTCCCTCCATAAAATAAAAGATCACGCAATATTGGCTTTTCTAAAAGGTGCCATTAGCCGTGATCTTTTCTACTCTACTTAACTACTTCTGTTTTAACATTGTTTAATTGGTCAGATAACTCTTTCGGACTGCTCATTAAAGCGTTGAAGAAGTTCAATTCTTCATCATTTAAGCCTTCTACAAGAAATGGTCCGCCTTTTGTTAATTCAGTTCTAGTACGTCCCATATCACAACACCTCCTTTCTAGATAATCATTTCTCAATTAGCCGATGAATAATGCCTCAGCCCCCATTGCCAAAACTTGACCGAGAGCCAGTAAAGGATAGTCAGAAAAACCAGAAGATATATGAGCAGACTTTTTCCCCGTCCTAGCAGCCAGTCCACCGGCAAGTTGCTGACTAGCAAAAGTGGAATAATCCATGTAAAAAGCTGTTGAATAACTCGCGGAAAAATCTGTTTTGGCCGTCCGGCCAAGCTGACCAGATCTTCTACAATCCCTCCCAAAGCCGTCAGTCCTTCAAACCAAAAAAGCAAAGTTAAGCACAATTGGTTCAAAATAAAAATCAAGGCTGCAGGTAAGACGATCATGCAATTGATCAGCATGATCTGGCCAAAACTTGCCCCTTCGCGAATAAGGTAATAAGCCAGTAGTCCAAGCGAAAGCAGTAAGTTGAAAAAACTTGGAATATCCAAACTTCTGCCAACAGCCAGCCAATAACTTGAGCTTGGCCGAACCAGCAGATAGTCGAGATTGCCTTCCAAAATATCTTCACCTAGTCCTTCATGGCCTAAAATAAAAAACAAATTGTAAAGATAAGTCGCGCTGTTCATGAAACTAATCATGATAAAATAACGGTTTGCCGTCCAACCAGCCAGATTCTCCCTCTGACTAAAGTAAATCTGCCCCGTAAACAGCTCAATCAGCAGAAAGACAGCTGCCAAAACAAAAGTAATAATGCTAGTACCGCGGTAGATCATAAACTCAGCTAAGCTTTGCCGCCAAATAGCCTTGATCGTTCTCATGCTCCTGCCCCCTCAAAAGTTTTAATACCTTTTTGGAATAAAGCCTTTTCCAGCAGCACACTAAAGAGCAGCCAACAACAAGCGGCAAGGCAATTTGCAAAAAAATCACGCTGGTCTGCTGATCCTGTCAACAAGCGCGCTGGAAAATCCGTTACCAGAGAAAAAGGATTGTACTTCAAATATTGGTAAGCCGGACCCAGGAGTTTCAAAGGAAAATATAAGCCGCCTAGCAGCAAGTAAACCGCATTGATCCCACTTCTAAGCGGCCACATATTGATCAGCCAAAAGCTGAGCATGGCTAAAAGCATCATTAAACTGAAAAACATCAGACTGCTCAAAGCCAGGTAGATCAAGAGCAAAAGCATTAAGCCAGCGCTTTTTACTAAAAAAAGGACCAAGAGCAGGTATAGCAACAAAAGCGGAGTCTGCAGGCCTAAATTGTAATTGAACAGGTACCAATACAAAGATAACGGCCTCGTTAAATAGAGGGATAGATTCCCAGTTTTTACCAGATCCGCAAACTGAAAAACTGGCCCAGTCGTAAAAATCAGACTAATCAGATTGGTTGCCAACAAGTAGCGAGCCATTTGCTGAAAGTTGCTGGACTCTGCCAAAATAAACTTCCATATTAAAACGGTAACCAGCAGACTTACCAGTTGCAAGGCCAGCTTCATAACCGTATTGGCCCGGTAGATCAAACTGTTTTTTAAGCCAAGATAATAAACTGGCAGATATTTTCTCATTTTTTCTCTCTTTGATATATTTTCAAGATAACTTCTTCAATTGATATCCCATTTTTGCTCAAATAAATGATCTGTTCCGGCTGAAATGCTTCCATCCTTACAAAGAGTTGCTGAGGATCATGAATAATTTCTTCGCGGACATCTGCCTGGTCATTGACCCAATACTTCAAGCAATAGCTATCAGCTTGATCGATTTCTAGCGGCAGCTTATTCAAACTATCATCAAAAATCAGCTCCCCCTTACTTAAAATTAGCAAGCGCTGGGCTAAGGCCTCAATGTCACGGACATTGTGCGAAGTTAAAATAATCGTCGTCTGATGTCGACGGTTTTCAGTTTTTAAAAAATCATAAATCTTCTCTTGCGTCAGCAGGTCCAGGCCAATAGTTGGCTCATCCAGAAACAGATAGCTTGGTTCATGAATCAAGGAGCAGGCAAGTTCACAGCGAATCCTCTGGCCCAAAGATAATTTGCGGATCGGCTTTTTTACGATCTCGCAAATATCCAGCAAATCACACAATTCTTGCAGCCGGCTTTGGTAGCGGTCTGGCTTTAATTGATAAATGGCCGCCAGCATATTCAAAGTGTCAACAGCAGGCAAGTTCCAGGACAGCTGCGACTTTTGCCCAAACATGACCCCAATCTGCCGCAATAGTTCCTTTTGGCGACTTCCCGGAACTATCCCAGCCACTGTCACTTGACCGCTGCTCGGCTGGATAATCCCAGTCAGTAGCTTGGTTAGGGTCGTCTTTCCTGCTCCATTTGGGCCAATCAAGCCAATAATTTCACCATCTTTTATAGTTAAATTCAGATCTTTCAAGGCAGGCACCAGCTGGTATTTCCGGTGGAAGATATCTTGCAGAGCTCCCTTTAAGCCCGGTTCCTTGCTGAAGGTCCGGTAATCAAACGAAAGCTGGTCAATTTCAATCACTCTTCTCCTCCTCATATGTTGTTAATAATTGCTTAATATTCTAGTGCTAAAACTGCTCCTCCATCCTCATTTTTCATATTTGAAAATTTTCATCTTCTCATGCAAAAAGCTTCCAGATTTTTCTGGAAGCTTTTTTCTCTGCCTAAATTTAAGTTATATACGCGTGGCACTAGTTAAAGAAGTTGAATCCATACCTCTGTAGGATGTAGCTGATATTGTAAGTTAATACAATTATGGTTCAGTATAAATTCCTGAGTTAGCCGGCTGCATCGGCATCAAAGTGAGAAATGAAAATATGAAAAAGATTACCAAATCTGCAATTTTTGTGATTTTTTGAACTATATCTGGCAAAATTTTTTAAGATTACGAGTTAGGAGGAAAGAAATGAATAATCTTAAGAAATCAAATATTTTCAAATTGTTAGTAGTTGCAGCCATTGCATTATCCTTTAACATGTTATATTACATAAATAAGGAGAACCTTAGTAGACTAGTTGTAAACGCGGAAGAAGGAGCTATTACCAAGGAATTCGATAGATCGTATGAAAAAGTTAATGATATTGATTCTAACAATTTATCTGCTGATGAAGTAGAAGAACTGAAAACATATGTTAAACTAGCACCTAAGGTTATTATTGCGGATGCTAACGAGGATTTGCCAGATGGAGAAATTCCAGGTGGCGATACTTTAGACTTATCTGAGGAAGTTGATGCAAGCGTAGCCAGTACAATTGGCAAGAAATTAATTAAGAAATTTGGCCAAAAATTTGTAACCAAGAAATTGCCACGAATAATCTATGGCAAATTGCCAAAAGCTGTCATCAAAAAAATCACATTAAAGAAGTTCGAAAAAGTTTGGAATGATCTTTTCTTAGGTAGTGTAGCAGGAAAAGTCAGCGAACAGGCATATAATTATATGGTGAAGAACCATGTGCCGAAGTGGGCGGCAAAATCAGCAGCTGCTGTGTTATATGGTATAATTTGGCATTATCTAAATTAAGATGGGAGAAAATATGGATAAGCTAAAAAAGAAAATGCCGAAAAATAAGTATGCAAGAGCTGCTATCTCATTGACAATCTTTTTTGCCTGCATTCTGCCAATCCAATACTTATTTGAGAAATTGTCATTTAGTACATTTTGGTCAAACTTTCTCGGCTTAACTATTGGTGTGTACCTCTTTCGGAAAATCATCGTTGCTTTGGGAATTCAACGACACAATTTTTAAAATGTCACTTTATTTAGTGGCATTTTTGTCTTTTTAGCTTAGTCTACAAATTGATCCCCTGCTGGCGGAAGAGCTCTTTGCGTTTAGCCGCCGGCGACATCCCGTAATACTTGCCGAATTTTTCATAGAAGAAGGACTTGCCCCGGTAGCCGACCAGGCCGATGATCTGCTTGATCGACAGGTCTGGCCGGGCCAAAAGGCGGACTGCCGCCTCCATCTTCTGCTCGTCAACCAGCTCAATAAAGCTCTGCCCAGTCTTCTTTTTGACCAGGTCGGAAAAGTAGTTGGGACTGAGCTGGTAGTAAGCCGCGGCGCCCTTCAAGCTGGTCGAGACGTAGTTTTCGCTAATATAGCGGCGGATCTCCCGCTCACTCAAGCTGCCCGTCTCATTCAGCGTCCTTTGGGCAAGCGCTAAGGCAGTCAGCAGCTGACTTTTGAGCAAGACTGAAGCTAAGGAATCGCTAGTTTGGTACTCATTCAAGGCTGCCAGGAATGCCTCCCCGGCCGGTCCATCAACCGCCACCCGGCCGTGGGTCCCCACCTCTTCAGCTTCTCCCAGCATGAGCTCCTTTTTCAAGTCCTGCATGGAAAAAGCTTCGGGCAAGACCAGCTGGACCAAGAGCCCCTCTTTTAGACTGGCCTTGCAGTCCTGGCCAGCTGCCAGGAAAAACCAGTCGCCGGGCTTGACCTGCCACTTTTGCTGGCCAGCCCGGAAGCGCCCCGTCCCCGCAAGCAGCAATAACGCCGTCAAAGAGTCAGTCTTCCAGCCTTCAGCCTTGTCGCCTAGTAAAACAAACTGACAATCAGCAGTCTGCCCCTTCCCTTTAGTCAGCGGTAGGGCGGCATCCCCAGCTTCCTGCAATTTTTTCCGCAACTTGGCAATTTCAGTCATCGGCTTGCCCCTTTCCTAAAAAACTTACCGTAACTTGGCCAATTTTTTCTCCCGCCAGCGGGCCCAGATGGCCAAAAGCAGAGACAGGAAGACCAGTATAAAGGCGGCCCAGAAAATCGCGTGAATAGCCCCGTAGAGGATATTCTCCATCTGGCCCAGGTTCTGCTTAGGCAGGCTGGCCCGGGTCTTGGCGTCTGACAGGTGGTTGAGCATGGACAAAGTAATTTTGCCTCCGTTGGCCTTGACCCCTTGGGCCAGATGCTCATTCAAAATGACCCCAAAGACGCTGGAAGAAATGGCCATGGCCAGCATCCGGATCAGGTAGGAAAAGGAAGTAGCGACTGGCACGTCCTTGCTTTCCGCGTCTTCTTGCACCTTAACCTGGAGCTGGTTGAACATGACCCCGTTGCCCCAGCCCTGCAGCATCCCGGCCAGCAAAATCCCCCAGTAAGGGAAATAGCGCGGGGCCACGGCCATGGCCAGGTAGCCCGCCGCCAAAATCCAGCAGGTGGCCAGCATGACCTGGTAGGCCGACCAGCGCCGGCGCATTTTTTCAACTGACAAGGAACCCAGCATGTCGGTAAAGGCCCCGGGAATCTGGGTCATCCCTCCGACCAGAGCAGTCGTGGCCATCAAGCCTTCTGCCCACATCGGCGCATAGACGCTGTAGGCCGACATGGCCGCCCAGATCAAGACGAACAAGATGAAGTCAACGACCAAGGGGATATTTTTAAACAAACGGCCCGGGATAATCGGGTCTTCCGCCCGGCGCTCAATAATGACCAAAAGACCAATAAGAATCAAGGCGGCCGCGAAGATCAAAAGTGCCGTGGCCAGTCCGGCTGCCTCCAGCAGCTGGGTCCCCAGCAAAAGGGCCACCACCCCAAAGGACAGGCAGATAGCCCCGCCTAAGTCGACTTTGTGGACCGACCGGGCTTTTTCCTCTTCCTGGAAAAAGATCTGGATCAAGACGATGGAAATCAAGGCAAAGGGGATATTAATATAAAAGACCCAGCGCCAAGACAAGACGTCAACAATCCAGCCCCCAAAGAGTGGCCCTAAGATGGTGGCCGTGGTGAAGAAGGCAGACACCATCCCCAGCACCTTTAGGCGCTTGTAGGCGTTTGGATAAAGGTCAGAGTAGATGATATAAGGAAGCGACACCATCCCCCCGTTGCCGATCCCGGCCAACAGGCGGAAGGTCAAGAGAAAAGACATCTGCTGGGCGCAGCCCTGGAGCAGTGCCCCCAGCAAAAAGCAGGCGGCTGACAACTGATAGGCCAGTTTATTTCCCCGCCGCTCACCCAGCTTGCTCCAAAGAGGCGTTGACACAGCCGTCCCCAATAAGAAGATGGCTACCAGCCAGCCGGTATATTCAATCCCGTGCAAATCGGCAATGATCCGCGGCAAGGCGGTGTTGATAATCGTGTTGTCCAAACCGGACATGACATTCGACAGCATCAAGGCCACGGTGATTACGCGTCTTCGTTGATCTGACATTTTTTCACTCCCACTAAAAACTAAAAGTCCTTGATTTTAGGATACAGCTAAAAAATTGTTAGTAAAAGCTTCTTCCAAGATTATTTTAAGAAAAATGCTATGAACCGGTTTTTTCAATCGGTTTGGCCAAAGTTTAAATTAGACAGATTTTAACAGATCCAATATAATGAAATAAGAATCAATTAGACGAATCAAAGGGGTGCCGGAAGGCTGAGATGATACCCATGGAACCTGGCCAGGTAATGCTGGCAAGGGAAAATGCTGTCGCTTATGGTCACCCCGCTTTTGAGGTGACTTTTTATTTTGCAAGCAGAACTGACAATTGACCACTTAACTTTTTCCTACGGGGACCGGGAGGTCATCCGGGACCTGTCCTTGACCCTGCCGGCAGGAACCTTTTCCCTCTTGATCGGGCCGACTGGCTGCGGGAAATCCACCCTCTTGAAGATCATGGCCGGCCTCTACCCGAAATACGGGGGCCAGCTGACCAGCGGGCAGATCGATTTGGGCGGGCGGAGTCAAGCCATGATGTTCCAGGAAGGCGGCGAACAGTTTACCATGGCCACGCCAAGAGAAGAGATTATTTTTGCCATGGAAAACCTGGGCAAGGATAAGGAAGAATTTGCACACCAGCTGCAAAAGGCCAGTGAATTCGCGGAAATCAATTCCCTTTTGGATCAGAAGATCGTAACCATGTCCGGCGGGGAAAAGCAGCGGGTAGCCTTAGCTGTCCTAGTCGCCATGGACGTGGACCTCTTCTTATTAGATGAGCCCTTTGCCAGCGTGGACCCGGCGGCCCGCCGCTTCTTGATCAGCCGCTTGGCCAAGCTGAAAGAGCAAGGCAAGACCATCATCATCACCGACCACCTTTTTGACGACTACCAGGGCAAGGTGGACGGGGTCTACCGCTTCAAAGGCGAGCAGGTGGACTTATTGACTAAGGATGAACAGGCGCTTCTCCTGGATACTGAGCCAATCGACCTGCACTTCCCCCTGCCGGAGAACGAACCGGCGGCTTTTGTCATGAAAAATTTTGCCATCAAGCAAGGGCGCCCTTTGATTGAACAAAAGGAATTATCCATCCCCAAGGGCAAGGTGACCTTGATCACGGGGCCAAACGGCAGCGGGAAGAGTTCCCTGTTTAAGGCCATGACCAAATTGCTGGACTACCAGGGATCACTTACCTGGGAGAGCAAGGAAGTGGCCAAGCTCAAGGAACGGGCTTACTTCCAGCATGTGGCGCAGATTTTTCAAAATGCAAGTGACCAGTTCATGGCGATTACTGTCAAAGAGGAGCTGGCTTTGAGCAAAAAGCACGCTTCGCCCTACTTCACTCCGGAAGTCTTGGACCAGGCCCTGGCTGACCTGGATTTAGCCGACCACATGGACCAGGTGGTCTATTCTTTATCAGGCGGGCAGAAGAAGAAGCTGCAGATCCTCTTGATGCTCTTGTCAGGCCAGGAAGTGCTCTTGATCGATGAGCCTTTGAGCGGCCTGGACCAGAAGTCAATTGAGCAAGTCGTGAGCCTTCTCAAAAAGTGCCAGGAAAAGAGCGGGCAGACCATCCTGCTGATCAGCCACCAGTTCTACGGAATCAATACTTGGTGCGACTACCATCTACGCCTGGCCGGCAGAGAGCTGGCTTTTGTCCAGGATTAGGAGGAAAAAATGACTAAAAGCAAAATGAATCCCAGCTTAAAATTCCTGCTGACCTTGCTTATTTCACTAGAGTTATCTTTTAAGGTCAGCCTTGTCAGCAACATCATCGTCATCGTTTTAGCCTTAGGCTACCTCTTATACCGGCGGATCAAGCCTAAGGCCCTGGGCGGAATGCTTCTGGCGACAGGTTTAGCGGCAATTACCGTCTTTTCTTCGGGCTACATCTTCAGTGACCACCGCGACCTCTGGTATGCTTTGGATATTTCCAGCCGAGTTTTTGTATATACCTTCACCACGGCCTGCCTGACCATTTCAACCACGGCAGAAGAGATGGCCCGGTCACTGGAACAGAACTTACACTTGCCAAGCAAGTTTGCCTACGGGACTTTGGCGGCCTTGAACATCATTCCCCGCATGCAGGCCGCGGTCAAGCAGATCCGGGTGGCAGGGATGATGCGGGGAGTCTACCTCTCCTTTTGGTCCCCGGTCCTCTACTTTAAGGCAATTTTGGTGGCTTTAAACAGTGCCGACAACCTGGCCCAAGGGATGGAGTCTCACGGCTACAAAGAAGGTGCCCCGCGGTCGGTGATCGTCGAAGTGCCGCTGACTAACAAGGATTGGCTGCTCTTTATTTTTGCCATTCTCCTTTTGAACCTGGGGGCTTTTTTACTACCGTAAAAGTTGCAAAAAATTTTAGTAAAAAAGTTATAAAATTGACCTAGATCAATTTCTTTTGCCTGGAGAGGTCCTATAATACTAAGTATCAAGAGAAAAATTGTTACTTTAAGTTAAAAGAAAGGAATTACCATTATGAAGAAATTAGACGCTACTACTTTGACTGCTGACCAACAAAAGTTCTTTAACGACGCTTTGGCATTCGTTGCTTCCGTTGACAAGGACGGCAACCCACAAGTTGGTCCTAAGGGTTCATTGACTGCTTTGGACGACAAGCACCTGGTATGGAGTGAAGTTACTTTCTCCCACTTGTGGGAAAACATCAAGAACGGCAGCAAGGTTGCTGTTGTAGTTGCTGACGTGCCAAGCCACACTAACGTACGTGTAGTCGGTAGCGTGACTGTCCACGAAGGCGACGACTTTGCTAAGGAATACGCTGCTAAGGTTGGCAAGCCAGAAACTGCTGCTGCCGTAGTAGTTGAAGTTGAAGAAATCTTCGCTTAATCAATCTCAAAAGAAGCTCCAAAACACTAACCCCCTGGTTGATTTTCATCCAACCAGGGGGTTTTCTTGTCAGTTATTCAGTTTAGATTTTTTGCTTAACTTCTTGCACGTGGACAATTATGACCTTCCGCAACCAAGGCAGATCGGCTTTCATGAGGTCAAAGTACTTACCGGCTTCAACGAATTCTCCAGTAGCATAAACGTGGTAGCCGCGGCCTGGACCTTCAGTACCTTCAAACTTCATGGAGCCGAAGGTTAGAATCAGTTGGCTGTTTTGAGTCGCTATATCTGCTTCAATTGACCGCATCCCAGCAGCAGGCACGAGGAAGGTTGAGTCATCAACCACCTTGATGTAGCTGCTCCAGGTGTTGACCACATGGGCTGGACTGGCTTGGTAGGAAACGATCGTTACTGGTTGTGGATCGCTGATTACCTCCAAAAAGTTTTGACTTAAAGTAGTGCTTTCTTCTAACATATTTAAACTCTCCTTTTCTTCTTGTTGTAGATATCATAAAATGAAAAGGTGACAATTAACGGCACCTTTTAACCAAAAAAAGGAGAAAAAATTGCAAAAATCTGAGCGGCTCAATCAAGAACTGATTTTTTTAAGCGACAAGAAGCGCTTTAACCTGCGGGACCTAATGGACAACTTTCAGATTTCCAAGCGGACGGCCCTAAGGGATATTGCCAGCCTAGAGGAACTTGGCTTGGCCTTATATGCCGAAGCAGGCCGGGCTGGCGGCTATTCACTGATTCAAGAGGACCTGCTGACCAAGATTTACTTCAATTCAGATGAAGTCGCCGCGATATTTTTCGCGCTCAAAGCCATGGAGCAGCTAAAAGAAACACCATTTAACGAATCTTTCCAGATGATCAGCCAAAAGCTGCTCAAGAACCTGGCAGCGAGCCGACAGCAACAGGTCTTAGCCTCACAAGCAGCGGTTTCTTTCTTCAACACCCCAGCAGTTCACCACAACCCTTACTTGCGCCTGCTGATGGAGTCAATCCTGCACGATTCCCTGGTCCGGGCCAACTTCAAGGGCCAGCAAGTCTTGCTGCAGCCCTGCCAACTCTTTTTTAGGGACGGCAACTGGCTGTTTGCGGCCTATGACTTGCTGGGCCAGGCCTTTTGGAACTACCGCTGCGACCAATTGCAGAATTGTACTGAGCAGGCTGCCGTTCCTAATAAGCTTAGTTTAGCTGAATTGAAGCAAAAGCAGCTAGAGTTTGAGCATGACAATTCAGGCCAGGAATTTAGAATTCTCCTCAACCACCGGGGCCAGGAACATTTTTTGAAAAATCGCTACCCAAATATGCAGCTTGAGCATGAAGGCGAGATTACTTATTTGACCGGCTCATATACGCCACGCACCTTTGAGTACTTAATTGACTATCTCTTGACTTTTGGACTGAATGCGAAAATCATCACGCCAGAAGAGCTAAGAAGGAGCTTTAAGGAGCGGCTGGCTGCCATACTTGACCAATACAACTAAAAAGCCCCTAATTGGACTATATTCCAATCAGAGGCTTATTTTTTCGCCCATAAAAGGCCACAGGCTAAGGCCGCGTAAAGCAAGTACCAGATGCCAATTGAGATGTACTCATGAATATTGAAGACAAAAATTAAGACGATAACCGCTAATGCTGCAGCAATTACGTAGCCAGCTGCCGGACTGAGCTTGGTCAAGGGCACGATGCCCAGAAATAGGGTTAACACTGTGATTGCAATCATACCTGCAATAGCCCAAGATACTGGCCCCGGGTTGCCTAAGGCAAAGATCCACTGAACTGCCATAAACAAGGCCAAACAGATGCCGGACAGCCAATAGTTAAAGATTGCCTTCCCCCGCCATTCCCTGCTGGATTAGACCCAAATCTATTCTCGTCTGCTTAAGTAAATCACAGATCTCCATTTTATATTCAGCTCCCCCTGGTAAAACACTTTCACCCTAGATTCTAGCACTAGAATAATTCGTATACAAAAAGCCTCTCCTGCTGACTTCACAGGAGAAGCTTATACTTTCTATTCTACTTGTGGTATGGACTACCAGAGTTGATCATGAAGGCCCGGTAGATCTGCTCAATCAAAACCAGCCGCATCAATTGGTGGGGCATGGTTAGCTTGCCGAAACTGAAGAGGTCGTTGGCCCGCTTGTTAACCGCGTCACTGGTCCCCAGGCTTCCCCCAATCACGAAAGTAATGTCGGAATGCCCGTAGGTCCCCAGGTCCTTCAGTTCCTTGGCGAACTCTTCACTAGGCCTCTCTTTGCCCTTAATGGCCAAAACGTAGACGTATTCCTTGTCCTTGATCTTGCTCAAGATCCGCTCGCCTTCCCGCTTCTTGACCTCCTCCATCTGGGCCGGGCTGAGGCTTTCCGGCGCCTTCTCATCCGGCACCTGCACGATCTCCACCTTGGCAAAGCGGCTCAGCCGCTTCTGGTACTCCGCGATCCCGTCCTTAAAATACTTCTCTTTCAATTTTCCAACGCAAACAATTTTGATATTCATAATGCCCCTATTTTACCATTTTTGCTTCTATCCCCACAATTAACAGTTTATCAACCGCCCTTTTCCACAGCTGTGGAAACTCCTTTTCTAGATCTAGTGGTCTAGAGCAGAATTCTATCTAGGTCTAGCTTTTTGCCAAAAATTTTCAAAAATCCCGTGTAACCATTCCACATTTGCCCTGTGGACTGGACCTTTTCACAAACAATCACTGAAAAAGCCCGGCCAGCCGCCTTGAACAGACGTTTTAACATGACTTTTGCCCGTGGAACTTACACACAATCCACAGCTTATCCACAGCTCTCCAAGGGCTTTTTACCCCATTTTTTACACAATTCACAGTCTTTTCCACAGGATTGGGGATAAAGTCTCTTCAAAAATTTTCCTTGACAAGAAATATATCCGAACTTTACTTTGCTTTTACCCTGTTTTCGTTTCGAAAAAAGCAAATAATCCAGCAGATCTGCTGATCCACTGGATTATTTGTTCTTAAATTACTTGCCTGCCTGCAGGGTTACCGTGAAGGTCATGGCCTTGCCATTCCGGTTGACCGTAATCTTTACCTTGTCACCCACATTGTGGCTGTACAGGATGCTGTGCAGGGTAGCCACGTCGTTGACCGTCTTGCCGTCAGCAGCTGTAATCACGTCGCCCTTCTTGATCCCAGCACTGGCTGCCGCGCTGCCTGAAGTTACGCTGACCACGTACAGGCCCTTCTTCAGACTGGTTGAAATGCCCAACTGCTTCTTGTAGTAGCTGTTCAGTTCAGCAATCGCCGCTACCTTGATGCCCAGTTGCGGCCGGGTGATCTTCCCCTTCTTGACCAATTGGTTGACGATCGTCACAACTTCGTTTGACGGAATCGCGAAGCCCATCCCTTCGACTGAGTCGCCGCTGCTGGAGCTGGACAGCTTCATGGAGTTGATCCCGATAACCTGGCCGTTAGAGTTGACCAGGGCACCACCGGAGTTACCGGAGTTGATGGCCGCGTCAGTCTGGATGACCGTCATCTGGTTGGAGTTGTAAGTAATCGTCCGGCTTGGTGAGGAAATGATCCCTTGCGTTACCGTAGACGCGTATTCAGACCCTTCTGGTGAACCGATGGCAATCACAGTCTGACCAGACTGCAGGCTGCTAGAGTCACCAAATGACGCGGTCTGGGTCACGTACTTGGAGTCGATTGACAGAACTGCCAAGTCGCTAGTTGAGTCCTTGCCGACAACCTTAGCGGAAATCGTCTTCCCGGAAGCCAGGATGACCTTCACCTTGGCTGCCCCGGAAATGACGTGGTTGTTAGTGACGATGTATCCCTTGCCGTTGGCCGTCGTGTAGATGACCCCGGAACCTTCAGAGTACAAAGTCAAAGACTTCTTGGAGCTGGATGAGCCAGAGCTGGATGAATCCGAATCACCATAGCCAAACAGGCTGTAGATGTCGGAGCTTGATGATGAACTGGAAGTGTACTTGTAGTTCAAGACTGAAACAACAGCGTTCTGCACCTTCTTGTAGGCAGAAGTCATCGTCCCGCTGGTGGTCGTGGACTTGTTGACCTTGGTCGTGCCGCTGGATGAAGTCGTTACTGACCCGGTTTCACCAGTGTTGCTACTGCTTGAGCTGGCCGTGGATGATGAAGTATTGCTATTCAAATTAGCTGCTGACAAGCCGCCGTAAGCAATCCCCCCGCCCAAAAGACCGGCAACGACCCCAATGATGGCCGCTTTAGTTAACAAACGGTTATTTTCCTTCTTGCGCGCGTTTCTTTGCTTATCTTGTTCTTCAGACATGGTTATCACTCCTTATCGTTGCCATTATCATATCCAAGCTTTTTGAAGTATATATGAACAAAAGGTATTAAAAGCTTTAAACCCTCTATATTATAAACTAATTAAAGAACTCGGCGTCATGGGTTCGGTATCGTGCAATTCCAGGTCACTGGCCATATCGGCGTCTCTAGCCGCCAAAACCTCTTCCGCCACGTCCCGGGCCAAATAGTTTAAATTGTTCTGCTGGCTGCGGTGGGCCATGAAAACATGCTTGGTTTTAGAACTGATAACCCTGGCCAGAGTCTCAGCCGCCTGCTCGTTTGACAGGTGGCCGTGGTCTGACCGGACCCGCTGCTGCAGGCTCCAGGGATAGGGGCCGCTTCTCAGCATCAAGTCGTCATAGTTGAACTCGAGCAGATAAGCATCCGCGTCTTGAATCTCATATTCGACTTCTTCAGACACGTAGCCCGTGTCCGTCAGGCAAGCCAGGCGCTTGCCCCCGCTGGAAAAAACGTAGTACTGGGGCTGGGCTGCGTCATGGCTGGTGGCAAAAGCCGTCACTTCCAAGTCCCCATAGCATTTGGTCTGGCCCGGCTCAATCACGTTGATCTGGTCTTCTGGCAGGCGGCCAATCTTCCCGGTCTCCTCCAGATACTTCCAAGTGCCCGTGTTGCTGAAGGCATTCAGCTGGGGATAGCGGCGCATAAGGACTCCCATCCCCCCGCTGTGGTCGCCGTGGTCATGGCTTAAAAATACCATATCCAGATCCTCAATTGCCACGCCAACCTTGGCCAAAAGCTCCCTGGTCTTCTTGCCAGAAAGGCCGGCGTCCATCAAAATCTTGTGCTGGTCAGTCATCAGCAGGCTGCAATTGCCCGCTGATCCGCTTGATAATACCGCGAATTGCAAATTTATACCCTTCCTGCCCTTAATCGTCCAATGTACTGTTCTGCAGCAGCTGGCCATTAAAGGCGTTGACCCGCTTCAAACTGCTGCTCTTGCTGCTCTTGTTTTCGATCCAAACCAGCCAGGTCGGAACAAAAATCACGCTGCCCCGGACCTCGGTCAATTTGGTATAACCCAGCTTGACCTGCATTACCTTAGAATTGTCAGGCAGTTCCCTGGTCGTATACAGGTTGGTGACTGCCCGCCAGGGGCTGATGGTTGTCTGCAATTCCCGGACGCTGGTCAGGTCGCTCAAATAAGTCTGGTAGTAGCCAGTGATCTTCCTGTTCTTGACATTGATCACTAGCTGGGCCAGGCTGCTGTAAACCAGGCCGTACTGGGATTTCTGCACATAAACGTAGCTGCTGTTGCTGGAGAGGTTCTTGGCATAGACATACAGCTTGCCGTGCGGCACGTAATTGCCGTTGTTTTTGAACTCGCTCACCGTCATCCGGTCCAGCGAAATCGCGTTTTTCATGGTCGCGTACAGGGTCTTGTCGCTGTCTGAGTAGCTGCTAGTCAAATCGCTGCTGAGCTGCTTGGCAGCCTCCTTTAGGTTGCTCTTGCTTCTCGTGGCCAGGTAATAACCTGAATCTCCCTTCCTGGACAGGGAGGGAATCGTGATATTGTCCGACTTCATTTCAGCCTTCAAGCTGGTCGAGGTCGTCACTGAGCTGGTTGATGAGGTCAAAGTAACTGGCGCCCGCCAGAGCTCAATTAAGAGGTAGATGTCGACCAGGCAGAAGAGGATCAGAAAAAGCCATTCAATTTTGCGATGATCCATTTATTTTTCTCCTTCCTCTGAGCTGACTGAACTCGATGATACGGCTGAACTTGAGCTAGAGCTGCTGGAGCTGGAGCTGGATTCAGACGCGGGCTGACTGCGGCTGCTGGAATATGCTTCCTGGCTGTTTGCCGGTACCTGGCTGGAGCTGGAACTTGAGATTGATTCGCTGCTGGACTGGCTGGAGCTGCTGGAAGACGCATAGCTACTAGAGCTGGAGCTGAACCCGTTAATTAAAATATCCACGTTTTCAGCCTTGGCTTTCTTCCAGCCGGCCAGACTGTTCCAGCTGCCGTCCACCTTGATGAAGTAGGTTGGCACCAGGGTAATCAGGTCGCTACGCTGCTTGTCGGCCTGGATATGGTAGCCGATGGCGATTTTCTCAATTTTGCTCTCCTTAATGCCGATGCTGTCCAGCTCCTTAAGCAGGGTGGCCGTCTTTGGCAGGGTCTTGACATGACCATCATAGGGAATCGGAATCTGCAAGTTCATGCTGCTGAAAGCCACACTGACGGATTCAGTCCCCATAGTTACCTGGGTCTGAGCCAGGGTGTCATTGGCAAAAATCGGATAGCCTTCAATATAGTTGATGTAGGACACCATCTTGCCGCTGCTTTCAAAAAAGCGCAGGTCCTGCTCAGCCAGGCCCAGCTGCTTGACATAAGCAGCACTTTCCAGCCCCCGCTGGGTGGCCGTCCGTTCCTGGCTGGTCAGATAATTCTCGTAAAGATACTGGTGGTCGCTGCTTTTTCCCTCCTTAGGGATCTGCAGGTGCTTGGAATAGCCGGCCGTGTAAACCGTATGACCGTTCTTAGCCACCGACTTGCGGTAGCTGCTGCCCAAAAGCCGGGAAGCGTAGTAGCTGCTGGACTGGTAGCTGATCAGGTAGCTATATTCCTTGACCTTGACCGCTTTAGCGTAAAAGGGCACGTAGAGCTTCTTCAAGTGCAGGAAGCTGACCTCCTGCTTGTCTTGAGCACTGTTCACGTACTTGACCAACTGCTGGAAAGAATCGGACTTGATCTTTATCCGGTAAACCCGGCTGCCGCTGTCATTGCCAAAGTAGAGATAGCGGATCTTGCTCTTAACCGGGACAAAAATCCGGTTGAACTGCCGGCTGGAATTGGCTTGCTTCTTGCCTAAAAGCACCGTGAAATTGATCTGGTCCGGGTAGGCAAACATAATATAGTTCTGATCATCCAGCAGCTTCTTGTAATCGGCAGAATCATCCGACACCTTCTCAATCGCTCCCAGCTTGACCTTTTCCAGGTACTGGACGAATTTCAAAGGCAGGTTCCGCTTGGCGTCATGGACCTGGTAGCGGACCCCGCCTTGAAAGACGTAAGTCTGGCCCGGAGCATAAAAAGTCTGGACATTCCGGTAGTGGGTCGACAAAGAGGCTGAGCTTTGCGAAGAAGACTCATTGCTGATCCGGCTGAAGCGCTGGTCACTGGTCATCACCGTAACCCAAAGGCCGATCGAAACCAAAATCACGGTCAGGGTCGCCAGGTGGAGGAGAAAATCATTGAATTTGAACTTGAATTTAAACTTCATCCCATTCATCCTCCTCATCCATTGGTTCGTAAGACAGGGCAATATAGAAAGTTGACCCGTGCCCTTCCCGGCTGTCGGCCCAGATCCGGCCGCCATGGGCCGTCACGATTTCCTTGGCGATGGCCAAGCCCAAACCGGTCCCGCCTTGGGCCCGGGACCGGGCCTTGTCTGCCCGGTAGAAGCGGTCAAAGATCTTGCCCAGGTCCTTCCTTGGAATCCCCAGACCCTGGTCGCTGATGCTGAGCAGGATCTCGTTCTGGTTCTGGGTCAAGCGGACCGTGATGGTCCCCCCATCAGGCGAATACTTGATGGCGTTGTTCATGATGTTGTCGATCACCCGCATCATCTGGTCGGTGTCGATTTCCACCCAAAGGGCCTGGTTGCCCAGGTCCCGCTTGATCACGTATTCCTTGGTATCGCTCTGGGCCTCGCCCTGGTCATGCTCGACGATCATGTCAAAGCGGTTGAGCAGGTGGGAAACAAAATCGGTAAAGTTGACCCATTCCGGTTCCAGCTTGGTGGCTCCCCGGTCCATTCTGGACAAAACCAAAAGGTCGTTGACCATCCGGATCATCCGCTCTGTTTCCTTCTGGGTAACATCCAAAAACTGGGGGGCAATTGCCGGATCCTTCCAGGCCCCTTCATTCAAGGCTTCAATATAAGCCCGGACACTGGTCAAAGGGGTCCGCAATTCGTGGGAAACGTTGGAAACGAACTGCCGCTGCTCATCTTCGTTCTTGATCTGCTCAGTCACGTCGTGCAAGACGCAGACGGCCCCGGACACAAAGCCCGTGATCCGCTTGATCAAGGTAAAGCTGGCATGCAGGATCATTTCATCATCTGTGCCGGCATTGACCGTAACCTGCATGTCACTTTGGTTGGAGATCAGATCCTGGGAAGTGTAGTCCTCACCCAGGCCCAAAACTTGGGAGATCGGCTTGTTGATCGCGTCTTCGGCCTTGATGTCCAAGAAGTCCTGGGCCATCTGGTTCATGATCGACACGTTCCCGTGCCGGTCAGTCGCGATCACCCCGTCGGTCATGTGAGACAGGACACTGTCCAGCCGGCGGCGCTCAGATTCTGACTGCTCATTAGACCGTTCGATCTTGGCAGAGAGGGTGTTGAAGGCCGCCCCCAGCTCACCCAGTTCGTCATTGGAGTAGATCTTGACCTGGGTCGAGTAGTCCCCGTCCGCCACCTGGATAGCCTGCTGGCGGAGCTCCTCAATTGGCCGGGTTATTGCCCGGGAAATAAATATGGAGGCAATTGCCGCCACGACTACGGCCAAAAGTGAGGCCGTCAAGAACATCATCGAGACATTTCGCAAGTTGTTGAAGACGTCTGCCATGCTGGCCCGGACATAGACGGCCCCGACGATGTTGGTGCCGCTGGTCAAAGGCACGATCTGAACCATGAAGCTGCCCTTCTGGCCGCTGGTAACCTGGGTCTTCCGCTGGCCGGAGTTGATCACTTCCCGGATATCGCCATTGTTGGACAATTGCCCGACTCGATTCTTGTCGTTTAAATTGGACACGGCCCGTATCACGTTTTTATTGTCGACGACTTGGATTTCAGAAATAGCGTCGTTGCTGTAATCAGTAATGATCTGGTTCATCTTCCGGTCGGTGCTCTTGCCGTTCTTGACCAGCTGGGTAGTCAGCTGGTCGGTCACAATTGACTGCAGCTGAATCGTAGTCTGAAAGTTGTCGATGCTGGTCTGCTCCATTTGCCGGGTAAAGTAAGCCCCAATGATTTCAATCGTGGCCAGCAAAAGGAGCATGAAGATGAGGGCGATCTTGGTCTGGATTGAGCCGACCAGGCGTTTAAGCCGGTGGGTCTGCTCCCTCTTCACTTTCTCCTTGCGAGCTTTTTTATCTTTCTTCATTAATCCATCCACATAAAGAAAGCCACCTCAGACAGTGGCTCTAAAAAATTATTCTTCTGTTTGCTGCTTGACGAAGTAGCCGACTCCCCGCCGGGTAACCAAAATCTTAGGCCGGACAGGGTTGTCCTCGATCTTTTCCCGCAAGCGGTGAACCGTTACGTCAACAGTCCGGACGTCGCCGAAGTAGTCGTAGCCCCAGACCGTCTGCAAGAGGTGCTCTCTGGTCATAACCTGGTCCATATGCTGGGCCATGTAGTAGAGCAGCTCGAATTCCCGGTGGGTCAGTTCGATCTTTTCCCCGTTCTTTTCGACCAGGTAGGCATCCGGCTTGATCAGCAAGTTGCCAATCTGGATGTCATTGCTTTCCTGTTCTTTTTCCTTTTGCTGGTTGACCTCCACTGCCTTCTTGACAATATCCCGGCGGCGCAGGTTGGCCTTGACCCGGGCCACCAGTTCGCGGTTGGAGAAAGGCTTGGTCACGTAGTCGTCCGCCCCCATTTCCAGGCCGAGGACCTTATCAATCTCCCCGCCCTTCGCGGTAACCATGATGATCGGCATGTCGTGGGTCTGGCGGACTTCCCGGGCTACTTCCAGCCCGTCTTTCTTCGGAAGCATTAAGTCTAAAATCATTAAGTCAGGGTTGTATTCTTCAACCTTCTCGACAGCTTCCTCGCCGTCATAAGCAGTCTCTACATCAAAACCCTCTTTGGTCAAGTTAAACTTGATGATATCGGAAATCGGCTTTTCGTCGTCAACGACGAGAATTTTTTTAGGCATCATAGACCTCCTTCACTTTCCCTATTATACTTGATTTGTTCGCGAAATTAAAAAAATTACAATTAATGTAAAAAAGAAGATTGCTTTTGCTGAGATTTATGGCATAATAAAAGTGTTAGTTGACACGGGTCGTTAGCTCAGCTGGCAGAGCACCGGACTCTTAATCCGGGTGTCCAGGGTTCGATCCCCTGACGACCCATCATCCCTAAGCACTGCATCTGCAGTGCTTTTTTATTTTACAGCAAGCGGAGACTTTTTATGAGCAAAAAGACCTACTATTACCACAGCGAAAGCGAGGACCTGGTCAGTTCCGCCCAGCAAGACTTCCAGCTCCCGGACGATTACCAGGTCTTCCGGAAAGGAATGGCTTGGCGGATTTGGAGTGGTTTAGTCCGCAGCCTGGCCTGCGCCTTTGCCTAGCTCTATTCTCGCCTCTTTTTGCTGGTTAGGGTCAAAGGCAAGAAAAAATTGCGTCCCTTTAAAAAGCAGGGCTACTTTGTCTACGGCAATCATACCCAGATGCTGGGCGACCCCTTCACGCCCATGACCATCGTCAACCCCTACCGCTACTATGCCCTGGCTGCCCAAGCCAACTGGGGAATTCCTTTTTTAGGCAAATACGTGATCCCGGCAGCTGGCCTACCGGTCGGGAAAAACATCAAGCAGTCCATCAGCCTGCTTAAAGACGTCAAATACGCCTATGAAGAAAAAAAGGCTGCTATCGTTATCTACCCGGAAGCCCATCTTTGGCCCTACTACACCAAGATCCGTCCTTTCCCGGCAACCAGCTTCAACTTCCCGGTCAGCTTAAAAGCCCCTTCTTTTGCCATGACAACCACTTACCAGCCCTGCCGCTGGCGCCAGCGGCCGAAAATCACGGTCTACATCGACGGTCCCTTTTACCCAGATAAGAGTTTGGGCAAGAAGGCAGCCCAGGAAAAGCTGCATGATGATATCGCCAAAAGCATGCGGGAGCGAGCAGAACTGAACACTTGCGAATATTGCTCGTATGTTAAAATTGACAGTAAGAACTAGGATTTTTTCTACTAAGGAGGCAAAAGCCATGAACTTTCTTTTTTGCGGTGACCACAACGCTGAAAGAGGCGTGCTGATTGCCGTCTTATCCCTGCTCAAAGCCGAATGCGGCGAAGAGGTTCACGTCTACATCCTAACCATGAGGGCCAAGAGCAAATCTAGGTCCTTCAAGCCTTTCAGCCAGCACGCGGCTGACTTCATCCGCTCCCTCATCGTGGCTGACAATCCTAACAGCAGCCTGGAACTGATCGACTGCACCGAAAACTTCATCAAGGAGCCGCCAACTGCCAATATGGGCACCCGCTTCACCCCATACGCCATGCTCCGGCTTTTTGCCGACGAACTGCCGCAGATTCCTGACCAGATCCTCTACCTGGACGACGACGTGATCATCCGCCGGCCGGTTGACCAATTCTACACCCAGGACTTGACCGGAACTGAACTGGTTGGGGTCCTGGACTACTTCGGCCGCTTCTTCTTCCACAATCAAAAGAAGCTTTTTGACTACTTGAATTCCGGGGTCCTGCTCTTGAACATGCCGGAAATCAAGCGGACCGGCCTCTTTAAACGGGTCCGTCACCTAATGCAGGTTAAGCAGATGTTCCTGCCTGACCAGACGGCCATCAACAAATTGGCCAAGGAAAAGCGGATTGCCCCGCGCAAGTACAATGAGCAATACGCCCTCCAGGACGACACGGTCATCCAGCACTTCACCACCAGCTTCCGCTTCTGGCCCTACTTTAGAACCCAAACGGTCAAGCCTTGGGACGTGGAACGGGTCCACAGCGTCTTGCACTTGCATGAGTACGATGACTTGTTAAACGAATATCTCAAGTTAAAAGATCAACTATAGTTACACGTGAAACTTACAGGTATCATAGAGGTTAAATGAAAAACAAATAGGAAGGTATACAAGATGATTATTGGTGACCACCGCCTGGACGTCATCCACAATATCGAGCTCGCCGCAAACAACCGCGACTTTACGGCGAAAACCGAAATCGGCGACCCGCAAATGTCTATGGAAGAGCGGGTTAAGCTGGTTGAGGACTTCTGGGCCAAGCAGGATAAGTTCAAGACTAAGGCAGAAGGCCTAGCCGGCAACCTGATCTTGCAGGTTTTGACGCAGAAATTTTTTGGCAAGATTCAGGTAACAGGCTTAGACAAGCTGCAGCACCTGGCTAAGGGCGGGGCCATCGTGACCGCCAACCACTTCAACCAGGTCGATGCCTTAGCCGTCAACCGCCTAGCCCAAAAGGCCCACCACCGGATGGAAATCGTAATTGAGGACACCAATTTGAAGCTGCCGGGCTTCTTCAGCTTCATCATGAACAATATGGGGTCCATTCCCCTGGTGCAAAGTCCCAACTACATTGGGCGAGAATTCATCCATCACCTCAGCCACGCCTTCAACAAGGGCCACTGGGTCTTGATTTTCCCTGAACAGGAGATGTGGTGGAACTATCGCAAGCCAAGAAAGCCTCAGCGCGGGGCCTACTACTTCGCGGCTAAGTGCAACGTGCCGATTATTTCAACTTTTGTGGAGATTCAAGACCTGCCAGAAGTTGAAAAAGATAACGAGCACTTTTACCAAACGCGCTATACCCTGCACATTTTGGGGGTGCTGTATCCGGACCCAACCAAGTCGGTAAACTTTAACGCGACGGACTTGATGGAAAAGGACTATACCTTGAAGGTGCAGGCTTTTGAAGACTGCTACCATAAGAAGCTGGACTACGACTTCACTCCATGGGATATCGCCGGCTGGCGCGGTGAAGACGATTAATAAAATAAGCAAAAAACGCAGAGCATCGAGGTGCTCTGCGTTTTGCTTTCTATTCAACTTTTTCTAGTAATTTACTGTCGACGATTTTCTCGATTTGCGCTACATCTTCGTTAGAAAGCTTGAATCCTTTTTCCTGCAAGATGGCAACAATTGAATTAATGATGTTCTGCTTTTCCTGATCAGAAAAGCCAATCCGGCGGTACAGGGCAACGTAGTCTGCAAGAACTTGCTCTACTATAGTAACAATTTGCTCTAGCTTTCGGTTCTTTACATGGATTCGCCTTAAGATAGTTAACAAGGCGAGGCTAGCGAGCCAGATGGCAAACGCAATTAATTCTGGATATACACTTATATGCTTTTCACCTCCGTCCTTTTTAGAATGTGCTAAAATTAGAATATAAATTATTTTTCTAAGAGGTACTTATGGATACTACCGAGAGCATAACATTTACTAGCAAGCTAACATTCTGGGATAAGTTTAAATGCTTTTATTTGCTGCACCTTTACAGTCTTATTTCTTTATATAACATAAAAAAATGGCAAAGAATATTAGGGCATCTAATTTACATTTTTATTTGTATTATCGTAGCTATCACACTTTTTTCAGACGCTGACCTTGGCCCGAAACTTTTCGATATTTTCTGCTTTCTCTCTTTTTTCTGGATGCCCGCAATAACATCGTTTAAAGTTGCGAGAAACATTCCTAACAACGTACAACTTATTCTTACCCCGGGAAACGCAACTGAGACCTCTAATACCCCAAGTTTAAAGGTTCGTTATTCTGATACCAGAATTGACCGCTTCAAAAATGCAATCTTATTTGACACCACTAATTTCTACATCATCATATACTACAACAACGTAGCAAATAAGAGAGTGCAATTAGTATATAGCATAATTTCTAAAAAGCAAAACAATAACATATTGGCAAAATTCAACTTTGTTAAAACAATTTCTCCAGACCTTAAAAAAATAATCAAACTGCATATCTAAACATTGTTATTACCGATTCAATATTATTCTACTGCTAGTGCTCCAGAGGAAAATAGTAGCTGAGCAAGATACAATAATCCTGCAGCAGTCCCACCCGTAGAAATGGATAAACCCACAAATGCTGAAACTGCGGTAACTACCAGAATCCCGGTTAGAATAGCCCACGCATTTGTATTAGTCTGAAGCTTAAGTTTCAGAAAAATTCCTTTCTATGCTATAATTAGGCATAGGAAAATGCCCTTGCTGGAACAAGAGCCTTCGCAGAACCGTTAATAGCGGTGGCATTAATAATAATTAGCTAAAAAGCCGTGAACTTGCCAAAGTAATCAGCGGCTTTTTTCTACTCTAAGTCAAGTGTTATCAACGATTTTAGGCAATTTTATTTTGAAATAAGGGCCTAATCGGGAAATAGCTCCTGGAGAATCAAGTCAAATATCTGATTTAGGGCATGATAAATACAGCCACCTTCTGTAATTTCAAAAAAGAGGCTGTTATAATATCTATTGGATCAATTTTTATGACAAAAGTCTTTGGTTATGTTTGGCTACG
>NZ_CALVGT010000042.1 GCF_944327175.1 uncultured Lactobacillus sp.
AATTGACTTCGCTTATTTGTTTGGATCAAACAATGTTTGACCCGCACACTGCGAAACTTTGTTCAGTTTTCAAAGTACCAACTTGCGTCTTAGTGACGCAACGTTTTATATCTTACTCGCTTGTTGATTTCTTGTCAACAGGTTTTCGATATTTCTTTTTCGTGTCTCCGGCGAATTCCTTCTTCGCCGCGACAACAAATATTAGTATACTAGCTTTTTCTGATTCGTCAAATTTGCTTTTTCATTCGTTTTATGCCCGGTTCACCAGGATCCGTTGTAATAAAAGCAAACTTGCTTACTCTTTCTTTTGTTTTTTCTTTCCGCAGGAATTATTTTTTAAAGAAACGATAGTTCGGATTATCTCTATTTCTACTGGTAAAAAAATAAAACTTTTTCTATTTTTTCTTTTTCAAAATAAAAACAGACCCTGAGGTCTGTTAAAAGATTGTCTGCTATTTGCCTAATATAGATAGACACTTACTTTAGTTCACTAACGATTTTCTCTAAGCATTCCTTGGCTTCTTCTGGCAGCGGCGTCTTTGGGTGCTCACCGTTATACATGTTCAGCCAGTCCAGCCGGTCCTGCATCCGGTCTCTAAGGCTTTGCTTATATTCAGCTGAATCTAGGTCAACCGGATAGTCAGCAAGCGGCATATAGCTAACTCCGGCAAAATCGCCATAGTCGCCCCCAACTGGGTAAGCTCTGAAGGGATCAGCAAATGGTTCGATGACCAAAGTGTTCATGTCAAAACCCTTTGGCAGGTTCTCAGCTGACGTCCGCTTGGTGGCTAAAGTCAAGCCCAGGGTTGTAGCCAAAACCGGATCAGTCACCTTCAATACCGGTGGCAAAGAGTTGTCCTTCATGATCCAGAAGAGGGCCGTGATCGGATTTTCTTCCACATCGACCCGGTTGGCTGAAGTATACCGGCTCTTGATCACCCGGCCGTTATTATTTCGCAGGTCTTCCGTAACCAAAACTTTCCGCCCTGCTTCATCCAGGGTAACCGCGCAGTTCATCACAGTCGTGTAGTACTTAGTCTCGTGGTGGCCAGCTGGATAGTCGTGGGTCTTATCAAAGTAGGCCGGCTCCAAGGCTACCGAACTGCCGTCTTCTCTTGAAATAATAAAGGCGTCGTCGTGCAAAACAGTAATATCATACTTGCCGTTATGGTCAGCGTGGGTCAAGGTTGACTTGCCTGAGACCGACAAGCCGTAAAAGGCAAATACCTTATCTTCATTGTCTTCAAAGTGGAAGGCCTGCTCGCCTCCGTGGCAGGCAGAGTAGCCGTGCCGGCGGGCCAGGGCCCAGGCCAAAGTCAAGGTCCCCTTCTTCAGCTCCCCAAAGTAGCGCAGGCCAAATACCGCGGCGCAGTTGTGCGGAGCGTCAAAAATTGCCAGTCCGTTTGGATAAGCCGGATCCGTCACGTTCGGGTCAAAGTAGAAGTAGAGGTCGCCTTCATCATAAAGCTTGGACTTCTCATACATCTCAGCCGCTTTTTCATCAAAAAATTGGAAGTTGAATACGTAACTGAGCAGGTTGAAGGCCTGGTCTTCCGGCAACATCAAGTGAGCCTTCAAGGTAAATGAAGGATCCAGCCCAACCAGGACCGTCGCCTTAAGATACTCTTGCTCATGACCCGCATAGATGTCCTCATACAGATAATTTGTCAAAGCCGCCGCGTCCTCATCTGAATCATCGACAAAGTACCGAGCTGACGCCGTCCGGCCCAAGACCTTGCCGTGGTTGTAAACTAATTGCTTGGCCCCGACCGGCAGACCCAAATAGCTGGTGTGTAAGATTGGCAAATCCGTCTCAATCACCCCTGGCTGTCTTTTGGCCAGTTCATAAACCTCTGCCACACTCTTGACTTCATGAACATTATTGCCGTAAAAAGCTGATTCAATAGTCGCCCGGACCCGGCTGAACTTTTTGTTAGCCTTGACCAGTTCACTCTGCTCAAAGCGCTCCTGTGTACTCATAATCTCTTCCTTTCATCATCACATCAATTATCATAAAGCGGTTTCAACGATTTTACTTTATGATAGCACAGGCATGTGAAAGAGTGAACTTTAATTTGATAATTTTTGGCAAAAAAAGACAGCAACTTAATAGCTGCTGTCTAAGATAGTATTCTTTTTTAGCTTATTCTTTTCAGCTTAGTTTTCGCCGCGCACGAACTTGCTTGCTTGAATACCAGCTTGCCGGCCAAAGACTACAGTTTCAGCAACTGAGTTACCGCCGATCCGGTTGTTGCCGTGCAGGCCCCCGGAAACTTCGCCAGCCGCGTAAAGGCCTTCGATGACCTTGTCATCCTTGCCCAAAACTTGCGTTTTAGGGTTGATGTGCAAACCACCCATCGTGTAGTGGATAGCTGGGTGAATGTGAATAGCAAAGTATGGCGCAACAGAGATGTCACGGTCCATCCCGGTAGTCCGGCCAAAGGCTTGGTCGTCTTGGCCCTTGACTGCTTCATTCCAGCTGGCAACAGTTGCTTCAAGACCAGCAGCGTCAACGCCGATCTTGCCAGCCAGTTCTTCCAAAGTAGCGCCGTGTTCTACCAGGCCGATGTGGTCGTAGAATTCAACTGCCTTAACGTGGTCGCGGACACCTTGGTCAAAGATGAGGTAAGCGCCGTCTTCATTCAAGCCAGTGATGGCTGCTGAAACGACCTTCCGGGTGTCCAGTTCGTTGATGAAACGCTGGCCAGCCTGGTTAACCAAAATAGCGCCTTCGCCCCGGACAGCTTCCCCGATCAAGAAAGTCTTTTCACCATCAGTTTGCGCAGTTGGGTGAACTTGGATAAAGTCCATTTGAACAAGTTCTGCCCCGGCTGCTTCACCCAAGATTAAGCCGTCACCAGTAGCACCAGCTTGGTTGGTCGTCTTGTAGCCTTCCAGGTCTGGCCGGTACTTCTTGATGATTTCCTTGGAAGCACCGAAACCACCGGTCGCCAAAATAACAGCCTTAGCACCGATTTGCCGGCGGCCATCTGGGCCAACGACTTCAATACCGGTTACCTTGCCCTTTTCATCTTGCAAAAGCTTAACAACCTTGGTCTTGTTGAAGACTGGAATCCGGGCTGCTTCCATGCTCTTCAAAAGGCCAGTAATCAGGTAGCCGCCAACTGGCGCCATAGATGCCGGCCGGTGAGCCCGCTTCTTGCTCATCCCCCCGGTAATCGTCAAGTCGTCAAGCTCAACGCCGTACTGCTTCAGCCAGTCGATTGCCAAAGCAGCGTGGTCTACAAAGTAGCTAAGCATTGCTTCATCGTTCAAGTTGCCGCCGCCCTTAAGGGTTTCTTGGTAGAAGTCGGCCTTGTTGTCGATGATGCCGTGCTTGTATTGAACCAGGGATTCAGCCGCGTTCATCCCAGATGAAGCCTTGCTGGTGTTCCCGCCCAAAACTTCGTTCTTTTCAAAAACAGCCACGCTGGCACCAAGTTCATGTGCCTGCAAGGCAGCTGACAAACCGGTACCACCGGCCCCGATGACTACCAGGTCGTAGCTCGGGTTGACTAAATCAATTGGAGTGGACTTAAATTCGTATTTTGCCATGATAGTTCCTCTACTCAAAATATTTATTACTTACCTCCACATTATAAACCATTTTTTAACTTTTTAAAATTGAAAAGGCTATTTTTTAAAAATGTAAATTCTTTTTTTACTTTCAAAAAGGCAAAAAGAAAAGAACCTCCTGCAAAGAGAAGATTCTTTCCTAAAATTTCTTACCGGTGCTGGTGATTCAGCTTCTTGGCCAGGAAGTCGCCGACCACTTGCACGATGAAGATCATGATGACGACCAGGACAGTGGCCAGGAAGGTCACGTCGTTGGCAAAGTCGCGGTAGCCGTACTGGATGGCGGTCGTACCCAGACCACCAGCCCCAACGGCCCCGGCCATTGCGGTCAAGCCGATCAGACTGATGATGGAAACAGTCGACACCCTGATGATTTCTGACCGCGTTTCCTTGAGGTAGACGTCAAAAATAATGTCCCAGTTGCTTGTGCCCAAGCTTTGTGCCGCTTCAACCTTGCCCGGGTCCAAGCTTTCCAGAGCTACTTGCACCTGGCGGGCATAAAATGGGAAGATCCCTAAAGTCAGCGGGACCAAGGCAGCCGTGTCCCCGATTTCCGTCCCGACAATCAAGCGGGTCAAAGGTGAAATGCAGGCCAAAAGAATGATGAAAGGAATGGCCCGCAAAATAGAAATCAGCTTATCGCAGAAGTTGAACCAAAACTTGTTTTCCAAAATCCCGCCTGGTTCGGTCAAAACCAGGATGACTCCGAAGAAGAGGCCCAGGACCCCGCCGAAGATTGACGGCCAGAAGGTCATGTAGATGATCTGCAGAATCGAAGTCCCCCAGCCAGTGTCCCCGCTCCAGCCCAAATTGTAAATATTTGGGAAGTTCTGCGCGATCCAGTGTACCAAACCATTAATCATAAGCGGTTACCTCTTTCGTCTAATTCCGTTACCGTGACGCCCTCGTCGTTTAAGAACTTCAAGGTCGCCTTCTGTTTATTAGCATCCCCCTTGACAGTGATCAGCAAGGTCCCGACCGGTTCATCAGCCAGGACTTCCACATTACCGTAAAGCATCGATGCTTCCACGCCGACTTCCCGGTAAAGCTCGATGATGATTGACTTGGCCACATTGTTCAAGCTGTAGACCAGCTGGTAGAGGGCTTCGTTTTCAGCCAAGCTGATGTTCAAGCTCTTTAAGGTGTCAACTACGGCCAAAGAGCCACCGACAAACTTCTGGGTTAATTCAGCCTTCGGCTGAAGGAAGACATCCCGCAAGTTGCCGTTTTCGACAACCCGGCCGTTTTCCATGACCGCCACCTTGTTGGCGATCTTCTTGACCGCGTCCATTTCGTGGGTGATCAAAACGATGGTCAAGCCCAGTTCCCGGTTCAATTTCTTCAACAGGTCCAGGATCTGGATAGTCGTCTGCGGGTCCAGGGCACTGGTTGCTTCGTCTGACAAGAGGATTTCCGGATCGTTAGCCAGGGCCCGGGCAATCGCCACCCGCTGCTGCTGACCGCCAGAGAGCTGGGCCGGGTAGGCATTGGCCTTGTCTTCCAGGTCAACCAGCTTCAGAAGCTCGTGGCATTTTTCTTCCAGCTCATCATCAGACAGATCTGAGTGCTTGAGGGCAAAGGCAATGTTTTCAATGACGGTCGTTTCATTAAGCAGGTTGAACTGCTGGAAAATCATCCCGATCTTCCGGCGGCGGGCCTGCAGGTCCTTGCCGCTGATCACCTGCTTGCCGTCTTCGACAAAGTCGACACCCCCAACCACGACGTTTCCGGCCGTTGGCTTTTGCAAAAGGTTGATGGTTCTGACCAGGGTTGATTTCCCGGCCCCGGAAAAACCGACGATCCCGTAGATATCGCCTTTTTCAATGTGCAGAGTCACATCCTGCACGGCCTGCACATCGGCAGCCTTTTTTCGCTTAAAAGTCACACTGACGTGGTCCAGTTGAATAATGCTCATATGATCAAAGCTTCTTTCTAGGTTAAGTTAAAAATCTTAGAACTTGGCATCCCAAGCCGCAACTTGCTTGCTGCCGTAGTACTTCTTGTACAGCTGCTTGGTCTTTTCAGTCTGGTAAGCCTTAACGACTTCCTTGTAAGCCTTCTTGTTCTTGTCCTTCTTGCGGGCAACGATGATGTTGATCCATTGGTAGGAGTCCTTGTTGATTGGTTCAACATAGATGGTTTGCTTGTCGCCAAGACCTGCTGGGTTAGCGTAGTCGTTGTTGACAACAGCAGCGTCAACTGACTTCAAAACTCTGGCAGCTTGTTCAGTAGCAACTTCCTTGATCTTGAAGTTCTTCGGGTTGCTCTTGATGTCAGCAACTGAGTAGATCTTGGTAGCGCTGGTCCCCTTCAGAGTGATCAGGCCGGCGTTCTTCAAAACCAGAAGTGCCCGGGCTTCGTTGGTCGCGTCGTTTGGAATGGCGATCGTTGCACCCTTAGGCAGGGACTTCAGTGACTTGTACTTCAGTGAGTAAAGGCGGATTGGAGCGATGTAGGTCTTGCCGATGGCAACCAGGTTGCTCTTGTTGGCCTTGTTCCAGTTGTTCAGGAAGTTGTAGTGCTGGAAGGCGTTAAGGTCCAGGTCCCCTGACTTCAAGGCGCTGTTTGGCTGGTTGTAGTCAGAAAAATTCTTGGTCTTGACAATGATACCATACTTCTTCTTGGCCGTGGCCGCCACGCTCTTCCAGATGGCCCGTTCAGCCTTAGTTGCCCCAACAGTCCCGACGGTCACAGTTACCGCCTTTGCGCTTTGCTGATTGTTCTTCTTGCCAAAGGAGAAGAAGGCGATCACGGCGATAACCACAACGGCCACGACAGCGATAATAATGTTTCTTCGTTTCTTTTTTCTCATGATTAATACCTCCAGAAACACAGCAGCAATCCCGATAAAGCGGCAGTCAAATTCGAACAGAAAAGAAAAAGCGCCCGTCCTTTGATAAAGGACGAACGCTCGTGATACCACCTTTAGTTCATTCATTACTTGCGTAATAAATCTCACCAGCTGTCTCCAAATAAAAATAGAAACAGCTTGCTTGTTTAACGAGAGCAACCCCGGCAGCGGCTAAATATCACCGCGGCATATCATTCCAAGCCCATGTTCGCCGGAACTCTCCTGGCGGCTTTCACCATCTGCCGCCTCTCTGTAAAGGATCGTCACCCGACTACTCTGCTTTTCGAGATAACTTTTCTTAACTTGATGCTCTAAACTTATCATTATTTTTTAAGCGAGTCAAGTCTTTTTCTAAAAAAACTGTCAAAGCTCGTCCCGGTCCTTACCATAAGCGGCTAAAAGGTCCCGCAGCTTGGCGTCTTTCCCCTTCTCTGTCAGCACGTTGCTGACTTCTTTAATCCCGTCGCAGATCCGCGATATGATTCTGAAGAGGGTCATGCCGGCAAAGAAGAGGACGACGACCGTGAAGACCGCCCGGCCTGACAAAGGACTCAGCTTGAAAAAGCCAGGGATGAAGATGATTGACAAGATGACGCAGACCACTGACAGGGCCAAAACGCCCAGCTTGTACTTGTTGAGTGGCCGGGAGATCCAGGAGAGGACCATCAAGCCCACCAGGACCAGGAGGGCTGTTGACGCGGTCGCGACTTCATTGTCCCCGATATTGGTAAACTTGTTGGTCAAGACCAGGATGCTGACGGCTAGCCAGTCGGTAATCCCGCCTGGAATCGACTTGGTCAGGATATTGACCGTGAAATTGCCCCGGATCCGGGAATGGTTCTTTTCCAGGGCCAAAAGGAAGGATGGCAGGCCGATCGTAAAGCTGGAGATCAAGGTGATCTGGGCCGGCTTGATCGGGTAGTTAATCGTCAAGATCAAGGAAAAGACCGCCATCAGCAAGGAAAAGATATTTTTGACCAAAAAGAGGCCAGCTGAGCGTTCAATATTGTTGACCACCTGCCGGCCTTCGTTGACCACCTGGGGCATCTCGGCAAAGTTCGAATCCAGCAAAACCACTTGTGAGGCCTGGACAGCCGCGCTGTTGCCGGAAGCCATGGCAATGCTGCAATCGGCTTCCTTCATGGCCAGGATGTCGTTAACCCCATCCCCGGTCATGGCCACGGTCTTCCCGATCTTCTGCAGGGCCTGGACGAATTCTTTCTTCTGCTCGGGCTTGACCCGGCCAAAGACATTGTAGTCAGCCATGGCCTGCTCGTATTCACCAGGCTTGATCGTCTGGGCATCGATGTACTTCTCTGCCCCGGCAATCCCGGCCTGGCCGGCCACCCGGGAAACGGTAACCGGGTTGTCCCCGGAAATGACCTTGATTTCTACCCCTTGCTTGGCAAAGTATTCAAAAGTCTCCTTAGCTTCTTTCCGGATCGGGTTGGACAAAAGTACGTAGCCCAGGACTTCGACCTCCTGGGTTAATTTCTCTTTTTCATCAGCCAGTTCAGCTGGATACTTGGCAAAGGCCAGGACCCGGTAGCCTTCTTCCGGGTAGCTGGCAAATTCTTCCTGGCAGGCCTTGAGCTGCGAGCGCAGGATCATTTCCGGCGCCCCCAATAGCAGGGTGTAACCATCAAAAACCGCCCCGCTGTACTTGTTGACCGAGGTAAAAGGAATAATCCTTTTGGCATTAACCAGGGGCCGGTCCTGGCCAAACTTCTGGCTCAAGGCCTCAGCAGTGATATTGTCAACAGGCATGTTGGAAACGTAGGCGGCAAGCCGGTCTTCCAAATCATTTCCCGGGTAACTTTTGGCCGGGACGACTTTTTCCACCGCCATCTTCGGTTCAGTGATCGTCCCCGTCTTGTCAACGCAGAGGACATTGACCCGGGCCAGGGTTTCAACACTCTTCATATCATGCAGCATGACCTGATTTCTAGCCAGGCGCATGGCAGCCAGGGCCAGGGCAACCGTGGTCAACAGGTAGAGCCCTTCCGGGATCATGCCGATAATTGCTGCTTCCATAGAACTGATGGATTCAGCAAAGGGCCGGTGGTTGAGAAAATAAGCCTGGGCAAAAAGGGCTACCCCCATTGGAATAATGATGATGCCGACCCACTTGATCAAGCGGTTGATGGCCCGGATCATCTTTGACTCTTCTGCCCCGCCCATGGCTTTGGCTTCCGCCGTCAATTTGGCAATATAGGATTCGCTGCCTACCTTGACCAGCTGGGCCATGACTTCACCGGAAACGATGAAAGAACCGGATAAAAGCTCGTCGCCAACTTCCTTGGCAATTTCATCGCTTTCCCCGGTCAACAAGGATTCATTGACCCGGACGCTGCCGTCGACCACCTTGGCATCGGCCGGGATCTGGTCACCGGCTTTTAAGAGGACCAGGTCCCCTTCAACCAGCTGATCAATTGGCACCTGCCGCCTTTTTCCACCTCTCAGGGCTAAAACTTTGGTCTGGTTTAAGACCTGCAGCTTGCTTAAAACTGATTTTGCCCGGATTTCCTGGACGATCCCTACGATCGTGTTCAAGATGATCACTGGCAAAAAGGTCAAATCCCGGATATCACCGGCGATTAAGAGGAGGATGGTCAGAACCAGAAAGATCAAGTTGAAGTAAGTAAAGGTGTTTTCAACGATGATCTGCCGGTTGGTCTTGAACTCATCATCAATGGCGACGTTGACCTTGCCAGCCGCGCTTTTCTGCGCGACCTCCTCCTCGGTCAGTCCCGTCTGCAAATTTGTTTTCATATCACTCACATCTCACTTTTCACTGCTTGCCCGGCCTGCTGTTTTTTGCGCAGGTAGGTCTCAAAGACATAGTCATACTTGTTCTTGCCATCTGCCTGGTGGGCTTCACTTTCTACCAGGTCAAAGGCCGCCCAGTCAAGAGCCGGCATATAGGTGTCAGCTGGAAAAGTCCCCTTGATCCAGGTCACTTCCAGCTTGTCAACCTGGTCAGCCAGCAGGGCAAAAAGGCTGGAGCCGCCAATGACGCAGACTTCCCCGGCCTGCTCCTTCAGCCAGGCGGACACTTCTTCTTCACTTTTCAACTGTAAAACCCCAGCTGGCAGTTCTAATTTCCTGCTGGAAAGAACGACATGCTGCCGGCCAGGCAACAGGCCCGGCAAGGACTCAAAAGTCTTTCTCCCCATCAGCATGGGGTGGCCCATGGTTTTTGCCTTAAAATGGGCTAAATCAGCTGGCAGGTGCCAAGGCAGGCGGCCCTGGTAGCCGATGGCACCTTTTTCATCTTCTGCCCAAACATAGCTAAGCAATTTTTTCACCCTTTCTAAACGGCAACCGGGGCCTTGATCGTGGACCCGTGCTGGTAGTTGACCAATTTGATATCGGCCATTTCAAAATCAGTTACTTTTTTCTTCTCTGTGTTCAGCCACAAAGTCGGCGCGTCAAATGGCGTTCTTTTCAGCTGCTCTTCAACCTGGGCAAAGTGGTTCTTGTAAATGTGGGCATCCCCAATAGTGTGGACGAACTCGCCAACTTCCAGGCCGGTTTCCCGGGCAATCAAGGACAAGAGCAAAGAATAGCTGGCAATGTTGAAGGGCACGCCTAAGAACATGTCGCCTGAGCGCTGGTAAAGCTGCAAGCTGAGCTTGCCGTCAGCCACGTAAAACTGGAAGAGGACATGGCACGGCGGCAGGGCGCTGGAAGGAACGTCTTCCGGGTTCCAGGCCGTTACGATCAAGCGGCGGGAGTCGGGATTGGTCTTGATTTGCTCAATCACGTCCGCGATCTGGTCGATAAAGCCGCCGTCCCGCTTACCCCAGTTCCGCCACTGGGCCCCATAGACGTTGCCCAGGTTGCCGTATTTTTGGGCAAAAGCTTCATCATCCAGAAGCCGCTGGCAGAACTTTTGCATTTCTTCGTCAAAGACTGCCTTAAACCCTGGGTCCTTTTGACTCCTAAGGCCAAAATCAGTCATGTCCGGGCCCTGGTATTCCGGGCTGGTTACCCAATTTTTAAAGGCCCATTCGTCCCAAATGTGGTTTTTATGTTCTAGCAAGAAGCGGATGTTGGTGTCCCCCCGCAAGAACCACAAAAGCTCGCTCTTGATCAGGCCGAAAGGCACCCGCTTGGTCGTCAGGATTGGGAAGCCCTGGCTTAAGTCAAAACGCATCTGGGCTCCAAAGAGGCTTCTGGTCCCCGTCCCAGTCCGGTCATTTTTGTCATTGCCTTCCGTCATGATCTTTTTCAGTAAATCTAAATATGCTTGGTCTTGATTTGCCATTTCCTTGTCCTTTGCAAAAACTTTTTTACTTAATTTTACCCTTAGTCTAACAGAATTTTTTAGCAGATGTTAATCTTTACGAAAAGCTTTACATATGGAAAAATCCCTGGCCGGATTTCCCCGCCAGGGCTGGTCATTACTCTTCTTTTGTCGTTTTATTTTACTGCTTTTCAGCTAATTAACCTTGAAAAAGGCCTTCTTCCCGGACAAGGTCCGCTCGATATCAGTCATGCTCTGGAAGAACATGTTCTTGACCGCCATCTTGGTATAGTAGGCCGAGTGCGGGGACATGACCACGTTCGGCAGGTTGATCAGTTCCGTATATTCGTCCGGCAGGGAACCCACGTCCTCAAACTTGCGGCCAAAGATTTTTTCTTCCCCTTCCAAAACGTCTAGGGCGGCCCCGCCGATTTCATGGTACTTCAAGGCCACGATCAAGGCCGCGGTATCGACCAGTTCACCTCTTGACTGGTTGACCAAGATCGCGTCGTCCTTCATCTTGGCAAATTCATTGGCGCTGAACATGCCCTTGTTTTCCGGAGTCAGCGGAATATGCACCTGGACGATGTCGCTTTCCTTGATCAAGGTCTCAAAATCAACAAAGTCCAAAAAAGGCTCTAAAGAAGCATTGTAGACCGGATCGTAGCCGATGACTCTGGCCCCCAGGGCATGATACATTTCCGCCGCTGCTGCCCCGATCCGGCCCAAGCCGACAATGCCGACCGTCTGATTGAAGATCTCATCACTCATCAGTTCCGTTGGCCGGGTGAAGTCTCCCCGCCGCATCTTCCGGTGGTAATAGCCCCACTTGCGCAAAAGATACATGGCCCCGGTCAAGCCGTTTTCCGCGATTGCCCGCGGCGAATAAGCCGGTACATTAGCAACGGTGATCCCGTACTTAGTGGCTGCTTCCAGGTCGATATTGTCTGCCCCCACCTTCCGCAAGGCCAGGTGCTTGACGCCGCCAGCCGCCAAAACTTCCAGATCAGCCGCCGTCAAGGGCTCTGCCTGCTGGGTCGAAACCGCCTCAAAGCCCTTAGCTGCCTCTAAATTATCAGCTGCCAAAGGGCTGTGGGTATAAGAGATTTCATCGTCTGGGTGCTGGTCCTGCCACTCTTTTAAAAAAGCTTCTTCCACCGGCGTAATGCCGAACAAGTATGCCTTCATCTTTTTTCTCCTCATAATTGACAAATTTTGCCAAACAAATTCTCTTTTTTTCTGATTCTGGTATCCTAAGGTAAAAGCTTCATGCTTTTCTTTATATTATGACAAAAAAATTAAAAGATGGATAGAGCTATTTTAGGCAATTACATTTTTTAACGCTCTTGTAATTTTTAACTTAAAGGCCAGAAAAAGGCAAAAAGATAGAGAAGAAGTAAAAAGTAAAACAGAAAGGAACAACATGATGAATGAAGAAAAAGACTCCCGCTATATCCAGCCCCGTGACAGCCTGGAGGCCATGGAACTGATCCAAAAACTCTTCAACCAATACCGGCGGGCTCCCTTAACTCCCGAACTTCTTGCCTACCACCAGAACCTAATCGAACGCCTGGAAGGCGACATCCACCAGGCCGCTGAAGCAGAAGGCCAAGCCAAAAGAGTCCAGGAATTAGAGCGGATGATCAAGCTGATGAAGGACTGGACCGCCATCCGCCTCTCCGGCCGCCCCTTTAACGCCAAGATGCGCCACTTCCGTTTTCTGCCTGAGGGCGGCCAGGTCAAATTCAAGCGGCATCCCCACAAAATCAAAGCCAGCGCTAGCCACCGGGCCAGCCGGCATTAAAAAAGCGCGACCAAATGGTCGCGCTTTTTTGTTTGTATATCTAGCTTCTAATTACCAGCTACTTGATGTAGGCATACTTGTAGCTCCACTGAGTACCAGCGTTGTTATGGATGATCCCCTTGACCTTGCTGTTTTGCAGGTAAGCGGTCGTCTGCTGGTAGATCGGGCTGACTGCCTGGTCGGCGTTGGCCACTTGAGCCGCCTTGACCAGGTCCTGCCAGCGCTTGTTGACATCATTGGCGTCAGTCGTCAAAGCCTTCTTGATCAAGCTGTTGTATTCAGCATTGTTCCACTTGCCGTAGTTGTAAGAAGTCCCCTTCCGCAGAATCTGCATAAAAGTCATCGGGTCGCTGAAGTCCCCACCCCAGCCGGAAACGTAGATGTCAAAGTCCCCGCTTGAAGCCTTGGTGTAGGCGTTCTTGCTTGGAATGGAGTTAACCTTCACGTTGATGCCGGACAAAACCTTGGTCCATTGTGACTGCAGGTACTGGGTCAAGGCGTCGGCGTTAGTGCTTTCATTTGAAGCCAGCAAAGTCAAGTTCAATGTCTTCAAGCCTAATTCCTTCATCCCGGCCTTCCAGTACTTTTCAGCCAGCTTTTCGTTGTAGTCAACAGTATTAGCCACCTTTTGCTCCTTGGCAAAGTCTTCCTTGTTGGCCGGGTCATAGGCCAGACCAGAAGCCACGAAGCCAGTTGGCACGCTTGATCCGTCACCGAAGACCTTGCTGGTCAGAATCTTCCGGTCCAGTGACAGAGACAGGGCCAGACGGATATTCTTGTCGTTCAAAGCCTTCTTAACCGCTGCGTCCTTGGCCTGGAAGTTGTAAGCCAAGAAGGCAACGTAGGAGTATGGGTAGGTCTTGAAGTCCTTATTCTTCTTCAGCTGCTTAACCTGTTCACTGGACAGTGGGGTGAGGTCCAGCTTGCCCTGCTGGTAGAGCTGGTAGCCGGTGTTCGTGGTCTTAACGACCTGGTAGCTGATCTTGCTCAGCTTGACTGCCTGCTTGTCCCAGTATTGGTTGTTTTTGACAAAAGACCAAGTATCATTGGTCCCCTTCCAGCCGGTGATCTTAAATGGGCCGGAGTAAAGCATGTACTTGGAGCTAGTCGCGTACTTCTTGCCCGTCTTCTTGATAAACGCTTCGTTTTGCGGCCCAAAGAGCGGGTAAGCCATCAAAACCTTGAAGTAGGCAATCGGCCGGTTGAGCTTAACTTGCACGGTTTCCTGGTTCAAAGCCTTGATGCCCAGGCTGGACGGAGCCTGCTTGCCAGCAATAATTTCATCGGCATTCTTGATACCGGAGAAAAGGTAGGCGTAAGGCGAAGCACTCTTGGGGTTGATCGTCCGCCGCCAGGAGTAGACGAAGTCCTGGGCGGTAATCTTTTCCCCGTTGGACCATTTGGCGTTAGACCGCAGCTTGAAGGTCCAGGTCTTGCCGGACTTGGATACAGTGCCGGACTTGGCTAAGCCGGCAGCTGGCTGCCCGTTCTTGCCCAAACGGTAGAAGCTTTCAAAAACGTTCCCCGTCTGCCCGTAGCCGATCGCCTTGCTGATGTCAATCGTGTCCAGCGGAGCGGTCGCGCTGAGCTTTAAGACTTGCTTGTCCTTACTTGATGAGCTTGAGCTCTGCTGACTGCCGCAAGCGGCCAGCAGAAAGGCAGCACTGACACTGACGGCGGCAAGGGTGAATTCCTTGATCTTTTGCATTTTTTCCTCCTGAGACAAAAAAGCAGCTGCTCCCTAAAGGAAACAGCTGCTTCATTTACCACTAAGCTAACAATTACTTGGCAAATCACTTGGTCTGAGCTAAATCCAGTTTAGGCAACACAAAACAATTGTATGACATAAGTGACATACAACAAACGCACATAGTTTGGTTTTCTTGCATTGCAAACATGATTTAGCTCCTTTCTCAATTTGATTTAATTCAATCTTACAGACTCACTTACAAAAAGTCAACGATTTTTTATAAGTCTTTTCCTAATCCTTAATTGTCAAGAAGTCAGGCAGATCCCGGCGGGGAGCCTGGTAGCCGTTGACATACTCATCTTTGCCATAGCCCAGGCCGATTCCCATGGCCAGGGTCTGGTCTTCTGGGATGCCCATAATTTCCCGGACACTGGCCGGGTACTTGACCAATTCATAGGCCGGCATGGTGTCAATCCCCTTAGCCTTGGCGGCAAGCGCCAGAGTCTGGGCAAAAGCTCCCAGGTCATAGACTGACCAGAGGTTAGACTGCTTGGGAATGGTCAAGTAAGCAATTGCTGGGGCATAGTAGAGATTTTTCTGCAAAATATTGGTCCTAAGATCCAGCAATTCCGGCGTATTCAGATATTTCTGGCTGGCCTGGTTGTGCCGGAGCATGTTTTCTCTTGGATAAGGATCCCAGTCCTCCCGGTGCCAGGTCTCCCAGTCTGGGGATGGAGCTGTCCCCGCTTCAGCCAAGGCCAGGTGGCAAGCATGGATCTTTTTGGCTGTTTCCCCCATGGCCAGGTAAACCCGCCAGGGCTGGGAATCAGCCCAAGACGGAGCCAGGCCGGCCAAGCGGACTACTTCTTCCAAGTCTGCCCGGCTGGGCTCCTTGCCTTGGTCAAAATAGCGCGTGCTGTGGCGGCTCTTAATTATATCAATCGCGTCAGTCATTTTACACCTCTCTTGAAGCTGCTTTCTTTTGCTAGTTTTTGCTAAGTATAGTTCAAAATTGACTGAATAGCAAAAATATCGTTATAATTGACTCAAAAGCAGAACTTTTATTTCAATGGAAAGCAGGATATGGACAAATGGGTTTAACCTTTAAAAGACAAGACGACTTAGACAAGCTCTTCGACAAATTCGCCAGCGTTCCCGACCCGAAGAAAGCCGCTTCCGGCAAGGGCAAGGAAAAGGAAGACGACAAAGCTGCCGGCAAAGAGGCAAAGTAAGCCGCTTGTTGGCGGCTTTTTATATTTTATAAAAGTCGCTAAATTTTCCAGTAAATCTGCCCATCCCTGCCCTATTTAGTCTAAAATGAACTTGTAAGCATTTGCAATTATTTTCTTTAAGGATGTGAGCATCTTGGACAATAGCAATTTGCTGACCTACCTGGAATGGCGCGGCGACATTCCCTTGGAAAAGTCTCCTTTCAACGAAATCGACGCTTTAGTCTTAGCAATTTTTTCTTATCTTAACCTAGAAAAGTACATCCCTTCCGGCAACAAAGAAGTGACAATTAGCGAAATCGCCGAGAAATACTTCGCCTCTTCCTTCACCAGCCTGGACGCCAGCCAGTACCAGGAGCTCTTCCACTTGATGAGCGAAGCCGACCGCTTTAAGGATGCCCGCTTATCCCACTTCAACACCGTTTTGACTGACCAGTGCCAGTTCAGCGCCTTGAAAATCGTCCTTGAAGACGGCACCCACTATGTGGCCTTTAGAGGGACCGACGACACCCTGGTTGGCTGGCGGGAAGACTTTGAGATTTCTTTTAAAGAAACCAAGGCCCAGATCTTAGGGGCCCGCTACCTCAAGGACCTCCTGGCCGGCGACTCAGCTGACTACATCCTGGGCGGCCACTCTAAGGGGGGCAATCTGGCTGAATACGCTGCCTTGAATCTTCCAGAAGACTACCGGGACCGGATCAAGGCCGTCTATACCTTCGACAGCCCCGGCCTGGCCAGTGAAGCCGGAGTCAACTACAACGAGGACTTTTTGCAAAGGGTCCTCCACCGCTACGTACCCGACTTTTCCATTATCGGCCGCCTCTTTGAACCAAGAGAAGTCGACCCGGTCATCGTCTACTCAACCAATGGCAACATTGCCCAGCACGATACCTATTCCTGGCAGATCAAGGGCAGCCATTTCGTGACCCACAAGCGGCCCAATCCTGAGTCCCGGGTCTACAACCAGCTGATCAACCAGTGGATCGGGTCAGCCAACCTGGAAGAGCGGGAAGCCTTGACCCAGGACCTCTTTGACGCCCTGGCGGCCAGCGGGTCGAGCAAGATCAACCAGCTGGCCAAGAACGGCTTCGGGGGCTTCGGGGCCATCCTTTTGTCGGTGACCAACTCTTCAAGGCGGACCAAGTTCATTTTGGGCAATCTCTTTTCCTCGATCTGGCAGCTGATCAAGAACCAGCAGATCGGGGCGGCCCTGTTCAGCCGGGACACCTTGGCCGGCTGGCTCCTGGTCCTGCTTGGCATCATCAGTCTGACGGCACCTAACTATGCCTTCAAGGCCTTCGGGGTGCTGGCCGCTGTCGGGGGGATTATCTTCAGCGTCAAGCATATCCTCTCGGTCTCAGTTTCGGCTTTTAAGCCCCAGCAGAAGCGTTTCTTCTTAATTACCTACCTGGTCTTGTTCGCCGTATCTGTGGCCCTTTTATCGAGCAACCAGCTCCTGGTCTTTTTGGCCCACTACTTCCTGGGGGCCTTCCTGCTCTTCTTCGCCTATGGCCGGGTCCGCAAGATTATTTTGCGCAAGCAGACTGGGGTCTTCAGAATAATCATCACCGCGGCGGAAGCTATTATTGCTTTTGCCCTGGGGATCATCGTAATCATCAACCCAGAATACTTCAACCACCAGTCGATCATCGCAATCGGAATCCTCTTGATCATCTACGGAGACTTCAAGCTGGTGGCTGAGCTCTTCAACCACCGGCCGCAAATGCCGAAAAAGCACCGGTAAACGCAAAATGCCCAAAGGAAAATCCTTTGAGCATTTTGTTTTATCTTATTCTTCGTCCAATCTGGCTTGGATCCAGTCCTTGACCTGATCGACGTTCAGCTTGGTCACTGATGAAAATGGCAGGAAGGTCACATTGTCCTTGTTCAAGTTCAAGTGCTTTCTGAAGGCTGCTTCAGTCTTGTTGAAGGCATTCTTCTTGATCTTGTCCATCTTCGTGGCCACTACTAAAATCGGCAAGTTGAGATACTGGGCATAGTCATACATGGCAATGTCGTCGGCGGTCGGTTCGTGGCGGCCATCGATCAGCAGGATCAAGCCCTTGAGGTAGGCCCGGGTTTCCAGGTAGTCCTGGATCATTTCCCCGAACTCTTCCCTCTGCTTCTTGGAAACCTTGGCATAGCCGTAGCCCGGCACATCGACCAGGTAAAAGTCAGCTTGATCGCTGCCTACCCGGTAGAAGTTCAAGGTCTGGGTCTTGCCCGGCGATGAGGAGGTCCGGGCCAGGTTCTTTCTTTGCAAAAGGGTATTGATTAAGCTGGACTTGCCTACGTTTGACCGGCCAGCCAGGGCGATTTCATCCAAGCCGTCTTTCGGGTACTGGCTGGCTTTAACCGCGCTGACAGCAAATTCTGATTGGCTAATGATCATCGGCAACCTCTTCCAGTTCACGGCGAATCACCTTTGGCTCGCCAATCCCGGTAATCGTTTCCGGCGTGATGATGACCTTGCTGATGTCACTTTCGCTCGGCGTCCGGTACATGATGTCCATCATGGCATTTTCAATGATGGTTCTAAGCCCTCTGGCCCCCATCTTCCGTTCAATAGCCAGGTCAGCAATCTGCTTGACGGCGGCAGATTCAAATTCCAGGTCAACCCCGTCAAGAGAAAGCAGCTTCTGGTATTGCTTGACCAAGGCATTCTTTGGTTCAGTCAAGATCCGGACCAAATCAGCGCTGTCCAGCCGGTCCAAGGTAGTGATAATCGGAATTCGGCCAATGAATTCAGGGATCAAGCCAAACTTGACCAAGTCCCCGGTTGTCAAGAAACGGTTCCAGTTGTCATCGTCAACCTTGCCAGATTCTTGTTCTGCCCCAAAACCGATGGTCTTCTTGCCCAGCCGGTTCTTAACGATTTCTTCGATACCGTCAAAAGCCCCGCCGACAATGAAGAGGATGTTGGTGGTGTCCATCCGGATCATTTCCTGCTGCGGGTGCTTGCGGCCGCCCTGCGGCGGAATAGAAGCAATGGTCCCTTCCAGGATCTTCAAAAGGGCCTGCTGGACCCCTTCACCAGACACATCCCGGGTTATCGATACATTTTCAGATTTCTTGGAGATCTTGTCAATTTCGTCGATATAAATGATCCCCCGCTGGGCTCTCTCCAAATCATAATCAGCATTCTGGAGCAGCTTGAGCAGGATGTTCTCGACGTCTTCACCCACGTAACCGGCTTCAGTCAAAGTAGTCGCGTCCGCGATGGCGAACGGCACGTTCAAAATCCTGGCCAAAGTCTGAGCCAGGTAGGTCTTGCCGGACCCGGTCGGCCCGATCAAGGCAATGTTTGACTTTTGCAGTTCGGTTGAAGAATCAACATCCATTTGACTGATCCGCTTGTAGTGATTGTAAACCGCTACGGACAGAACCCGCTTGGCCCGGTCCTGGCCAATCACGTACTGGTCCAGTTCTTCTTTAATTTGCATTGGCTTGGGAAGCTCGCGCGCTTCCTTCAGTGAATCCAGACGCAGCTCATCATCAATGATCCGCTTGGCCAGTTCAATGTCCTCGTTGCAGATGTACACGCCGTTGCCGGCAATCATTTTCTTTACTTGGCTGGCAGATTTGCCGCAGAATGAGCATTTCACTTCTTCTGGATCTGTAAACTTAGTAGCCATGTATTCCCTCCTCTATTTGCTAAAGACTAGATTAGCATAAATACGGGCAACTTGCGCGAAATTAGCCTTGTATTTTTCATCAGCCTTGGCAAAAGAAAACCCCAAAAGAGGCAGTTGCCACTTCTGGGGGATTCAATCTATAGACAGGCGATTACTTGTCTTCTTCGTCTTCGCTGCTTTCTTCAAGCTTAGCCTTAGCTACTTGCTTAGCGCTGTCAGTGATCAAGTTCATTGCCTTGCGAACATTGATGTCGTGAGCCAGCATTTCGTCGTTCAAAGCGTTGCGAACTGCCTTTTCGCTCATGTTGTAGCTGTCTGCCAGGTCCTTGATTTCAGCGTCGATTTCTTCCTTGCTTGCTTCGAAGCCTTCCTTGGCTACGATTGCTTCCAAAACAAGGTTGGTCTTAACGCGTTCAGCGGCGTTTGCTGACAATTGGCTGCGCAGTTGGTCTTCAGTCGTGTTAGTCAACTTGAAGTAAGTTTGCGGGTCAATCCCTTGACGTTGCATGTCGCCCAAGTATTGGTTGAGTTGGTTGTCAACGTCTTCTTGGATCATCACGTCAGGAATTTCTTCAACAGTAGCGTTCTTGACTGCAGTAGTGATGGCTGCTTCTTGGATAGCTGCCTTAGCTGCTTCTTCCTTTTCAGACTTCAGTTCAGCCTTGATCTTTTCCTTCAATTCGTCAAGGGTTTCAACTGAGTCGTCAACGTCCTTGGCAAATTCGTCGTCAAGTTCTGGCAATTGCTTTGCCTTAACTTCGTGGATCTTGGTTGCGAAGTGAGCTTCCTTGCCAGCCAGGTCCTTTGCGCCGTAGTCTTCTGGGAAGGTTACGACAACGTCAACTTCTTCGCCGGCACCGTGGCCAACCAGTTGGTCTTCAAAGCCAGGGATGAAGGTGTTTGAGCCCAACTCCAGGGAGTAGTTTTGAGCTGAGCCGCCGTCAAATTCAACGCCGTCAACAGTACCAACGTAGTCGATGGTTACAGTGTCGCCGCTTTCAGCCTTGTCGTTCTTCAAAACCATTTCAGCGTTTTGTTCTTGACGCTTAGTCAATTCAGCGTCAATGTCCTTTTGGTAAACGCGGGTGTTTTGCTTTGGTACTTCGATTTCAGTGTATTGGCCAAGTTCAACTTCTGGTTCAACCGTTACGATTGCCTTCATTTCCCAGGCCTTGTTCTTGTCCATTGATACAGGAACAATTTGAGGTTGGCCAACTGCCTTGATGCCAGTTTCCTTAACAGCAGCGCTGTAAGCTTCTGGCAAAGCAAAGTTCAAAGCGTCTTCGTAGAGAGCTTCTTCACCGTAGTATTGGTTGAAGATTACACGGGAAACGTGACCCTTACGGAAGCCAGGTACACGCAAGCTCTTCTTTACGCGGTCAAAAGCCTTGTCCAGGCTCTTCTTGATTTCATCTTGAGAGATTTCAAAAGAAAGTTCACCAGTAGTCTTACCGGTAGTTTTCCAGTTAGCAGACATTAATCAAATACCTCCAATGTCTATTTTGAGTTTGCTACTTTGCATACTTAAATATCTTACCTTAAAGCCGGTCAAAAAACAATGAAAGTACTACAAAATAGGAGTTTTTGGATAAAAAAAGGCGTTCTTCTGAGAAGAACACCTTTTTACACTGTTAGAACTAAAATTTAAAAACTAAAAATTAGTCGTCAATTTCAGTAACTTGGCCGGCACCAACAGTTCTACCACCTTCACGGATAGTGAACTTAGTACCAACTTCGATAGCGGCTGGCTTGATCAAAGTAACTGAGAATTCAGTGTTGTCACCAGGCATAACCATTTCAGTACCTTCTGGCAATTCAATTTCACCAGTGATGTCAGTGGTGTGGAAGTAGAATTGTGGACGGTAGTCTGAGAAGAATGGAGTGTGACGGCCACCTTCGTCCTTGCTCAAGATGTAGACTTGACCCTTGAAAGTTTCGTGGGTCTTGATTGAGCCTGGAGCTGCCAAAACTTGACCACGAACGATTTGGTCACGGTCGATACCACGGAGCAATACACCAACGTTGTCGCCGGCTTCACCCAAGTCAAGAGTCTTGTGGAACATTTCCAAACCAGTTACAACTGAACTCAAGACCTTTTCTACCAAACCGACGATTTCAACGCTGTCGCCAACCTTAACAGTACCACGGTCGATACGGCCTGAAGCAACAGTACCACGACCAGTGATAGTGAAGACGTCTTCAACTGGCATCAAGAATGGCTTGTCAGTTTCACGTTCTGGAGTTGGGATGTATTCGTCAACAACGTCCATCAGTTCTTCGATCTTCTTTTGAGCTTCTTCGTCGCCTTCAAGAGCCTTCAAAGCTGAACCACGAACTACAGGAACATCGTCACCTGGGTAACCGTATTCTGAAAGCAAGTCTCTTACTTCCATTTCAACCAAATCGATCAATTCTGGGTCGTCAACCAAGTCGCACTTGTTCAAGAAGACTACGATGTAGTTAACACCAACCTGACGAGCCAACAAGATGTGTTCACGAGTTTGTGGCATAGGACCGTCAGTTGCGGCAACAACCAAGATAGCACCGTCCATTTGAGCGGCACCAGTGATCATGTTCTTGATGTAGTCGGCGTGGCCTGGGGCGTCCATGTGGGCGTAGTGGCGCTTTTCAGTTTCGTATTCAACGTGGGCAGTGTTGATAGTGATACCACGTTCCTTTTCTTCTGGAGCTGCGTCGATTTGTGAGTAATCTTCAGCTTGTGCCAAACCCTTCTTAGCCAACACAGTAGTGATAGCTGCGGTCAAAGTAGTCTTACCGTGGTCAACGTGGCCAATAGTACCAATGTTAACGTGTGGCTTAGTTCTAACGTAATGTTCTTTTTCTGCCATTAAAATGACCCTCCTGAAATTTTACAAGAAGTCCGTTGAGACAAAACTAACGGATGATTCTCTGTTGAATATTGTACTACTTTCCTAAGAAGTACGCTAGTAGCAATAGCGCAACTTCTTGAAAATATCCAAAAATGATTATACTAAATGCCGGCAAAAAGTAAAGTGATTTGCAAAAAGATTAATCACTATTTTTCTGATAGATTTTTTCCAGCAAATTCTGGCTCTCCCCACCCCGCTTTTGCCGTAAAAAACCGGTCAAGTCCCGGGCAAAAGCATCGGGATTAGTCACGTAATCTCCCTGGCAGGGATAAAGCTGGCCAAAAGCGAAATTTCCTTCAGCCAAGATCAAAGGCAGTTCGCTTGGGCGGTTTTGGTAGCGGCTGGCTAAAGAAGCGATAAATTCCCGGTAGACTGGGTCCTGCTTGAGCAAAGCTGTTTCAGCGGGCACAAAACTCTTCAAGTCCCCCAGGATCATAACCTGCATCTCTTCTTCAACCCCCAGCTTGACTAGGTCCTCGCAAACCGCCAGGCGCAAGGCGTAATTGGCCAAAGGATCCAGCAAAAGGCTTCTGGCAAAGGCCAGGTAAGTCGGCAAATCCAGCTTCAAAAGCTGCTCATACTGGCTTTGGCTGACTGCCTGCTTTTTTCTAAAAGCAAGCAGGATTTTCTCTTGTTCCTTTTTGTCTGCTGGCAAAACCGGGAAGTCGACCTCTCCCTCTGTCAGATGCTTGACCTGGAGAGCCTCAATCAAAAAATTATTGGCTGCCAGGACCTGCCCATACTCGTCACGCACTTCCTCCCGGGAAAAAAGATCAGGCAGTGCCTTGATAAGGGCATAAGCCTGATCTTCTTCCTTGTTTAAGCGCAAAAGCCGGGACAAGTCCAGAGCCAGGTCTTCGTCAAAACCCAGCCTTAGGGCCTCTTCCAAGTGCCCGCAGGCAGCCTGGTAGTCCCCGCCTGCTTCGGCCCGTCTGGCCAATTTCAGCAGGTTCTCTTGGCTAACGCTTGTCATCTGCCTCGCTGTCCTTCTTCTTGTTCTTGTTTACCGGCTTCTTGCCCTTAGCGGCTGGCTTCTTGCCAGTTTTAGCGGTCTTATTTGCCGGCCTGGTCTGCTTCTTGCGGTTTGGCTTCTTCTTAGCAGTCTTTTCCTTGCTACCTTCAGCCGCGTCTTCGGCCTTCTTCTGCATTGCCCGGTGCCGGTTCTGGTTGACTTCCATGACAACTGGCAAAACAACCGGCCGGCGGTTGGTCTGCTTGTAAAGGAACTTCTCCAGACTGGAGCGCATGTCTTGCTTGAGTTCAGTCCAGTCAAACTTCTTGTGTTCAAAGTTAGCCTGGATAGAGTCCTTGATGACCTGGATAGAGTCATTCATCAGCTTGTGGTTGGCCTTAATGTAGACAAAGCCCCGGCTAGTGACTTGCGGTTCAGACACGATCTTCTTCTTCTTGCGGTCAATCGTCACTACCGCGATGAAGATCCCGTCATCTGATAAAACTTCCCGGTCGCGCAAAACAATGTTGCCCACGTCGCCGACCCCGGAGCCATCGATCATCGTGTCTTCACCCGGCACGGCATCCCCGCGGAAGAACTGTCCGCGCTTAGTGTCGTATTCCAGGCAGTCCCCGTTTTGGGTAATGTAGACGTCGTCCGGGTCCATCCCGGTTTCAACAGCTAAGTCCTTGACTGCTTCCAAAAGCCGGTAGTCCCCGATAACCGGTAACAAAATCCGCGGCTTCAAGAGGTCGATCAAGGTCTGCAGGTCCCGGCCAGTCGCGTGGCCGGAAGTATGCATGTTGCGGCCAAGTTCAATAACCGTGCCGCCAGCCCGGTAAACCATGTCACTGGTGATGGCCACCGTAGTTTCAACAGCATGTGACGGAGTGGTAGCAATAAAGACCAGGTCCCCTTCGTGAATGGTGATCATCCGGTGGCGGTTGTTAGCCATCTTCTGCAGGGACTGGAGCGGTTCGCCCATCCGGCCGGTTTCCAAGATGACAGTCTTTTCATCCGGCACGTCCTTGAGTTCCTTGACCTTCATTAGAAGCCCGTCCGGCACTTCCAGGTAGCCCAGCTTCATGGCCGTGTGGACGATCTTGGCCACGTCCCGGCCAGTCAAAAGGACCCGGCGGCCGGTAGCGGCAGCAGCGTTAAAGACCTGCTGGACCCGGTTCAAGTTGGAAGCTTTACCGGCCACGATAATCCGGCCCTTGGCGTTTCTGAAGACGTTGGTGATGTAGGTGCCGACTTCATTTTCGCTGGCATTCGGGAAGACCGCTTCAGCGTTTGAGGAGTCCGGCAAAAGCGCCAAAACGCCGTTTTCCGCGATTTCAGCCAGCCGGGTCATGTCAGTGCGGTAAGCCGGCCGGGATGAAGGGTCAAACTTGAAGTCACCGGTGTAGACGATCTGCCCTTGGGGAGCATGGATGACGATCCCCAAAGAATCGGGCACTGAGTGAGTGGTGTGGAAGAAGGACACGCTGGCATTCTTAAAGTCGATTTCCGTATCGGCGTCGATGACGTTGAAAAGCTGGTTGTTCCGCCGCTTGTTTTCTCTTTGTACGTCGATCTTGGCCAGTTCAATGGTGAGTTTTGAACCAAAAACCGGAATGTCCCAGTCCCGCAAAATGTATGGCAGGGCCCCAATGGAGTCAGCGTGGCCGTGAGTCAAGAAGATCCCCGCCACTTGGTCGCCGTATTGCTTGAAGAATTCCATGTCCGGAATTACCACATCGATCCCAAACAATGAACTGTCCGGGTACTTGAGGCCAGCGTCCAAAACAAAGATTTCATCGTTTACCTGAACGGCAAACATATTCTTGCCCTGCTCGCGGACCCCGCTGAGAACCATGATTTTTAACTTGTCTGACATAAACCTCTCCTTTTCGTAATCATGTAAATCAATTCTTTGTCTGATAGATGCTTTATATGGATCTGTCGATCAAAACGCTTATAATCTTTTTAATTTTAACATAAAGGGCATAAGCATGATAGTCACTAATCCTGTAAAGGAAAAAGAAAGAAAAGTGAAGAGCAGAAAAAAGGAAAAAGAAAAGAGGCCGGGAAATCCCAGCCTCTTGGTAGGTCTTTGATTAACGACGCAGACCCAAACGAGCGATCAATGCACGGTAACGTTCCAGGTCGTTTTCTTGCAAGTAGCGAAGCAAGTTACGACGGTGACCGATCTTCTTCAACAAACCAACGTATGAGTGGTGGTCGTGTGAGTGTTCACGCATGTGTTGAGTCAAGTTGTTGATGTCTTCAGTCAAAACAGCAACTTGTACTTCTACGGAACCAGTGTCGCCTTCGTGGGTTGCGTATTCCTTGATGATTTCGTTCTTTCTTTCTTTTGAAACTGCCATGTTTCTGCACCTTTCTTTTTTAAAAAATTGCCCCGGACAGCGTCAGCCGTTAGGTGAAACGTAAAGACAACGTCCAAGGTTCACATAACAAATATAATCATACCCGATTTTTTAGAAAAAGCAAGTAAAATTTCTTCTTGCATCTGGCGCTGGCTTTCAGTATAATAATTTAGTGAATTTCAATCAGTTATTGGAGGTGAACCTAATGCCACAAATCAAATCTGCTATCAAGCGTGTTAAGACTCAAGCTGTTGCTAACGAACGCAATGCTGCTCAACTCAGCACTATGAGAACTGCCGTTAAGAAGTTTAAGGCTGCTCAAGCTGCTGGTGCGGACAACGCCTCCGAATTACACGTTGCTGCTATCCGTGAATTGGACAAGGCTGCTTCAAAGGGCTTGATCCACAAGAACAAGGCTAACCGTGACAAGAGTCGTTTGGCTAAGCTTGCTAAGTAATTAAACTAGCAATCAACAAAAGAGCGAGAAACAATCCGTTTCCCGCTCTTTTTTGTTTTTTCTCTTTTTCCCTAGCAGGTCAGGATAAAAGCCTTTAAAAAGCGGCTGCCCTGGTAGACCCCGCTCTTGTAGCGGTAGTCCAGCTGGATCAGCTGAGCCAGCATCTTCTTCAGCTGGCCGACCTTCGCCCTGGACTTCAAAGCCGTCTTGACCCGGTAAGGGTGGGCGGACAATTCCTTGGCGATCTCGCTTTCACTCCGCCTTCTCTGTCCCATCACCTTCACACAGAGCAAAAATTCAACTTGGCTGAAAAAGACCGCGACCAGCTGCAGGGGATAAGTCCCTTCTCGCAGCTGCCCGTCCAAGCGGTCGATGGCTTCTTGGTAGTCGCCTCTTAAAGCTGCCTCCAGAATAGCAAAAACGTTCTGGTCTAAGCTAAGGTCGATATTCCGGTCCACCAGGTCCCGGCTGATTTCCTGGCCATCGCTGATCGCCTTCAGCTTGTTGTAATTACCCAGGGCCACATCCAAAACCTGGTCGCTTCTCTCCATGAGCAGGTCCAGGGCCCCGCCAGCAAAGCGGTAGCCTTCAGCCTTGACTAAGGCCTGCATGACCCGGCCGCTTTCATAGCTTTTGACCGCGGTTGAGACCGTATTGAAGCTCTTTTCCACCTGCTTGGTCAGTTTCTTGCGCCGGTCCAGCTTCTCATAGCTGGCGACTAAAACGATCACGTCGTCAATCTGGTCCAGGTGACTGAAGATTTCCAGCAGCCGGTCACCTTGCTGCTTATATTTGGCCGGGAACTTTCCCGTCAAAAAGATGGGATTCTTAACTAAGACTATTTTTTGCTGGCTAAAGAGGCTGGCTTCCGCCAAGGCCGCGATCAAGTCGTCCAGCGGGTCGCTCTCGCAGTCAACCGTCACCTTCTCCAGGCCTTGAAAGGCTGCCTGCTGGACATAATTGTGAGCCAGGTAGTCATTTAAAAAAGCATCTGGTCCCTGCAACAGGACATTTGGATTTCCCGCCTGGCTGTTGGGAAACAGGGATATCAAATTTGGCAAGCCGCTTTCCTCCCTCTAAAAGTAAAGTCTTTAATAATGATAACACACCCGCCGCCCTTCCAGAAAACTGCTGAAGTATTCCCTGATGCCGTAATGCCAGCTGATCATCCCTTCTGTTTGAGTATTGAGGTAGGGAATCCTCAGCTGATGCAATTTGGCTAAAGTTTCCGGCTTGGGGTGGTGGTAGCGGTTGTTCCGGCCAGCTGAAATAAAGACTAATTTTGGCTGGATTGCCTGCAAAAACGCAGTTGAAGAAGAAGTATCGCTGCCGTGGTGGCCAAGTTTGAAGTAGTCAATTTTTAAATCTGGATACTTCTTGATAATTGCTTCTTCTCCTGCCTGGTCCAGGTCACCGGTAAAGGCCCAGCTTTTCCCAGCCAGGCGGCAAGTGAGCGACAAGGAGTCCTTGTTTTCCCCTTTCCCCGCTACTTCCGGGTGCAGAACCTGGAAGCTGATCGCTTCTTTTACCTCCATCCCCGCCTTCAGCTCAATCAGCTTGGTCTTCTCTACCCGGCCGGCTATCCTGGCCCGGAAGCTGGGATTTTGAATAAGACCCACCCCCATATATAGGCGCTTGACCGGCATTTCTTCGAGCAAGGGGCCTAGGTCACCGACATGGTCGGCGTCCTGGTGGCTGACGAAGACCCCGTCGATCTGGCTGATTCCCTGGGCTTTAAGCAAGGGAATGGTAATTCGGTCGATCTGGGGCCGGCTTCGCTTCTTTTGGCCAAAAGTCAGCTTGCCCCCGGTATCGATCAAGTAGACCCGGCGGCGGATGGGCGTCGTTAAAAGGATACTGTCGCCCTGGCCCACGTCGATGAAAGAGACCTGTCCTTCCAAGGGAAAGTGGATGCTGATAAAAATTAAGAGATAGACCGCCGCCAGAATATGGCGGTATTTCTTTTTCATCGTAATAAGATACAGGAAGGTCAAGGCAAAAAGCAGGGCCAGCTGCCAGGCCTTGACTTGGCCATAGACCAGCTGGCCAAAACCAGTTTTCGCCAGATTAGCCAACACCCCTTCCGCCGCCTCCAGGATTTTTTCAAAAAAAGCCGTTAGACCCGGCGGAGCCAGCAAAGCCAGGCCGGTCATGGGCATGACGATATAGTTGAAATAGGGCACGACTAAAATATTGTAAAAAATCGTGCAGACATTGACCTGGTAGAAAAAGTAGAGCAAAAAAGGCGTCAGCAGGCCGTTCAGCCAAAAAGCCTGCTTAAATTTCGGCAATTTCGCTGTCAAGACCAGGCCCAGGGCCAAACAATAGGTCAAGATCCCGCCCGTTTCCAGCAAAAGGCGGGGGGTAAAAAGCTGCTGGCAGCAATAAG